>CBFGUO010000001.1:0-281972 GCA_965652375.1 uncultured Opitutus sp.
GCCTTTCATGAGGCTATATCAAAAGACAGTGCACTCGCCGCTTGACGCCGCCCTTGCACCCCTCAAAAAGTATGTGAGCCCCTGCCCCCCCCTGAGCAAGTCCACTGAAAAAACTTGAAGGAAGAACATACGGAGCTGAACCCTCCACTAAGTAATCGTTATTCTGTCCAGAAATATCAGTCAGCGGTAATACGTCAGCCGAACCGCCATCGGCATACTCTTGATAAGCAATAGCTGAATCGGTCAAATAGCCAGTCCCGCCGTCGGATTCCGAATGCCTAAATACTTTAATTGCTGGCGTCCCGGATATATTACTCCACCTTAGTCCAGCGAACAGTTCGGCGCTTTTCAGTTTCTCATGAATTCCATCTATGTATATCCACATACGGGAAAAATCTTCAAGGTCACGCTGGCAATCAATTAAATGATTCGACCAATCAGCCTGCTGCACAGGCACACGATCTTGATCGTCGGATCCTCCGAATGTGCTCACATGATCATCATCATTATTAATCCAAAACCTGAATGGAGTCGCACTTGATGCGATTTCGCCGAAATCGACGTTCCCATCCCGGTTTGCGTCGACCGACAGTCCCATCTTGCCGATGTGCAGGTAGACGCGGTCGAGCAGGTCGTTGCCGTCCAGCACGTCCAGAACGAGCGGTTGCTCGGTCCAGTGTTTGGCTTCGACGAGGATCACGCCCTTGTCCTGCTCCCGGATATCCCGGAGGAAGTCGGTGTTGAGGTCGACCCCCACCGCCGTGATCGGGACCACGGTGGCCGAGGAGACGGGTTGATTCCGGCTGGGCCCATAGGTCGCGCTGGTGTCGGTAAGGTAGTCGAAGGCCGTGCTGCGCTTGAGACGGGTGTAGACGAAATTTAACGCGGACTCCGCGTGCCACAAGCGGTAGCTGTAGTCTCCGCCCTCGGGGTAGTTCACCAGCATCGCCCGCAGGTCCAGCATCACGGGGTGGAAGTCGTCCACGTCCGCCTGCCCGTCCACCACCAGGTTGGCGGCGTCATCGCCCGGGATTGCCGCATTTTCGTCTCCTTCGTTGGGCACGAGAATGTAGCGCCGGGATACGCTGGTATCCTCAAATTCGCCGATATCCCCGCTCCAGTCGGTATCGGGTCTCATGACGGGTTTGCCGAAGTAGAACCATACAGGTGGCTTCTCTCCGACCTGCACGCCCAATTGCACGGCGCCGCTGGAATTGACGCCCACCTGGAGGGAGCCGCTGCCCACGGGAATCGAGCTGGTGTTGCCCAGGATGTCCTTGAGCACCCACACCGCCCCCGCCCCTTCCTGCAACACCTTGCCCGCAGCGTTGATCGCGCGAACCAGAACCTGGGTGGCCGCCGATGCTCCGACCGGAGCGATGATTCGGGTGGTCCCGTTGGGCAGGACCTCGATGCCCCACCCCGCTCCAGGCACCCCGGATGCGGACGGACCGACGATGGATCCGCCCTTGGTATGAATGTTTCCCTTCACCACGGAACCTCCGGGCGTCACGACTTCAACATTGCCCGCCGCATCGAGCAGGATGGTCGTGCCATTCGACAGCGTCACCGGCGTGCCGATTGGCACGGTAACGCCAGCGGCCTTCAGCACGTTCACGGCCAGTTCGGTCACGACTTCGATGACCAGCGAATCGATCTCGAATCGGACGAAGGAATTCGCACCCGCGAAATTCATTCCGGCCGGCAGGCCGAAACCGCTCAGCGAGCCATCGGCATTTAAGACCAGGGTTTGGCCTCCAAGCTCAACCGTAATTGATCCCAGCGGTTTGCCGTGCTCCACCAGGAAGAACTTGCTGTTTTGCAGGCGCGTTGAACCCATCAGATAAATCGAGATTAGGCTCTCCGGGCCCGCCTGATGGCCGTTGCCGGACTGCAGGGGTTCCCAGTCATCAAAATCCACCTCATCGTACGGCGACCGGTCTTCATAGATCGACCACCACGCGCTGTCAGGCAGATCGATCATGAACTCCACATCGTAGTCGGTCTCGTAGTTGCCGAACAGGAGTTCTTCGTAAATCCACGAGTCCCACCTGAACTCCAGGCTGAAATCCAGATAGATGAGCGGATCCGGCGAAGGTCCTCCACCGTCGTAGGGACTGTCACCCCGATGGTAGAAGATACTCCCCACCTGGAGGAATTGCAGCAGGTCGAGCTTCGCAAAGTATAGATTGATCCACACGTCGGAGGGGGGCTGCCAGTTGGAATACCACCGGCTGACCGAATAGTTGAACCTTTCCGTTCCGCCGCCGTAGACCTCGTCCATGATCCCGTCACCGCCGCTGGCGCCATACCAGGGTAGATCCACCCAGAAGGTTTCCCCTGTCCCGACTCCGACGGGGGGAGAGCTTTCGGAGGCGACCATCAACCCGTTGGACCAGCCCGACCAAATGCCGTCGGCGCTCTTCGCCCGGACCGTGTAGGTGGCAGCCTCGCCTGGAGTCAGGCCACTGATCCAACAAGAGGTCGTGGTAATGTTGCTCTGGTAGGTCGCGGAGCCTTTGCGGACTTCGTAACTGATCGGTACGGTTCCACCGCTCGACGCGTTCCAATTCAGACTGAAGCTCGAACTGGTCACATTCGTGAAGTTCAAGTTCGTCGGCACACTGGGCGCGCCTGTACCGGCCGAGGCTGGGTACAGGTAGGTGGTCGGGACGACTTGCTGGCTAACCCCGGGATATTGCCAAAGCAGCTTGGCCACGGCGCCACTGGCATTCTCATAGTATTCGATCTTGATCGGGTATTTCTGGCCGGCGGTGAGCGTGATCACCCCGCTGTTGTTGGTGGGGCCGTGATCGGTCCAGTTTTCCAGCAATAGCTGATTGTTGACCCAAAGTCGGATGCCGTCGTCCGAGGTCGTCGTGAAGGTATAGATGCCACTCAACGGTGCCTGGATTTCGCCCAGCCAGCGCACTGAGAAGTTGTCGGCTCCGATCCCGCCGGCTGGCGAGCCCGTGCCCCAGTCAAAATCGACCGTCGCGTCCGTCCGGGTCACGGTGGCGGAACCGGTGAGATATCGGTTGGGATAGTAGGCTCCGGTCAAGCCGGTTCCCGAGCCAGCCACCCCGACCGCAATGGAGGCCGTCGCCGTGTTGGACTGCCCGTAGTTGCCGTTGGCCGGGTTGTAGACTGTTACCTGATATGTTCCCGTGTTGGGGAAGGTCACCGTCTTGCTCGTGCCGGTTCCCGAAGCCGAACCGCCCCAGGTGTAGGTCTTCGTGCCCGATCCGCCCGACGCCGTAAAAGTCACGCTCTGTCCGGCCGTGATGCTCGTCGACGAAGCTGACACGTTCACTGCTGCCTGACCAGTCACCCCCACGTTGACCGTTACCGTCGCGGTATTGGACTGCCCGTAGTTGCCGTTGGCCGGGTTGTAGACCGTTACCTGATAGGTTCCCGTGTTGGGGAAGGCCACCGTCTTGCTCGTGCCGGTTCCCGAAGCCGAACCGCCCCAGGTGTAGGTCTTCGTGCCCGATCCGCCCGACGCCGTAAAAGTCACGCTCTGTCCGGCCGTGATGCTCGTCGACGAAGCTGACAAACTCACCGTGGCTTGGTTCGATGCGTTTGCGGTCAGCGTATACGGTCCTGCCTGGTTGCTCATCGCATGGGTCGCATCGCCCAACTTGCGCACCCAGAACTCGTAGGTACCGGGAGTAGGAGGGATCCAGGAAGTTTGAATGTTGGCATCGGTGGGAAAAGCGCTGCCGGTAGCACCGTTGGTCGGCCAGTTGCTCTGGCCTCCGACGACAAACTGCCAGTTGCCGCTTCCCGCCCCGCCGTAATAGGCCGGTGTCCAAGTCTGGCCGACGCCGATGGTCGCATGGGCCGACGATACCGCGGGCTGACCTGAAAGGGGGTTGACGGTGAAATTATAGTTCGGCGAGTTGCTCGTGTACCCGAATGAATCGGTCACCCGCAGAAACATGCTGTGCGAACCGGTCGACAAACTGCCACTGCTAAAATTGGCCGTCCAGCCGGAGTAGGTGACGTTGTTGCCCGGCGACCATCCATAGGACACGGAGGCGTTGTGAACATCTCCACGGTATTGCCCATTGGACACCGCCCCGGAGCGCTCGATGCCATCGACGAACAAACGAACGCTCATCGGCGCACCATTTTGGTAGTCCAGTGCCCAACCCGATGCAGTGATGGCTTGGCCTTGGTAAAGCGAAAACGAGTTCGGTGGTGCGCCATTAACGGCGTCCACGTGGAGCCGCGGCACCTCGGTGATGGTCGTGATGGTGTTCGTGCTCGCACCACCGCCGGGACCACTCATATTAACCGAGAATTTGTAGGTTCCCGGCCCGCTCCCGTAACCCCACATGATGTTTTGGCTGTTCGCGTAGAAATTGTTGCCGAGGAGGCCTCCGTTGTAGAGCACGTTCCAGCCATAGCTGCTCAGGTTGGAGCCGGGGTGAAATTGATAGCTCCCTCCCCATGCAGTGATGCCGTTTGTCGAACCGCTGACCGAACCGGTGGGAGGGTTTGAAGCCGGGGTAACCGTAAATGTACCGGTGCCCTGAACATAGGGCACTGTCTTGTGCACCCAGCCTGAGGGACCGCCGCCGATCCAAATATCAATCGTATGATTGCCGACGGACAGTCCCGTCGTGCTGAAGGTCGCCGAGAATCCCGCGTAGGCCCACCCCGAGCCGTGGCTGGACTGGAGGTCCGGCCGATAAACGGTCATCGGCACTTGGGTCTTGAAGCTGCCGTCGACGTATACATTAGCCACGAAACCCGGACCCGGGCCGTTGGTCTGAGAGTCTCCTCCCCAGCCGTTGACGGTCATGTTCGCCCCCTGCGGCACACTGGTAGAGACCATGGAGTCCCACGAGGCCCAAACGGCCGCTCTCGCTGAGGACACCATCGCGAACAGCGATCCGCCCAGCAGCAGGCTGCGAAGATAATTTCCGGTCTTCATTTCCGACCTCCCGTGATCGCCACGCCATGGAGCGGTTGGGTGTAGTCATGGACTCGCAGAACTTGGCGCACCACGCCGTCACCATCGGCCACCACCAGCAGACCGGGACTATCAAGGCCGAGAGCGGAGGCCCATCCCGCTTGGCTTTCTCCGTCGGCCACGAACACCTGCTGTCCCGGCAGCGGAGCGGACTCGGCGAGTTCTTGCGCTGCCGCCAGCCCGGCCGAGTCATCCAAGTTGACCCCCACCAAATCGAGGGAACGGGCCTGCCCTTGGTTTAAAGCCTGGCCCATCTCAACAGTGCCGGGAACCGCGGCGGCCCAAGTGTAAATCATCATCACCCTACCCTTGCCATTTTCGCGCGCGACGACGGAGTCGGATACCTCGTTAAGTTTGCGACCAACCAATGAGAGGCGGGTGCGCAGTGCGACGGCCCGCTGTATCCACTCTGGATGGCCTGAGGAATCTGCGACCTCAGTTGAAAGGTCGATTCCCACCTTCCCGCCAGTCTTCTCAGCCAGCCCCAGCAGCGACTGGTACCCTTGTGGTTGCTGCGGAAACTCTTTGATCAGTCGACGGGCCACCCGGCCAAGTACCGGCACAGCATCCTCCTGGCGGCGCAGGTCCTTGAACGCCTGATGGAAATCATAAAAACCGGCCACTTCCGCCCGCTCATTCTCCGGCAAACGGGGGTCATTTCGCATCGCCATGGCGGTATGCGATAGCCGCTTTCCCACCTCATGATCGGCGTCGCCCTCGCCATCCCCGTCCAGAAGCGCCAGCACCTCCAACTTGCGGGCCTGAACCATTCGGGGGTGTTGCGGATAGCGGCCGTAGAACGACTTCGCCTTATCCGCGAGCTCGATGGCGGCCCGCGTCCGCGCCACCGGACTCTGCTTGTCGAGATCCCTGTCCGGTCGGTTGCCTTGCCCTCGCCCCCGGCCCCTGAACTCGTCCCGCAGGGTGAACCAAGCTTGGTTTGACTCCGCACTCTGATCCGCCAAATCCGGGTCGGTCAGGGTGGTTGGTGCATGGGTTGAAGGAGGTAATCCACGATCGGCTATTTGGGCGGTGGTTGTCCCACAGGTGCCAACCAGAAGGAAGACAGCGAACGATTGTCGAAGCATGGCCTGAGTTCAACGGAAGACCGGCGCCGAAGCGCCCATCTCCACGGGGTTAGGAGGAGGACTTGCGTGCGAATCCCGCACGCGGTTAGGGAGGGGACGGAAACTCGATTCGTGAATCGGAGTTCCAACCGGTCGAACAGGCCAGGGTTCAACCATCGAACCAAAAAACAGCAGTCGAGGGATTGCCTCGAAATGGGAAAGGGAACTCTAAGTCGTCAAGCTGGAATCGATCAGATTCTGACTGTCCGATAACTAATTCGGCAATCGCCTCAAAAACGATTAAGAGCGCGCACCTCCCTTTCCCGTGGCTCGCGGCCCGCAGGTGGTTGCGTCGCCGCCGACGAACCGTCTCAGCGGCGTTCGAGCTTCAACTCGTTGCCTTCGATCGCCACGCGGCTGAGGGACTTCCAGGCCGTCTCGAGTTCAGCGGGGATCTCCTGCCGGCCCAGCAGCCAGCCGTAGATGAAGTCGCCCACGACGGGCAGCCGCGCGGCGTCGAACTGCCCGATCAACAGCGTGTGGGGCTCGAAGACATACACATCGCCGCTCCGTTCGAAATCACCGCGTGCCTGCACCACGATGTCGCGCGTCACGCCGGCCAGGGAAAACGTGCACGGCAGGCCGATCTGCAGAACCCCTTCGTCAACCCGAAAATTGATGCCCCGCGCCACCACCATGCCCGACTCGGCCTCGCCGTCCGGCTTCGACTCCGAGGACGACATCCAGGTGTTGAGTTCGTCTTCGTTGAGTTCGATCTCCAACGCCCCCTGCTCCACCAGCAGCTGCTTCTTGCGCAGCCACTGCCGCCCGAGCGAGCTGCGCGCCGAACCCGTCACGTAATACACCTTGTCCTCGTCGGGTTCCTTCGGCAGCGACCGCACCGTCTCCACCGGCTGCGCCGCCAGGTAGCCGGCCGCCAGCACCGCCCCCAGGATCAGGCTCAGCAGTGCGCCGAGGGTCACTTCGATCAGACTGGGCGAGGCGGGGGACTGCGAACGGGACATGGCGGGCGGAGGGTTGAGGGTGAAAGTCTATTTGGCTGCCTTGGCGTCGGACTTCGTCGATTTCTCGGTCTTGGCGGGCTTGTCGGTCTTTTCGGACTTGGCGCCTTCGGACGAGGGTTTCGCCTCGGCCGCCGGCTTGTTCTTGTAGTCGGTGATGTAGAAACCCGATCCCTTGAATATCAGCCCCGCGCCGCCGCCGACGAGCCGTTTTAACGCGCGTTTTTTGCACTTCGGGCAGGTCTTCAGCGGCTCGTCCTTCATCGACTGGAAGGCTTCGAACTCGTGTTCACACTTGGGACAAAAGTAATCGTAGGTCGGCATACCGCGCGCTTAGGTGCCCAAGTCCGCCAAAAAATCAAACCTTCACGCCGCCCCGGCGCGTTTCCTCGATGAAGCGGAAATAGGCCGCGTAATAGGTCCAGCTCGCCGCCCAACCCACAAAAACCGTGAAACTCATCAGCGGGTAGCCGGTGACGCAGAAGCCGATGAGTGCCAGCGTGGGCAGCACGAACCGCCCGCGGGTCGCCCGCAGCATCGAGACCAGCACCGAGACCCGGAAGGCATCCGCATACAGTTCGCGTTTCTGGTACTGATAAATGCCGGCGACCACCAGCGGGGCCACCACCAGCACCACCGGCACCATGGGCAGGTAGACGAAGGAGCCCCATTCCAGGGTCCGCAGCGGCAGCGTGAAGAGCCAGGCGATCGCCAGCGGGGCGACCCCCAGCACCAGGAAGATCACGAAGGCCGCGATCCCGTCAAAAAACAGGCGCCGCCACTCTCCCCACTCGGGCAGCACCACCGAGTCGCCGCGACGCGCACGCTCCACCATGCCGTAGAGGTACCCGAAGGCCAGGAAGTTGGCGATGGGCACCACCAGCAGCAGTGCTCCTACGATGCTCTTGATGAACCACGAGGAGTCCGCGAAAAGGCGTTTGCAAACGAGTTCTAGGGTCGGCATTGCGGCGGAAGCTAAAGTTGAGCGGACCGTAGCGGTGCCCCGATGGATGTCACAAACAAATTAAACTCGCTGGTCGCGCGCATCGAAGCGGGCCTCGATCAACATGTTCCGGCAGCGGATACGCGTCCGTCCCGGCTGCACGCCGCCATGCGCTACAGCCTGGAGGCCGGCGGCAAGCGCCTGCGTCCCGCCCTCCTGCTCGCTGCCGCCGAGCTGGGCGACCGCACCGACGGCAACGAGGCCCTGCCGGCCGCCGTCGCCATCGAATGCCTGCACACGTATTCGCTCATTCACGACGACCTGCCCTGCATGGACGACGACGACCTCCGCCGCGGCCGCCCCACCGTGCACAAGGCCTTCGATGAAGCCACCGCCCTGCTCGCTGGCGACGCCCTGCTCACCCATGCCTTCGCCCTGCTGGCCGAGGCCTACGCCGACCGCCCCGCCCTCGCCCACGCGCTCATCCGCGAACTGGCCGCCACCGCCGGCAGCCGTCGCCTCATCGGCGGCCAGATGGCCGATCTCGAGGGCGAGGCCAAGGGCGATGCCACGCCCGAGGAACTGGAGTTCATCCATCTCAACAAGACCGCCGCCATGATCGAAACCGCGCTCGTCATGGGCGGGCTCGTGGCCGCCCTGTCCGCCGGGCAGCTCGACTCCCTTCGCCGCGCGGGTCGCCATCTCGGCCTCGCCTTCCAGATCGTCGACGACGTGCTCGATGCCACCGCCGACACCGCCACGCTCGGCAAGACCGCCGGCAAGGACGCCGCCGCCGAAAAAACGACCTACGTGCGTATTCACGGTTTGGATGCCTCCCGCCGTTTCATCGTTGAGCAGACCGCCGCCGCCGTGTCCGCCTTCGCCTCGCTGCCCGGCGACACGACTTTCCTGGGCGCGCTGGCGGAGTCGATGGCCCGCCGCGTCACGTAGCATCGGGTTCGAATCTGTTTATCGCCGATCCGCCCAAGGTGACACAGACATTCCTGTCTGTGTATCGGTCGAGGCAGGACGCACAGACAGGAATGTCTGTGCCACATCAGCTCCAGCCGGCTGACACACCTGCGGCGGTTAAAAAGCCGGCCCCACGCATTCCATTCGCAGCGAACAATTGTAGCCTGAAATCCTGCGACTTTCGCGTAGGCTGGCGGGTGTTTTCGAGCACAACCCTCAATCCGTCTTCTCCATGCCTGCTGAAATCAATGTCACGCCCACTTCGGTCGAATCCTCCCACCGTCTGCTCAATATCCTCAGCCACGGCGCCTGGGTGCTGAGTGCGCCGATTCTGATTCCGCTGGTGATCTATCTCGTCACCAAGCGCGACCACACCACGGTGCCCGCCCACGCCGCCGAGGCCTTCAACTTCCATGTGAGCTGGGCGATCTGGAGCCTGTGCTGCATCCCACTCATGCTGCTCTTCGGCCTCGGGACGCTGCTGCTCTTCGGCCTCGGTATCGCCGCCTTCGTGCTGATGATCATCGCCATCGTGAAGGCGGCCAACGACGAGCTCTACCGCTACCCGATGACGATTCGTTTCATCCAGGTTTGAATCCCTTCAGGCCGTGCCGATCAGTTCGACCAGCCGGCGGATCGCCGGCGTGCCGCGTCCACGCTGGCGCAACACATAAAAATCCCACGTCGCGAACTTGTCCGCGAGCGGCACAAAAATCACTCCGGGCGGCGGCGCGCCTTCGACGTAGTCGGGCAGCACACACACGGCCGAGTCGCCAACGACGCGCATGAACGTTTCCGAAACTTCATTCGTTTCGGCGATGAAGCGCGGCCGAAATCCGGCCTTGGCACAAAGCGCCGCGACCCAGGCGTTGCGCCCGGGCACCGCCGTTTCGACGACCCCGACAAACGGCGCCCCCTTCAGTTCCGCCAGCCCGATCTCCGACCGGCCGGCCAGGGGGTGATCCGCCGGCAATGCCACGCAGACCCCGATACGCCTCACCTTGCGACGGAAGAAGTCCTCGCCGACTGCGGCCCCTTCCTGCCCGATCAATGCGACATCCAGTTCCCCGGCCCGCAGCGCCTTGAGTTGCTCGGCCGGGGTTTGGTCAAACAGCCATAGCTTGAGATCCGGAAACTCCTCCCGGAGACGGTTGACCGCCGGACTCAGGAAGCGGTTGGCAGCCAGCCCCAAATACCCTACCCGCAACTGCGTATGCCGTCCCCGGGCATGCGCCGCCACATCCGCCCAGGCCTGATCGTAGGACTTCAGCACGGGCGCCATCACTTCGCGCAGTTTGAAACCGAGATCCGTCGGGCGCACGCCCCAGGATCCGCGTTCAAACAACGGGCCGCCGACCTCCTGCTCCAGCGCCTGGATCTGCCGGGACAAGGTCGGCTGCGCCACGCCCAGCCGCGCCGCCGCCCGGTTCATGCTGCCTTCCTCCATCACGGCCAGGAATGTGCGCAGGGTCTTCATCGTTCGGGGTTATGCAGAAACCGTATACCAATGACAACACTGCGGTATTAGGCGGCGATCGGGCGATGGGTTAGGCTGGTGCCGATCGAATTCAAACCACCCTCAACCCAACCCATCCCATGGCCCACTCGACCGTTTCTCTTCCCGTCGCCTCTGCGGCGTCCTCCTCCGGCACCAAGCTCTGGCGCGATGCGCTCTTCCGTACGTCGGCTTCGTTCAACCCGCTGTTCCTGCGCCTCGCCGTGGCGGTCGTCATGTTTCCGCACGGGGCCCAAAAGCTGCTCGGCTGGTTCGGCGGCTACGGTTTCAGCGGCACGATGCAGTTCTTCACCGGCCAACTGGGCATCCCCTACGCCCTCGGTGTCGGCGCCATCCTCGTTGAGTTCTTCGCCCCGCTCCTGCTCGTGCTCGGTTTGCTCACCCGCCCGGCCGCCATCTCCCTCGGCGTCGTGATGGCCGTCGCGATGTTCACCGTGCAGCTGCAATACGGGTTCTTCATGAACTGGTATGGGCAGCAGGCCGGTGAAGGCATCCAGTTCACGCTATTGCTGCTCGGTGCTGTCGCTGCCCTCACCGTCTCGGGCGGTGGCGCGGTTTCCATCGACCGCGCCCTCCACCAGCGCAACGCCGCCTAAGGCACCGCCATGCCGACTTCGCCTACCTTGACCGCTGCCGTTGGCGAAGTCGGTGTCTCCACCGTAGCGACTCCGGGCCGCTCCTGGACCGACACCGCCCTCACCGCCCTCGCGCCGATGATCTGGGGCTCCACTTACCTGGTGACCACCAGCCTGCTCCCGCCAGACCGACCGATCACCGCCGCCTGCCCCCGCACCTTGCCGGCCGGTCTCGCGTTGATCCTGCTGCAACGGCCTGCGCCGCGAACCTGACCCTCTTCCCTCCAACTCAATCCATCCGATATCACCATGAACACGGCCACCTCCAATCCCCTCGCTGAACTGCTCGAAAACCGTTCGACCACCGGACGCTTTCAGCCCCATCGTCCGCTGCCTGATGGCGTCATCGAAAATCTGATACACCTCGCCACCCGCGCGCCCTCGGCCTTCAACCTCCAGAACTGGCGCTTCATCGCCGTCGAGAGCGAGGAAGCCAAGTCCCGCCTGCAGGCTGTCGCTTACGGTCAGCAACAGGTGAAGGACGCCTCCGTCACCTTCATCGTGATCGGCCAGACTGAAGCCTATCCGCATCTGTTCGCCCGGTTGCAGCCGGCCGTCGACGCGGGACAACTCCCGGCCGGCGTGCAGCGCGGCTGGTCCGACATGGCCACCGGCGCCCACGAGAACAACCTGCAGTTGCAGCGCGATGAAGCCTTTCGCTCCGCTTCGCTCGCGGCCATGGTGCTGATGCTGGCGGCCAACGAAACGGGCTACGCCAGCGGTGCCTTGAGCGGTTTTGATCCGGCGGCGGTCAGTGCGGCTTTCGGCCTCTCACCCCATGATGTTCCGGTGCTGCTCGTGACGGTCGGATATCCTGCGGAAGGCAACTGGCCGCAAAAGCCGCGCCGTCCGGTAAGGGAGGTGCTCGAGCGGGTCTGATCTGATGCGGACGGTGCACACCGGTTGACGTTCGCGTCGCCGCACTCACGTTTCCCGCCCATGCCCACCCTCAGCATTGTGCCGCCGATGCCCGGCGCGGAACGTCGCTTCGCTCCCTTCACCGCCTTCGTCCGCTCCTGCGGCTGGGAGCCGGAATTTGTCCGCATCCGCTGGGACGGACCGCAGCCGAGCTTCGGGCGTCGCGATGTGATCGATCAGGTCGGCCCCCAGACGGCCGGGAAGATCGTGATGGGTTTCTCGCTCGGTGCGCTCTATGCGCACCTCGGCGCGCTGGAGGCGAAGCACCTCATCCTCGGTTCGATCTCCCCATTCTTTCTCGAGGATGAAGAGGAGGAGGAACGCTGGATGATTTCCTACCGCGCCGGCAACGCCGCCACGCCGGCCGACGTGCTGGTGGGCGCGCGGGAGGATGGGCAAATGCATCGCCGCGCCGAATCGATCCGGGATTTTTACCAGCAGTGTAATTTCGAGGTGGTGCTCGAAGCCGACCATGAGCTTTGGCATCCCAACTACCTGGCCGCGATCGGCGAAGCGCTGCAGCGGCTCGGCTGAGCAGGGGCGGGGCTCCTGGGTGGCTACGAGCGTGAGCGAGTGGACGTGGGTCACTCCGCCTCGCTCCACTCGCTCACGCTCGTAGCCACAAAAAGGGAAAAGCCCGGTCCGTTGGGACCGGGCTGGCGATGAAAACAGATTCCGGAACGCCGTCGCCTCAACTCGCCTTGGCGGCGGCGTTGACGAGGTCCACAAAGCTGCGCGACTCGAGCGAGGCGCCGCCGATGAGGCCGCCGTCGATATCGGCCTGGGCCAGGAGTTCCGGCGCGTTGGCCGGCTTCATCGAACCGCCGTAGAGGATGCGGATCTTGTTGCCGACGGCCGGCGTGAAGAGCTTGCCCAACAGATCGCGGATGAAGGCGTGCACCTCCTGCGCCTGCTCGGTGGTGGCAACCTTGCCGGTGCCGATGGCCCATACGGGTTCGTAAGCGATGACGACGCTGGTCGCCTGGTCCTTGGTGACGCCATCGAGGCCGCCCTCGAGCTGGGTCTGCACGACCTTGAGGGTCGAACCCGCCTCGCGCTCGGCGAGGGTTTCGCCCACGCAGAGGATGGGTTTCAGCTCGGACTTCAGCGCGGCGACGACCTTCTGGTTGATGAAGGCATCGGTCTCGTTGAAGTAGGTGCGTCGCTCGCTGTGGCCAAGGATGACGTAGCTGGCGAAGAGCGCGCGCAGCATCTCGGCGGAGACTTCGCCGGTGTAGGCGCCGCTGCGTTCGGGATGCATGTTCTGGGCGCCCAACTTGACGTTGGAGCCGTCGAGAGCCTTGCCGACGGACTCGAGGGAGGTGAACGGCGGGCAGACCACGACATCGACGTCGTTGCTGCGGCCCACCTCGGCGACGATGTCGCGCACGAGATCGGCGGCTTCACCCGAGGCTTTGTTCATCTTCCAGTTACCGGCGATGAGTTTCTTGCGGATCATGATTTTTGAAAAAGGGGATGAGGATAACGGAAGCTAAGGGAGGGACTTTCACAGAAGGCAACGAAGAGAACAAAGCATGTTTTGAAGCATACTCTAGTCCTTCTTCGTTGCCTTTGTTTCCTTCTGTGAAACAAGCCTGCTCAACTGGCCAGGAATGCGACGCCGGGAAGCGTCTTGCCCTCGAGGAATTCGAGGGAGGCGCCGCCGCCGGTGGAGCAGTGGGTGACCTTGTCGGCCACGCCGAACTTCTTCGCCGCGGTGGCGGTGTCGCCGCCGCCCACGACCGAGATGGCGCCGTTGGCGGTGGCTTCGGCGACGGCTTCGGCCTGGGCCTGGGTCGCACCGGAGAACTTGTCGAACTCGAACACGCCGGCCGGACCGTTCCAGATGATGGTCTTCGATCCGAGGATGGCCGCCTTGTACAGCTTCACCGACTCGGGTCCGGCATCGAGTCCCTGCCAGCCGTCGGGGATGCCCGAGGCGTCGTCGGCCGGCTGGGTATTGGCGTCGGGGCTGAAGTCGTCGGCGCAAACGTAGTCGACCGGAAAGATGAGTTCCACGCCCTTCGCCTTGGCCTTGGCCACGAGGTCGCCGACGATTTCGGCGCCCTTCTCGTCGAAGAGACTGTTGCCGATGGCCATGCCGTCGATGGTCTTCTTGAAGGTGTAGGCCATGCCGCCGCCGATGATGATCTTGTCGGCCTTCTCCAGCAGGTTGGTGATGAGCGGAATCTTGTCGGCGATCTTGGCGCCGCCGAGGATGGCGAGCAGCGGGCGCGCCGGGTTGTCGAGCACCTGGTTGAAGGCCTTGATCTCCTTCTCCATCAGGAAACCGGCGGCCTTGTCCTTCAGGGCCACGCCGACCATGGAGGAATGGGCGCGGTGGGCGGTGCCAAAGGCATCGTTGATGTAGACGTCACCCATGCGGGTGAGGCTCGCGCGGAAGGCCTCGACAGCGGCCTTGTCGGCCTTGGTGGAGGTACCGTCCTCGTTCTTGGCCTTGCCCTCTTCCTCGATGTGGAAGCGCAGGTTTTCCAGCAGGAGCACCTGACCGGGCTGGAGGGCGCCGGCCTGGGCCTCGACCTCGGGGCCCACGCAATCGGCGGCAAACTGCACCTCGCGGCCGAGCAGCTTGGCGAGTTCATCGGCGACCGGCTTGAGCGTGTACTTCGCCACGGGTTTCCCGTTCGGCCGTCCCAGATGACTCATGAGCACGACGGAGGCTCCGGCGTCGAGGACGTGCTGGATGGTCGGCAGCGCGGCAACGATGCGCTGGTTGTTGGTGATCGCGCCGGTGGCCTTGTCCTGCGGGACGTTGAAGTCGACGCGGATGAGCGCGCGTTTGCCGGCGAGGTCGAGATCGCGGATGGATTTGAAAGCAGACATGGAAGTTCGGGAAAAAGGAAACCGCGAAGAACGCGAAGTGACACGAAGACCAATATTCCTTCGCGGGCCTTCGCGCCCTTCGCGGTTGTGATTTAAAGGATTCGGAACTCAGAGCGCGGCGGCGATCTTCTTGGTGAGATCGACGACGCGGTTGGAGTAGCCCCACTCGTTGTCATACCAGCTCACCAGCTTGAAGAACTTGCTGTTGAGCTCGATGGACGAGCCGGCGTCGTAGATGGACGACAGCGGGTCGTGGATGAAGTCGGAGGAGGCGACCTCGTCGGCGGTGTAGCCGAGAATGCCCTTGAGGTAGGTCTCGGAGGCCTTCTTGAGGAGATCGTTGATCTCGGCGAGGGAGGTTTCCTTGACGGTCTTCACGGTGAGGTCGACGACGGAGACCGTCGGGGTCGGCACGCGGAAGGACATGCCGGTGAGCTTGCCCTTTACCTCAGGGCAGACGAGGCCCACGGCCTTGGCGGCGCCGGTGGTGGAGGGGATGATGTTGATGGCGGCGGCGCGGCCACCCTTCCAGTCCTTCTTGGACGGACCGTCGACCGTCTTCTGCGTGGCGGTGTAGGAGTGGACGGTGGTCATGAGACCTTCCTCGACGCCGATGCCTTCCTTGAGGAGCACGTGCACGAGCGGCGCGAGGCAGTTCGTGGTGCAGGAGGCGTTGGAAATCAGGCTGGTGTTGGCGATGTCGAGGGTGGCGTCGTTGACGCCCATCACCACGGTGGCGACATCGCCCTTGGCCGGGGCGGAGATGATGACCTTCTTGGCGCCGGCGGTGATGTGGCCCTGGGCCTTCTTGTCCTCGGTGAAGAGGCCGGTGGACTCGATCACGAGATCGACGCCGAGTTCACCCCACGGCAGCGCGGCCGGACCCTCGCGGACGGCGAGGACCTTGATCTCCTTGCCGTTGACGACGAGCACGTCGTCCTCGGCCACGGCGTCAGACGACTTCTTGCTGCTGACGGTGCCGCTGAAGCGCCCCTGGGTGGAGTCGTACTTCAGAAGATAAGCGAGGTTGTCGGCGGGAACGAGGTCGTTCACGGCCACAACGTCGAGGGTATCGCCGAGCAGGCCCTGCTCAACGAGGGCGCGGAAGACCAAACGCCCGATGCGGCCAAAACCATTGATGCCAACTTTTACTGCCATGGGTTTCTCCAGTGTAGATAGTTATATGCTGTTTCAGGTGAACCGCGCCCTGTGGACGCGGGGAAGTGGGAGCGAAATCGGCGCCATGGCGCTTTGCAAGGGGTTTTCCCGGGCATCGCTTGTTGTGACCTTGTCGTATCTTGCGGACTGTGCCGGTTACCCCTGCAACAACTTGATGGGTAGTCGGATGTGCGCAGTGATCGAATGATTCAGGGGCGCTTCCCCACCCTTTGCCACAGGCCGCACCCGAGGGCCGGCACCCAAAGCGGCAGGTCGAGTACCGCCTCCCAGGCGGGCAGGTCGGGGCGTTCAAAATGCTCGTGATCGGCCACCCGCTGCCAGCATCCGTCGACGGCATCCGCCTCGAGCGGGATCTCGACGTCGTGCAGCGTCGGATTGATCACCAGCAGCAGCTGGTCTTCGCCGGCCGAGCGGTCCGCGTTGTACAGCACCGCGGCGGCGGCGGAATTGGGGGCGAACCAGAAACGGAAGAAGCCCTCCGATGCCCGCGAATAATGGCGCATGAGCCGGCCGGCGGCGGAGCGCCGAAACGCGATCCACTGGGCAAAATACGCGTGGGTGCCGGAGAAGCGTTCCAGCCGCCGGTAGTCGAGCGCGTTGAGGTCGCCGCGCAGGTAGGTGTTGTTGACGCCGTGTTTGGAGCGCAGGAAATCCTGCCCCGCCGAGATCATGGGGATCCCGATCGAGCTGAAGAGCACGGCGGCCATCAGGTGGGTGCGGCGGCGGTCGTTGGCCGTGGGCAGGTGCCCGTTGCCGTCGTCGTTTTCGGTGATCTCGTCGATCCAGGTGCGGTCGTCGTGCGACTCCACGTAGTTGACCGTTTGCGCCGGCCAGTGCGCAAAATACCAAGGCGAGCCCTTGAGGTAATATTCAAACGCTTCGCGGGTGCTGCCGCCGCGCACGTATTCCTTGAGGAAGCGGCGATAGCCGTCGTTCCAGGACGCCCAGCCGGTCTCGCTCAAAGCACCGGCGAGGTGGCCGCGAAAACTCCAGGGCTCGGCGATGAGCACGACATCGGGCTTCACCCGCTTGAGCGCGACTTCGATCTGCTGCAGCACCTCAAAGCCCAGCAGCTCGGCGAGGTCGAAGCGGAAGCCGTCGACGCCGTAGGTCTCGATGAGGTGGGTGCAGCTGTCGATGATGAGTCGGGTCGCCATCGCCGCGCCCGCCCGCAGGTCGTTGCCGCAGCCGCTCCAGTTGGACAGTTCGCCGTCGCGCCCCACCTCGAAATAGTAGAGTTTGTCGATGAACATGAGGTGCCCCGGCACGCCCACGTGGTTGTACACGACATCGAGAATCACCGCGATGTCGCGCTCGTGAAAGGCCCGCACGACCTCCTGCAGTTCGCCGATGCCCGAGGCCTTCTCCGGCTCGAGCGCAAAGCTGCTCTCGGGCGCGAAGAAATTGTTGGTCATGTAGCCCCAGTGGTATTCCTCGGGACTCACGTTGTCGAATTCCTGCAGGGGCTGCAGCTCCACGCAATTGACCCCGAGCCGATGCAGGTAAAACGCCGGACTGCGCACCCATTTCGCCAAGCCCGAAAAACCCCGCCGTTCCTCGTCGCTCAACTTCAGCGGAGCGGCATCCACCAGGTCGCGCACGTGGGCCTCGCAGATCACGAGGTCCTGCCACGCCGGCGTGCGGAAGCCGTCGCGGCGCGCATCCCGCCGGATGCGCGAGCGGTCCACCACGATGCCCGGACCTTCACGGCCCACCGTAGCGATCGCGTAGGGATCGAGAACGGGCTGCGTCGGATCAAACAGGCCAAACTCGTCCCGGGGACCGTCGATCCGGTAGCCGTAGTGCCGCCCATGCAGATTACCCTCAACCGAGACCTCCCACACGAGGGGCTCGTCCTCCCGCCGCTGCAGCGGCCGGCGACTTTCGGGCTCGCCCGGCGCCTGCAGCACCAATTCCACCGACTTCGCCCGCGGCGCAAACAGACGGAAGACCGTGTGCCCCCGCTCGATGCGCGCGCCGAGAGGCAGCCGGGTTTGCAGCTGAAAAAAGAAATCCCCCGGCCGCAGGGGCACGGAATGATCGGCATCACCGCCAGCCCAGTGCGCCCGCCAGGACTGCGTGAGATCGATGGGATCCAGCAGTTCGAACGAAAACAAATGCTGCCCGGTCCGTTCCGGGTCGATCATGCGGTTGCGGTTGCCGTGCTCATCGCTCACCGCGTTGGGCGCATGCGCCGGCACTTCATACCAATGGCCTTCCCCGTCCACGAACTTGAAGCGCATCGGGGGCTGTCCCATGAAGTCCGCCGCCTGCCCGCACCACAGCAACACCGGTTGCCGATCCAGTGTCGCCTCCCGCAGTTGCCAGCGCTCCCGGCCGATGGCCTCGCCCCAGCCGTTGAAGTCGCCGGCCAGGTAGACCGGCGCCCGCCGCGCGAAGGGCCGCGGATGCGACTCCGCCGCCACGAAAAAGTAGATCCGGCCGTCCCGCGTCACAAAATAACCGCTCTCCCGGCCAAAGGAATGATCGCGCACCCGTTTCAGCTCCGTGACCCGCAGCCCTCCCGAGAACTTCACCGGCGGCGCATGGCGCGCCCTCCAGTCACGCGCCAGCTCCAGCACCCCGGAGGTGGGCGAGTCGAGCCAGGCTTGAATTATTCGGTTGGCACGCGAAGACATGAAACGAAGGAGGAGCGAACAGCATCGGACGAGCCACCCCGCGCACAAGGCGCAAATCGGTCGAACCCAGCCACCCTCAAGCCTGTTTCATCTGGTCGATCCGCGGGCGAATGTCGGTAATAAGCCCGGTTCGGAGTTCCGCCTTCAGGCGGTGTTTAGGTCGCGGGGGGGCCGCCTGAAGGCGGAACTCCGAACGATCGACCGGATGAAATAGACCTGTAGCCATCCTCCCGCAGACCGCTCCCGATCGCACTGGTTTTTTGTCCGCGACGGGTTTTTGGTTTCTGCTCCTTTTTGCCGATGCCCACCTCCACCCGCATTCTCGTCGCCCTCTCCGGAGGCGTGGATAGTGCCGTCGCCGCCCTGCTGCTCAAGCGGGCGGGCCACGACATCGAGGCGGCCTACATGAAAAACTGGATCAACGAGGACCAGATCATCGGCGACTGCCCCTGGCAGCAGGACATCGTCGACGCCCGCGCCGTCGCCGAACACCTCGGCATCCCCTTCCGCGTCGTCAACCTCATGACCGACTACCGCGACCGCGTCGTCGCCTACCTGCTCGACGGCTACCAGCGCGGCCTCACGCCCAACCCGGACGTAATGTGCAACCGCGACATCAAGTTCGGCGTATTGGCCCAGTGGGCACGCGACCACGGCTTCGGCGCCGTCGCCACCGGCCATTACGCGCAGCGCCGCGCGCGCGATGAGGGCGCCTTCGAGATCATCGAGGGCGCCGATCCCAACAAGGACCAGACCTACTTCCTCGCCCTGCTCTCCCAGGCCCAGCTCGCCGCCGCCCGTTTTCCGATCGGCCACCTGCACAAGCCCGAGCTGCGTCGTCTGGCCGCCGAAGCCGGCCTGCCCAATGCCGCCAAGAAGGACAGCCAGGGCATCTGCTTCATCGGCCAGATCAAGATGGCCGACTTCCTGCGCGAGTACGTGCCCGATGCGCCCGGCCCCATCGTGCGCGCAAGCGACGAGGCCGTGCTCGGCGAACACCGCGGCCTGCACTTCTTCACCCTCGGTCAACGGCGCGGGATCGGCGTCCCCTCCAACACCGACGGCAAGGCCTACGTGGTCGTCGGCAAACGTGCGGCCGATCGCGCCCTGCTGGTCGCCTTCGATGCCCCGGATGCGCCCGGCCTGCACACCACCGAAGTGAAGGTGCACAGCCTGCGCTGGAACACCCCCGCTCCGCCCGCCGCGACCTGCGCCCTCGAAGGCAAGGTGCGCTACCGGGATCCGCGCGTGCCGCTCACTTTCTCGCCCGATCCGCTCGACCCTTCCGCCGCGACCATCCGTTTCGATGACCCGCAGCGCGGCCTCGCCTCCGGTCAGATCCTCGCGCTCTACGACGGCCCGCGCCTGTTGGGCGGCGGAATCTACCTGTAGCGAGACTTGCCGACGCGTCGGGCGCAACCGTTCCCCAATACGATGAACACCCGCCTCTCCAAACCCGATGCCCGCTGGCGCGACTCCTACCTGAGTCTGGTCGAAGAGTTTCAGGCTCGAAACGAACCCCTCGTCCCCTTTCCGCTCTCCTTTCCGACCGATGATTTTGCAGCCTTTCTGATCAGGCTCCGCGCGGCCGTGCACGGCGAGGGGGTTCCGCCCGGCTTCGTGCCGAACACGACGTTCTGGCTGATCGAAAACGACTCCGAAGTCGTCGCCGTCTCCAACCTCCGTCACCGCCTCACCGAGAGCCTGCTCAACGAGGGCGGTCACATCGGCTACGGCGTACGGCCTTCCGCCCGCCGTCGCGGACATGCTACGCGAATTCTTGCCGCGACGCTGCAGGAAGCCCGCGATCGCGGCATCACGCGCTGCCTTCTCACCTGCGAACGCGACAACCTCGGCAGCGCCCGCGCGATCGAGCGCAACGGCGGCGTGTTCGAGGACGAACGCTATTCCGAACGACACGGCAATTTCGTACGCCGCTATTGGATCGACCCAACCGTCCCCGCGTAGGGGCGGTCTTCAGCCGCCCCTGGTTTCATTCACCGCGGCCCCACGTTCGGCCCCACGCTTTCTGAAGATCACTGCCGCGGCGGCGGCAGTTTGTGGGCACCCGGCGCGGCTTCCAGCAGATTGGGCTGCAGTGCCGCCTCGGCGCGTCCGCCCGCCCAACCTAGCGCGCCCAGCAGCATTTCCTGAAAATAGGCGGCATCCCACACGTCTTCACGATGTCCCATCGCGTTGTAGTAGACGCGGCCGCTTCCGTAGGGCTTGGCCCAGGCGATCGGGTAATCCGGGCGCGCATAGTCACTGCCCTCCATGCCCTCGGTTTCGATGACCATGAGCACGTGGTTGATCGGCGAAAACTCCTTCAGCGAATACCACTCCTCGTGCACCGTCAGCTCGGCCCCCAGCTGGCCGAAACCCGGGAAGGCCGGATCAATGTTCCGCACGGTCGCCGATTGCTGCGGACCGTGATTGATGAACTCGCCGCCGAGCATCTTCACGTAGGGATCGGACGCTTCACCGTTGGTTTCATAACGATGCTTGCGCAGTTCCTGCGGCGGGTTGCCGTCGTAGCGTTCGTAGGTGTGAAAACAATCGGATCCCGCATGCACCGCCACGAACCCACCGCCCTCCGCCACCCAACCGAGCAACGCGCGCTTGCCGGCCGGACTCATCGGCGGGTTTCCGTCGGTACCGACCATTTCGAGATTTCCACTCGTATAAAAGAAAACCACGTCGAACTGCGCCAGATACTCCGGCGAAAACAGACTCCCGTCCTTACTGAAGGTGAAGGCGATGTCGTGCGCCTCGCCCAAACGATCCAACACCCGCTCGGAATAACTCGCTTCCCCCATCTCGCCGCGCTTCACGACCGAGTGTTCCCAACCCGCGGACTTGGTGAAGTAGAGCACCTGGAGCGGTTCGGCCGCCCGCGTCGCCGCAGCGAGACCCAGGCTCATGATCGTCACACGAAGAAGAAAAACAGCGGGGTTCATGCGCACCACCATCGGCAAGCGAGTCCCGGGATCAATTCCTGAAGCAATCGGCATTGGCGTTGCCACCCTCGCTTCGAGACCGGCAACGAAGAGGAAGGCCTCCCACAACCGCCGTCCGCCCCTTCTCCCTGCTTGCCAATGGTTGGCACTTGTCAGACGCTCGCCCGTCCTACTCCCACTATGCGCCGTTCGTCCGTCTCGGTCGTCGCCGTTGCCCTGCTGGTTTTGACCAGCGCACGCGCCCAACTCACCTACGTCTATACCGACGACGCCGGCGATCATCTGTTCGGGACCGCCAGCAACTGGACCCCGCCCAACGGCGAAGCCGTCCCGCCGAGCCACACCGCGGGCACCATCATCATTCGGAGTCAGACCGGCAGCCAGTCGCTCATCCTGCCCGCGGGAGCCTCGACCTTCGATTCCCTGCTGATTGACAACAGCGACTACAACGGCACCCCGTTTTACTTCGCCTCCGACTCCGCCTCCCACGTGGGCTTCTCCAACGGCATCATGCCCACGAGCTTTCGCTCGGGCTACGGCTACGCGTCCGTGGTGACCTTTGCGCCCTCCGTCTCGGTACGGCTCGATGCCGATCAGACCTGGAGCAACACCTACACCCAAGCCCAGGGTTCGATCAGCGGCGCCGGCCATCTCACCATCGACCCCGCTTCCACCAACTACGGCAATGTCGATTTTTCGGGACCCAATGCCTTCGATGGTGGCCTCACGATCCACGACAGCTACGTCGGCCTCCATCATGGCGGCGCACTGGGAGGCGCGGGCCCTCTCGCCTTCCGCAACGTCTCCTTCAACACCGACGCCGCCTTCGACTTCGACCGTTCGATGACGCTCGGCGGCTCGATCACCTTTTCGTCCTGGGAGACCGGGGCGGACATTTCGATCACCGCTCCCGTCGTCCTCGACACCTCGGTCAGTCTCTCCAACTACATCGACGAGCGCGGGCCGATCCTCATCTCCGGCGGCCTAAGCGAAAGCGCGGCCGCGTCACTCATCGTGCTGAACGGCAGTTTTGCCGTGGGCAACATCGCCGGCCCCCCCGCCTCGACCTACACCGGGAACACCGTCGTGCAAAGCGGCCGGCTGTATTTTCTCAATGCCGAGGCCGTGCCGACCTCCGGCCCATTGCTCACTTCGACCGGCGGCTACATCGGCGCCGCGTTCGAAAACAATGTGCAGAGCGCCTTCGTCGCCCGGGTTTCGCCGACCGACTTCAAGGGCACACTCGGTTTCGACACCGCCCCGGAAGACAGCACGATCACCACCATCAATGGTCTCGATCTCTCCCCCGTCGATCCCGGCTTCCAAGGCCTCGGAAGCACGACGGCCGCCCGCCTCGACGGCACCCTCACCCTCGGCTCCCTGGCGGACTATCGGTTCGCCGGCGGCGGCGGCACCCTGTTCATCGGCGCCAATCTCGATCAAACCTCCGCCAACCTGAACCTGGTATCCGACGAGGATCCGCTCAAACTCGTCCTCCAGGGCACGAACAGCTTCGGCGGCAATGTCTACGTGAGCAACGGCCGGCTCGTGCTCGACAGCGCCCAGGCCCTGCCGGAGACCGCCACCGTCTACCTCGGGTCGGATCGGGTCTCCTATCTCGGTGCCACCGAAAACGCGCCCTTCACCCTCGCCGGGCTGCTGGGAAAACTCGGTTCCTACGGACCGGAGTCGGTCATCGGATTCGATTCGGCAAACCCGGCCGCCCCCCGCACGCTTTCCGAGCCGCTCGATCTTTCCCTGAACGGGGAGGTCGACTTTGGCTACTATTTCGGCACCACCAGTTCACTCGTCGTGACGGGGGCGATCACGCCGGCCGCCATCGATGGTTCGCTGCACTTCGCCGCTCCGGGCGGGCGCCTGCAGCTTGATACTTCCCTGGGTTCCGGGGTCGCCGTGAGCGACGTGTGGATCGGTACTCCCGGCGGCGACCCCCAGGGCGTCGTGGCCCTCAATTCGGCCAACGCCATCACTGGAGATTTTCATCTGCAGTCCGGCGTGCTCGAGCTGGGGCACGCCCAGGCTCTCGGCACGAGTTCGCTGGTGGTCGACGACGACTATTCGTCCGATCAGACCCTCCTCACGAACACCTCGCTCACGATCAGCAATCCGATCCAATTGTTCGGAGACCTCGACATCGGCCGGGAGGACGTCGCTCACAACCTCAAGCTCACCGGACGCATCGAAGGCCCGTATTACTATGGCCGCTCGCTCGACTATCGCGGCGCGGGCGACCTCGAACTCGCCGGCAGCGGACACCTGCTCAGCGTCTACCTCCATGCCCCTGAGACCGGCAGCGTCACGCTCACCGGCATCTATCCCGAATCCTATTTCTCCGTCCAATCCGGCACGCTCAACATCGGCACCGGTCGCCGCTCGATCGGCGCGATCTCCACCTACGAAGGTACCACCACAAATCTCGCCAGCGGCACCACCGTGAGCCTGGACGGATCGTATTGGGGCGAAGGCGGCCCCTACGGTTATTTTGAAGGCACCGTCGCCGGCGCCGGCGGATTTCTGTTGGCCAGCGAGAACTCACCCTCACTGCACCTCTTCGGCGCCAACACCTTCAGCGGCGGAGTGACGGCGCACACCGGCCAAATCGAGATCGGCCACGATCAGGCCCTCGGCTCCGGCGCGCTTATCCTACGCGGCGACGCCGACCTGTTGATCGCTCACCCCGAACTCACGCTGGCGAACACCTTCGACATCGAAGGTCGTCTGCGCATCGAGCAGAGCTACGACACCGATGTGTCGCTGCTCACCCTCAACGGATCGATCTTCGGTACCGGCAAGATCGAGTTTCTCACACCGACCGCGCTCAATGGTTCCAGCCTGTTCGACGGGCAGTTCATCATCGGCGAAACCACGGTCGATTTCCTGAGCGACAGCTCCACCGGCGGCGCCGGTCTCGATTTCGACGGTGCCTCGGAATACGGCTACAGTGAGTTTTACGGTCCAGCAATGGTTCGGTTCTTGTCGACCCAGCCCACGATCAGCGGACTCGACTCGCAGCGCTCGAATACGATGGTTCGCCTGGCGCCCAACACGCGGCTGACCATCGACCAGCGATTCGACGACAGCCTCTTTTTTGGGTCGATCACGGGAACCGGCGAGGAATCCGGCCTGCGCAAACTCGGCGACGGCAGACTGGTGCTGGGTGGCAGCGTCAACGTCCGGCAGGGTCTCGATATCGACGAGGGCGCCGTCATCTTCGCCACATCGACGAGTCTCGAGGGCTTTGGCACCCCGGACTCCAACCGCATCCGCATCGGCGCCGAGGGCTACGCCGGTCTCGGCACGATGGACGTGGATATTGCGAACTTCTTCGGCCGCATCGACGCCGCGGCCACGCTGGGAGCCGTGGGTTTCGATACGGTCAATTTCTACGAAGCCGAGTACGGCGACGGCTACGACATCGAGCCCAATGTCTTCGACGCCCCCATCGACCTTTCCGGGTTCGCGGCGGGCGTCGCACTTGCGTCCGCCACAGAAGCGGTGCTCGGCCCCAACGCTGTCATTACACCCGCCGGCGACGCCAACGCGCCCTATCGCTTTGGCGGCAGTCAAGGTGTGCTTCTGGTGCAAAGCCCTCTCACCGGCGCCCGCGATCTCCTGGGTCAGTCCCGGCCCGATGCGCCCCTGCTCGTCGCCCTGCTGGGCCACAACACCTTCACCGGCAGCGTTTCGGCGCAACACGCCGGGTTCACCTTTGCCGCCGACGCCCTGCCGTCCACCACGCCCCTGCACCTCGGGACCGGTGGTTACCTCGGCACCCTCTCGCCTTCCCTTTCGGTGGCAGCATTCCTGAACCACTTTCCCGTAACCACGACGGAGGGCATTATCGGCTTCGATCGGTGGACCACCGGCGACGACGACAGCTCCCGCATTCTCGGCGAGGCCATCGCTCTCGATCGCTTCACGGGCGCCACCCTCCCCTATCTCGGCACCGCCAGCCAGCTCATCGTGCGCGGCCCCATCCAGCTGCCCGCCGCCGATTCCACCCTTCGCCTCGCCGGCTACCGCGGGGGCGAACTCTTCATCGAAACCCCTCTCACCGGCGCCGCCGTCTCCCTCCAGATCGGCGACCCCGCCTCGCTCGGGACCCACGGCGACCCGGTATTCGAGGAACTCTCGACGGTCGCGCTCACCGGCGCCAACACCTACGGCGGCGGCACCGAGCTTTTCAGCGGCCGTCTCGAGGTGGCGGGCAGCCCTGCCACCTCGGGCCTCGGCACCGGGCCGCTGGTGGTCCAACCCAACCACTTCGTTACCCTTGACCCCGACCTGCAGCCCGTGCTGGCACCGTTCGACGATGCCTGGATCACCAACGCCGTCACCCTCAACAGCTCGCTCACCCTCGAGTCCGGGGACGGCCGACTCAAACTCGCCGGCAATATCGATGGCGTCGGCGCACTGACCGTCTCCGATTACTCCACCATTCAGCTGGCCGGCCACAACAGCTACCTCGGCGGCACGACGCTCGGCGAGGCCGTGCTCATCACGGAGACATCCGACGCGCTCGGCGCCGGCGGCCTCGACCTCGACGCCCACCATGCGACCTTGATCGCCCAGGCGCCGCTCGAACTCGGCGGTTCGCTGCGTTTCGTCGGCCCCGCCAATGCACACCTTGACCTCCTCGGCCATGATCTGACGGTGCAGGGCGGCATCGATCTCGGCGGCGGCAACCGCTCGCTCAACCTCGGCGCCGATCTTTTCGTCAATGGACCCGTCACCGGCTCGGGCTACGTTCACCTGTCCGGTGGCCGCGCCTGGATCGCCGACGCTCGCCTCTTTACCGGCCGCTTCAACGCCTACGACGCCCAGCTCATCTTCACCGGCGTCTCCGCCATCCCGAACGAGATTCGCCAGAACGGGGGCATGGGCACCGGCTACTACGGCCTCGCCGAAGTTCCGGAGAGTCTGGCCGATGATTTCCTTTCGGCCTTCGACCCCACCGCCGTCGAAACCACCATCGGCTTCGACACCCTCCCGGGCCAAGCAACCAACCTCTTCGACACGCTGATCGACCTTTCCGAGTTCCTCGCCTTCAACTCGGCGTTCGACGATGTCGCGATCGGTACCGCCAGCCGCGCCATTCTGAGCGGCACGATCATCCCGTCCGGCGACACCTTCGTCTTCGGCGGAGAATCCCGCGGGTGGCTCGACGTCACCTCCGATCTCGGCGACGGCCAGGGCCCTCGCGACCTGTATCTGGCCAACGACGGCAGCCGCGCCTTTGTCCTGCGCCTCTCCGGCGCAAATACGTATTCAGGCTCCACCTACATATCGGGCGGCGCGCTCATCATCGGCAGCGCCGACGCCCTTCCCGGCGGCACCCAGGTCGAGATCGATCAAAGCAGCTACTTCGGCACGGGCGCGGCGGATCTGTCCTTTGCGAGCCTGCTGAATCACCTGCCGGTCTCCACCGTCGGGGGCACCCTCGGCGTCGACACCGCCGATCCCGCCTCACCCCGCGTGCTGACCTCCCCCGATCTCTCGCGCTTCACGACCACCGGCCTGAACATCGCGCTCGGCACCGCCACCGCTGCGGTCATCGACGGCACCATTGCGCTTCCCCCCGCTCAAACGGCCTATTCGTTTGCCGCTTACGGTGGCGGCGAACTTACCGTGGCCGCCGATCTCAGTGGAGCCAGGTCCGTGGAGATCGGCATCAGCAATGTTCCCCAGACCTTCCGCGACACCGGGCTCGGACTGCCCTCCGTCGCCCTCACCGGCACCAACACCTACACCGGCGGCACCACCTGGCGCGGCGGACGCCTCGCGCTGGGCAATTCCTCCGCACTCGGCACCGGCGCGCTGACCGTGGCCAGCAACAATTCCTACGCCTTCGATTCGCACGTCCTCGCCTTCGGCACCGGCACGATCGCCAACGACATCGACCTGCAGGCGGGCCTGAAACTGGAATCCTCGGTGCCCCACGTTACCCTCTCCGGCAATCTCAGCGGCTACAACACTCGCCTCGCGATCGCCGACGACTTCACGCTTCACCTTACCGGCAACAACTCGCTCAACTACGGCAGCTTCATCATCGCGGGCGGCAGCATCAGCTTCGAGAACGCCGACCAGGCCGTCGGCATGCAGAACGGCATCGTCTTCTCCGGCCAGGGTGGTTCGGCCGCCTTCTCCTCCGCCAATCCCGAGATCGTCTCGCTTCATCGCGATCAGGGAGCCGCCGCGACGGTTCAACTCGCCGCCGGCACCACACTCGGCATCACCAACTACGATGACGAGCACTTCGACGGCACCATCAGCGGTGCCGGTGCGCTCGAGAAAAACGGCTTCGGTCGTCTGGCGCTGTTCGGCAACAATTCCTATGCCGGCGGCACCACCATTGCCGGTGGGATACTGCACGCCGGCAATGCCTCGGCCCTCGGCACCGGCGCCATCGTATTGGACGGCGGACGACTCAGCCTCGCCCCAGGCGTCTCCCTCGCCAACAGCTTCAGTTTCGGATCCGGCGGCGGCACCCTTGGCGGCAACGGCACCTTCAGCGGCCCGGTCACCCTCGGCGCCCACAGCGGCCTCGCTCCCGGCGAGTCGGTCGGCGCGCTCACCTTCACCGACAACCTCACCTGGGCCGGCGGCGCGTTTTTCGAAATGGAGATCGAAAACGCCTTCGGTCTGGCTGGCTCCGGCTACGACACCATCGACGTCGGCGGCACGCTCACGGTCTCCGCCACCCTGGCCGATCCCTTCCTGATCCAGCTTCTGACCATCAACGACGGGGAGAGCTCGTTCTCCACCCTGGAGTTCGACAACACCCTGCACTACACGTGGACCCTGGCCTCGGCCGCCACCATCGTTGGTTTCGATCCCGCCGCATTCAGCATCGACAGCAGCGGTTTCAACACCGACGTCGGGGCCCTGGGCAACTTCTTCGTCTCCTCCGACGGCACCTCGCTCTTCGTCAACTTCACGCCCGTGCCCGAGCCCTCCACCTTCGCGCTCCTCGGCCTCGGCCTGGGCTTCATCGCCCTCCACGGCTGGCGTCGCCGACGCCGGCAGGCCTGAGCGTTCAAAGCGCGCTCAACCACTCCACCAAACGCAGCGCCAGCACCGCGAAACCGAGCGAGATGGAGATGTTGATCAGAAATCCGAGCAGGTAGTAGGACGGATCCGCGTGCATCTCCTCTTTGCGGGCCAGTCCCTTGGCCGCGAGGATGATGCCGAGCCCGGTCGGCGCCTCAAGGTTGATGAAGAGAAAGATGATCAGCGCCTCGAAGACACCGATCCAGAAACCGACCGAGGCCAGGTCAAAGATGCCGCCGCGGCTGTCCGGCAAGGGCTCCGGCCGCTGCTTTTCCTCCGCGCCCGGCGCCGAGCGCGCGAAGGCCTTGAGAGACGGAATCCCGACGCGAATGAGCACCGTGCTCGCCGTCACGGCCGCGACGAAGCACGCGATCCATACCAGCGCCATCATCGCCCCGCCCCTCGCGTCCCGGCCGCTTCGGCGTCCAGCTTTTCAAGCCACTCGGCCAGCACCGCATCCGCCGTGATCACCCGCTCCGCTCCGCCACGCCGGGCTGCGTCCGAGATGGCCTGAGGCGTGCGGCCGGTGTTCGCCGCGATGTCCACCTGGGTTCGCCCCTCCGCCAGTTCACGATAGATCTCGCGCTGCCAGGCCGTCATGCCCGCGAGGCTCGCGCCGATCAATCCGGTCAACGCATCCAGCGTGCGATCGATGAGCGCACCGGCCCCCAGTCGCCACACGCCGATCCCACCGGAACGCTTCAGCGTCTCGATTTCCGCGGCCGCCCGCTTGAAGACCTCCCCCCCCACCTGCCGAATGTCCCGGTGATCACGACCGATCCGTCCGCGCACCACCGCAAAACGAAAAGCCCCCTCCGGCGCGAGTGCCTCCCGCAATTCCCCCAGCAGCCGGCCGGCCGGTGCCGCCGCGGTGAAAAGTCCCGCCACCTCGTCGCCGTATGCCAGGTTCAAGGGCATCGCGAGACCGCTGCCCTTGCGCCGGTTCCACTTCCGCAAGACCGCCTCCACCCGTGCAAAGACCTGCTGGGCGTCCGCCGACGGCAAGGCAGTCGATCCCTTGAGATCGGCCAGCAGGAGCACATAGTCGCGATCCACGGAGGGCATACGATCAAAGTAAAAGCTTTGCTTTCTTATTTTAAAGGTTTTTCCTTTGTTTCATCGAAAACAAGGCGATCCCTTTTTCGGCGACCTTTACGCCCTCAACAGCTCCTCCGCGTGGGCGCGGGCGCTGGCCGCCCGCCGATCGCCGAGCATCCGGGCGAGTTCGTCGATGCGCACCGCCCGGTCGCCGTGGATCGGCTCGATCGACACCGCCACGCGGTCCTTCGACTGATCCTTCTCGACCACAAAATGCGCCCGCCCCTGCGCCGCGACCTGCGGCAGATGGGTCACGCACAACACCTGATGATTCGCGCCGATGCCCGCCATCTGCTCGCCCACCACCCGGCCGATTTCGCCGCCCACGTTGGCGTCGACTTCATCGAAGACCAGCACCGGCACCGCATCGAGATCGGCCAGCACCGTTTTCAGCGCCAGCATCACGCGGGCAAGTTCGCCGCTCGAGGCGATGCGGTTGAGTGGCAGCGCCGCCTCGCCCACGTTGGGTGAAAAGAGAAACTCCACCTCGGCGTCGCCCGTCGGTCCCAGCGCCTCCGCCGCCCGCACTTCGATGCGAAACTCCGCCTTCTTGAACCCGAGTCGAGCGATTGCCTGCGCGGCCACCTTGGACAGGGCCGTTGCCGCCTTGCTCCGGTCCTTGCGCAGGCGCGCCGCGCGCTCGCGGGCGGTCTTCTCGGTTTCGGCGATACGCCGGTCGAGTTTGGCCAGGGCGCCCTCGATGTCGCCCTGCGCCTCGAGCTGATCCCGCAGGTCCTCGCGCGCCTTCGTCACCGCCCGCAGGTCACCGCCGTATTTGCGCTTCACCTCCAGCCAGGCATTCATGCGGGCGTGCAGCTGCTCGACCTCCTCCGGTTCGAAACTGAACTGCCCGCCGAGACTCGCATATTCGCCCGCCAGGTCGGCCAGCTCGATGCCCACCGCCTGCAGGCGCTCGGCCAGCGCACCCGCCTCGTCGTCCAGTTCCGCCAGTTCGCGCGCCGCGCGCAGCAGGGGTGCCAGCTGCGGTGCCAGCCCGTCCTCACCGCTCAGGCCCGCCTCGAGCCCCTGTGCCAGCTCCGTGAGTTCCTGCGCCCGGCTCACGCGCGTGAAGTCGCGCTCCAGGGCCTCGATCGCCTCTGCCGTGAGTTCGAGCGCGTCGAGCCGTTTCAATTGCGCGCCGAGAAACTCGATCTGGTCGGGCGACAAGCGCTCCTGCTTCGCCACCCGCTCCCGCTCGGCCCGCACCGTCCGCCAGGCGTCGTAACTTTCCTGATACGCGGCCAGCGCAGCCCCGCACTGCGCGTAGAGATCGAGCAGCTCAAGCTGACACTGCGGCTTGAGCAGGCGCCGCGGCTCGCTGGGGCCGTGAAAATCGATCCAGGCCTCGCCCAGTTGCTGCAGGGACCCGAGCGTGGTCATGCTGCCATTGACACTGATCTTCGGCGCCCGGGTGCGCGACAGGCTGCGCTTGAGCAGCAGCACGCCGTCCTCGCAGGCCGGCAGGTCGAGCCCCGCCAGCACCCCATCGATGCGCGCGGGCTCGGCAAACCACAGGGCCGCCTCCACCTCGCAGGCATCCGCGCCCTGGCGGATCACGGTCTTGTCCACCCGCTCGCCGGCCAGCAGGCTCAGCGCGCCCAGCAGGATGCTCTTGCCCGCGCCCGTTTCCCCCGTGACGACGGTGAACCCCTCGTCGAATTCGAGCGAGACCTCCTCCAGCAGGGCAAGATTGCGAATCGTGAGGGTTTGCAGCATGGCGCGCGGCCAGTGAGTCCGGGGAGCCAAAGGGACTCAAGTCGGTTCACGGGCAAAACCGCGCTCTTCCCTCCGATTCGCGCGTCCGCATATTTGCCCGAGATTTTTTCTTGCCGACCGCCCGACCCCTTCTGCTTACTCCCCGACTCTCAAAGAGACGGACCCTTAGCTCAGTTGGTTAGAGCGCTTCCTTGACATGGAAGAGGTCACAGATTCGAGTTCTGTAGGGTCCACCATTTTTCGCCGCAAAGCGTTTGGATCGAGGCGATTACAAAAGAGTTTCCGGGTTGCGCGAAACTATGGAAAAGGCCGGTGCGTCTGTACGACCGTGCGCTTTCTCCGCCCGACTGTCGGCTGTCTCGCCGCACTGCTCCTCCCGCCCCTCGCCCGTCCGGCCAGCCCGGCCCCTTTGGCCGAACCCGAGCTGCTGCAGTCGCGCCTGCGTCTGGCTCCGACCCCGGACCAGACCCGCACTTGGCCGCAATGGCCGGCAATCTGGCTGGTTCCCCAGGCGCTGGCCCGGGATCCCAACGGCCAGCTCTCGGCGCTCGGCTTTGACCGCGACCTGATTGACGAGCTGACGCGTCGCATCGTCACCGTGCCTGCACCGCCCGGCGCCGCCACACCGGCAACCGCCCAAATCACACCCGACCTTGCGCTGCTGCATCGTTTTACCCCCGCCGAACTCGGGCGCTGGCATCGGCTGCTTTCCACTCACGCCGCCAACCTCCCCTCCCGCTGGCCGCTGACGGTGCGGGAAGACATGCTCCAACTGATCGAGCAACGACCGGCGGGGGCGGAGCTCGCTGCCCAGGTCCGCCGGATTGCCGTTCCCAGCGAAGAACCCACCCGTTGGCACCTTCATGACCCGTGGGTCTTGAACCCGGTGCTTCACGCTACGCCGGAGCGCGATGCCTTGCTCACCCTGCTGCTGACCGCCCACCCGGTCTGGCCCAAGTTTCAACCCTCCGGCAACGATCCCGAACTCGTCCGTGCGGAGGCCGCCTACTGGCAAAGCCAGGGACGCTTCCGCGCCATCGAGCCGATTCTGCAGGCGCTGGGCGCGGTCACCGATCGCGACCGCATCGATCTGGTCCACCTCCTGCCCCGGATGCCGCGGGCGCTGCTCAACTCCTTTCCGCTTCGGCTCGATCGCAGCCCCGACCCCACCGGCGACAACATGACCGCCGCGCTCAGCTTCTTTGGCGGAGCCCCCAGTCTCGGCGCCTCGCCCGACTTCGCCGCCTGGCTGCACGAGCAATGTGATCCGGTGGCCGGCCCGCGCAGCCTCGGCGACATCATCCTCTTCGAGGATCCGGCCCGCCATCGCTGGCCCTTCGCCGCCGTCTATGTCGCCGACGGCCTGGTCTTTGGCCGCCGCCCGACACTCTGCGGCCCCTGGGGACTGTGGCGCCTTGACGAGATGGCCGAACTCAACCCCCGCCTGGGTCGCGAACCGCCGCGCGTCTTTCGCCCCCGTCCGGACGATCCGGCGGAGCTGGAGGGTTTCGTGCCGCTGCCCCCGCCTCCGCCCTGGCTGCGGCCGACCGCGTTGCAGGACCTGCCCGCGGGGCCTTGGGGGCAGCTGGTCACCTACGAGATCTTCCTCACCCCCTCGGCCACCCTGTTGGCGGCGCTGCCCGAACCTTCCGCGGACCCCGCCTGGCCGTTTCGTCGCTTCGATGAGGCCACCCGCGAAGCCCTGCTGCGGGTTCGCGCCCTCACGTCCGAACAACGCAGCGCCCTGCACCGCAGTTTTGCAGCCGCCACCCCGGCAGGGGAAAACATGCATCTGGTCCGGCCGCCGCTGGAGCTGGTGCTGTCCCTTCCGCCCGAATGGCGCTCGCTCGCCTACCGCTTTCTCGACAGCTCCGGGGGCGCGGCGCGCTATTTTCAGGAAATCCGCGTGATTCATCCGCTCCGTCGCGACGACCTGCCGCCCGCCGTGGCGGACCGATTGCTGAACCTGGTTTACCCGCGCAACGGCCGTTTCGCGGTGGGCGATTACGGCCTCATCTACCACCTCACTGATGACGTCGCGGAGCGGGTGGCCCTGCTGCAGACACTGGCCCGCACTCCGGCGCGGATCGTCCTGCTGGAGCGTCCCGCACCGGCGGAGGTACCCGCGCTCGCCGCCTATTGGGAAACGGGCGGACGCAAGGACCTAAGTCTGCTCCTCGACGCCTTTGCCGAACAGGAGGAGGTGAACTACCTCGACATCACGCATCTGCTCCCGTCGTTGCCGCGTGAATACATGAATCTCTTTGTCGTGCCGCTGGAGAATCGGCCGATGCCGAGCTGCTACTGGACCGCGCTCAACTTCAGCGAACCCTCGCCCGATCCCCGCTTCCTGGTGGTGCCCGGCACGCCCGGCGACGAAGTGGCGATCGTCGAAACGGAACTACGCCAGCGTTATCGCTCCATTGAACGGCCGGAGCGGCCCGGCGACGTCATCGCCTACTACGACCGGCGAAATGCCCGGGCGCCGTCCCACGTCTGCAGCTACCTGGCCGCGGACCTGGTGTTTACCAAGAACGGATTCGGCTACGACGCCCCTTGGTGCATCACCCGCCGCACCGAGGTCGACGAACTCTACCGCCAGCCCGACACCGGCGTGGTGCGTTATTATCGCCGCATTGAAGGCGGGGCCGATCACTCCGCGTCGGCCGCGGCGAAATAGGCCCGCGCCGCGGCGGCGTCGGCCGCGATGCGGGTGCGCAATTCGTCGAGCGAGCCGAACCGCCGTTCCTCCCGGAGGAAGTGCAGCCACTCCACCCGCACGCGATCGCCGCTGGTGAGCGACGTCGGTTCGAGCACGTGCACCTCCAAGCGCGGCACCTCCGTGTTTTCCACGGTGGGACGCAGGCCGAAGTTGGCGACCGCCGGCTGCCACCGCGTCGGCTCCCCGCCTTCGGAACGCACCCGCACCACATACACGCCGAAACGCGGGCGGCATTCGACGACCCAATCGACATTGAGCGTCGGAAAACCGATCGTGCGGCCGAGTTGTTTGCCGGCGATTGTCGTGCCCTCCCCGCCGTAGGAGTAACCGAGCATCTGGTTGACCTCCTCCATGCGGCCGGTCGCCAGGTTCTCGCGGATGCGCGTACTGCTGATCGGGTCGCCATTGTGATTGATGCGTGGAGCGCTGACGACCGTGACGCCGTTTGCCCGGCCCGCTTCGATCAGGCTGTGAATGTTGCCGCGCCGGCCCCGGCCGTAGCGCCAGTTTTCGCCCACATAGAGCGCGACCAGTTGCGGCAAGTGTTCCCGCAGGTGCGGCAGGAAGTCCTCCGCCTCGATCGCGGCGTAGGCCGGTACGAAACGATGCAGGATGACCGCATCCAACCCCTCCCGGAGCAGCGCCGCCACCCGTGCCTCGACGGGTTGCAGCAGGGGCACCGCCTGCTCGGGTCGCAGCACGCGACTCGGATGCGGATCAAAAGTCAGCGCCACCGCCAGCCCGCGCACCCGCCGCGCCGAATGCAGCGCCGCCTCGACCACGGCGCGGTGGCCCAGGTGCACGCCGTCGAACATGCCGATCGCCAGATGCAGCGGCCGCCGCGGCAGTGCGCTCGCGGCCTCGAGACCGTCGATCTCGGCCGGCAGTTTCACAGGGCAATGGGCGGCGCGACCCGGTGCACCGGGAGCAGACGCTTTTCGAGATCCGGCAGCGGCATCTCGAGGATCGTTTCGAGGGACAGCGCGTCCTCCACCCGCAGGTCGCCGGAGGCCGTGCGCCGCAGGCTCTTGAGGTGGCCGCCGCAGCCCAGCTTTTGCCCCAGGTCGTGCGCCAGGGTGCGCACGTAGGTGCCTTTGCTCGAGCGCACCAGAAAATCGATCTCGGGCGACGCCCAGCGCAGCAGGTCGAACTGCATGACGCGGATGAAGCGCGGCTCGCGCTCGATCTCCTCGCCCTTGCGGGCCGCCTTATAGAGCGGCTGACCGTCGATCTTGATCGCGGAGAACATCGGCGGCGTCTGGTATTGGTCGCCCTTGAAGGCCTGCATCGCCGCGAGAATGTCGGCTTCGCCGAGCGGCGGGACGGGCCGGGTCTCGAGTACCTCGCCGTCGGCGTCCTGGGTGTTGGTCACCGCGCCGAGCGTCACCGTGCCGGTGTATTCCTTTTCCACGCTCATCATGTACTGCGAGACCCGGGTGGCCTTGCCGACCAGCATGACGAGCAACCCCGTCGCCGAGGGATCAAGCGTGCCGGCATGGCCGATGCGCTTCATCTTGAACTTGCCGCGCAGGCGGGCGACGACGTCGTGCGACGTGTGGTCAGTGGGCTTGTCCACCAGGAGGACGCCCTCGAATTCCTTTTTCGGTCCGAGCATGTGAATTTACTAGATGCCTCCGCCCGCCTGCACTTCATCGAGCCGGGCGGTGAGTGCCATGACCAACTGGCGACGAAACTCCGCCGCCGTGATCCCTTTGACATTGAGGCCCGCCGCGCAGGCGTGCCCTCCTCCGTTGAACTGCGAGGCGACCTGGTCGACCCGATAAATCGGATCCTTGGAACGCAGGCTGGCCTTCACCCCGTCGGGGCGTTCCTCGATCAGGCAGCCGATGACGACGCCATCGATGGCCCGGGCGTAGTCGACCAGCCCTTCCGTGTCTTCGTGGTTCGTGCCGGTCGCCTCGAAGACGCCCTGCTTCAGCGTCCCCACGCAGATGCGACCCTCGGCATGCATCTCGAACGAAGCCAGAAAATGCTGCAGGAGCTGCATCTTCCCGGCGGGTTCACGTTCGTAGAGTTCGAAGCCCGCCTCGACCGGATCGGCGCCCCGCGCCATCAGTTCGGCCGCAAACGTGAAGGTGCGGTGCGTTGTCGAGGCGAAACGGAACTGCCCGGTGTCGGTAAGGATGCCCGCGTAGAGGGCCTGGGCGGTCGCCGCGTCGATCGGCAGTTCAAAATCCAGAAACAAGCCGGCGAGAATCTCACAGGTCGCCGCCGCCCGGGGGTCGACGCAATTGTGCTCCGCGTAACCGACGTTGGAAAGGTGGTGGTCGATGTTGGCGAACACGTCCGGAAAGCGGGCCATCAGCCGCAGCCCCGGTCGTTCGCGGTCGGCGCAGTCGACGAAGACCGCCAGAGGATTCTCATCGTTGATTTTGTCGACCGTGACAAAAGGCTCCCCCCGCGCCACAAAGTCCAGTCGCCGCGGCACGGCGTCGGCGTTGACACAAAACGCGCGCCGCCCGATTGCGCGCAACACCCGCGCGAGCGCAATCTGCGAACCGATGCAGTCGCCGTCGGGCCGGGCATGACCCACCACGGCAACGGGCCGCTCCGCCGGGGCCTCCAGCAGGGCGCGAAAGGCCGCGTGCAGCACGGGGTAATGGGGCTCCGCGGTCATCACGAGTCACCGTCCTCCCGGGCGTCTCCGCGGGATTTTTCCTCCCGGGCGAGATCGTCGAGGATGTCGAGAACGCGGTTGCCGCGCTCCACGGCCTCGTCGAGGAGAAAGGTCCAGTCGGGGGCGAACTTGATCTTGATGCGCCGGGCCAGTTCCTGGCGCAGCTCGGTGCGCTTGCGCAACAGCCAGCGGAACCGGTCGTCGACGGTCGTCTCGTCGCCGAAGATGGAGAAATAGATCCGGCCGGTCTTGAGGTCGGGAGCGACCTGCACGTCGGCCACGGTGATGGCGACCGCTTCCGACTTGTATTTGGTGTGCAGATACGCCCCCAGCTCCCGCTGCACGAGCTCGGCGATACGGACGGTGCGGTTGGACATGGGAGTAAGGGATTCCGAAAGGCTCGCCGGCCCCGGTCGGGAGCCGGCGGGCGGATTGAAGAAACGGCGGGTCGCTCAGAGCGACGCGCGGACTTTTTGAATCTCGTAGGTCTCGATGATATCGCCCTTCTCGTAGCCGTTGAAGTCATCGAGCTTGATACCGCACTCCAGGCCGGCGCGGATTTCGTTGGCGTCGTCCTTGAAGCGCTTGAGGGTCTGGATCTTGCCCTCGTGCACGATCTCCTTGCCGCGGCGCAGGCGGGCGGAGGCGTTGCGGATGATCTTGCCTTCGGTAACAAGGCAGCCGGCGACGAAGCCCTTGGCGAGCGGGAAGACCTCGCGCACCTCGGCCGCCCCCAGTTTGGCCTCCTTGAGCTCGGGATCGAGCAGGTCGGCCATCATGTCGCGCACCGCGTCGGTGAGTTCGTAGATGATGTTGTAGCTTTCGACGCGCACGCCGTGGTGCTTGGCCTGCGGCGTAACGCCGTTCTCCAGCTTGGTGTTGAAGGCGATGATGGTGGCCCCGGCGGCGCTGGCGCGCTGCACGTCGTTCTTGGTCACGAGGCCGACTTCGTTGGCCACGATCTCCACCGAGACCTTGTCACTATGGATGGCCTCGACCATGCCGCGCACGGCCTCGGCCGAGCCATAGACGTCGCTCTTGATGACGAGCTTGAGGGTCTTGGCCTGGGTGGCGGCGATGTTGGCAAAGAGCGCCTCGACCGAGACCTCCTTGGGCGCGGCGGCCTTGTTGGCGGCCGACTTCTTGAGCCGGTCGGCCTCCTCCTCGGCCAGGTCCTCGGCCTCGCGGGCGTTCTTGGCGGTGGTGAAGTTGGCGCCGCTGTCGGGCGTGCCCGACCAGCCGATGACGCGTACGGGGGTCGCGGGACCGGCTTCCTTGAGGTTCTTGCCCTGGTCGTCGAACATGGCGCGGACCTTCGCCCACTCCTTGCCGCAGATGATGGCGTCACCGACCCGCAGGGTGCCGCGCTGGACGATGACGGTGGCGAGCGGGCCGCGGCCCACGTCGAGCTGGGATTCGATGACGATGCCCGAGGCCTTGGCCTTGGGATTGGCCTTGAGTTCGAGCACCTCCGCCTGGAGCTGGATCATTTCGAGCAGATCGTCGATACCGTCACCCTTGATGGCGGAGACGGGCACGGTGATGGTCTGGCCACCCCAGTCTTCCGACGCGATGTCGCGCTGCTGCATCTGCGTCTTCACCTGGTCGATGTTGGCGCCCTTCACGTCCATCTTGTTGACGGCGACGATGAGGGAGACGCCGGCTTCCTTGATGTATTTGAGCGCTTCGTCGGTCTGCGGCATGAAGCCGTCGTCGGCCGCCACCACGAGGATGGCGATGTCGGTGACCTGCGCGCCGCGGGCCCGCATCTTGTTGAAAGCCGCGTGACCGGGGGTATCGAGGAAGGTAATCTTCCCGTTGTCGTTGGAAACCTGATACGCGCCGATGTGCTGGGTGATGCCGCCGGCCTCGCCGGCGACGACATTGGCCTTGCGAATCGTGTCGAGCAGGGAGGTCTTGCCATGGTCGACGTGACCGAGGATGCAGACCACCGGCGGACGGGACTCGAGATTGCGTTCCTCCTCTTCGGCGGCCTTTTCCTTCTGCTTCTTGATGTCCTTCTCGGTGGGCGGCTGGTTCTGCTGCTGGCCTTCGCCGCGATGCTTCACCTCGAGGATGACGTTGTGCTTCTCAGCGAGCGCGATGGCGACCGGTTCCTCGATGGTCTGATTCATCGAGGCAAAAACGCCCTGCTCCATCAGCTCGGAGATGAGCTTGAAGGGCTTGAGGCCGAGCAGCTGGGCGAACTCGCGCACGATGATGGGCGGCTTGACCTGCACGGTGCGCAGTTCGCCGTCTTCGGCCGAGGGTTTGGCGGCAGCGATCGGCGGGGCCGACGGCGGCGGCACGGGTCCCTTCACGGGCGGACGCGGCGGGGGAACCGGGGCGGGCGCGGGCCGGGAAACCGGCGGCGGCACCGGAGCGGGCGAAGCCGCGGGAGCGGGAGTGGGAGCGGGCCGGGAAACAGGCGGCGGCACGGGCGCCGGCGCGGGCCGGGAAACGGGCGGCGGCAGCGGCGCCCGGCCGGGAGGCGGCGGGGGCGCAGACACCGGCCGCGGAGCGGCCGGGGCGGGTGCCGGCGGCGGGGGCGGCGCGGAGGCGGCGCGGGCGGCCTCAGCCTCCCGGCGCGCCTGCTCCACCTTTTCGGCCTTTTCCCGCTCCACGTCATCCGCTGATTTCACGAACACCCCGGGCGGGAGCTTGACCTGTGCCGGGCGGCTCGGGCCGTCCTGCACTTCCTTCACCGGCTCCGGGGCCGGCTTTTCAGGGGCGGCGGTCGGAGCGGAGGTTTCTTCCGGGGCCTGCTGGGCGAACTCCTCCACCAGCGCCTCGGCCGAGATGTTGTCGATCGTGCTGGAAACGCTCTTCACTTCGAAGTTGCGCTCTTTGAGCAAGGACAGGAGGTCCTTGTTTTCCATGCCGATCTTCTTGGCGAGTTCGTGAATGCGGATGCTCATCAGGCGGGATTAGGGAATGCGGAATTGGGCGGGACGGGCAAATTTGGTTGGGCTGTTGGGTCGTTCAGGCGCCACCTTGAGCGGCGGCAACCTTGGCGAGAATGGAGGCGGCTTCCTCGGAGGTGAAGCCCTGGCCCTCGAGATCGTCGGCTTCGACGCCCTCGAAGATCTCCAGGGAGACGAAACCGGCCGTGACGAGGCGGGTCGCCAGTTCGTAGGGCACCTTCAAGGTCGCGGCGAGGCGTTTTGTGGCCTCGTCCTGCACGTCGACGGTCTCCTCCTTCCACTCCTCGATGTCGATTTTCCAACCGATGAGGCGGGAGGTGAGGCGGGCATTCTGCCCCTTGCGACCGATGGCGATGGCGAGGTCTTCGTTGGCCACCCGCAAGAGGATGCGCCGGCCGCGCTCGTCGATGTGGATCTCGCGCGGCACGGCCGGCTTGAGGGCTTCGATGACCATCTGCTGCGGGTCGGGGAAATAGTTGATGATATCGATCTTCTCGCCGTTGAGCTCGCGGACGATGGACTTCACCCGGGCGCCGCGGGCTCCCACGCAGGCGCCGACGGGATCGACCTTGGGATCCTTGGAAATGACAGCCATCTTGGTGCGGTAGCCCGGCTCGCGGGCGAAAGCCTCAATGTTGACGGTGCCGTCGGCGATTTCGGTCACCTCGAGTTCGAACAGGCGGCGAACAAAACGGGGGCTGGCGCGGGACAGCATGAGTTCCGGACCGCGGGGCGTGCTCTCGATCGCCGCCAAAAGACAGCGGATGCGGTCGCCGGGCTGGTATTCCTCACCGGGCACCTGCTCGCGGCCCATGAGCAGCGCCTCGGCCTTCCCGAGGTCAACGTAGATGTCGTTGCGCTCGCGGCGGCGCACCGTGCCGGTGACGATGTTGCCCACCATGTCCTTGAAGTCGTCGTAAATGCGGTCCTTCTCGAACTGCCGCAGCTTCTGCATGATCGCCTGGCGCGCGGTCTGGGCGGCGATGCGGCCCAGATAGGACGGGTCGATCTCCTTCTCGATCGTGTCGCCCAACTGTACGCCGGGCTGCAGGACACTGGCTTTTTCGATATGGATTTCCGTCTTCGGATCGCTCACCGAATCCACCACCCGCAGAATCGACCACGCGTGCAATTGGCCGTTTTTCGGGTCAATCTCGATCTTCAGTTCCTGACCGGAGTTAACGCCCTTTTGCGCAGCGGTTTTGATGGCATTGACGATCGCGGCGATCATGTCGGCGCGCTCGATGCCCTTCTCCTTCTCCATGTACTCGAGGACGGATAGAATTTCGCTGCTCATATTGACGGGTGTGTTGCGGGAAACGGTGGAAAAAAAAAGCGGGCCAGAGGCCCACCTTCAGAGGAAGTGAACTGAAATGTGAGGGCCGAAAGTAGCCCCCCGGGAAAATCGATGTCAAGTCCGCCGCAGGAGCCCGCCCGCCGCCTCGGTTTCCAGGGCATGTTGCCAGCCGAGCAGCGCTTGCACATGACCCCACGCCAATGGCCGTCGGTTGCTGCCGTCGGTCAGGCCGATGAGCCGCGCGGCCTTGACGATTGATGCCGGTTGATCGCCCGGCCAACCGTGAAACCACCAGGCATACAAGCGATCGTCCGCCCCCGTTTCCCGCGTCGCGAGCAATGGCAACAGCCCGTCGCCCCAAATATTGTCCGCCCGCGGCCGGGGCACGGCCGCCGCCGCCCCGATTTCCGTCATCACGCGTTGCCGCCAATCGCTCCAGCCCGCGGTCGCACGCCAGCAGCGCACATCCGGCGCCGAGGCGTCGGCGCCATCAACCGCCCCGGGCCAGTCCTTCGCCATCCGCTCGAGCCGCACCGGCCAGCTGCCGCCGGCCGCGCGCGGCAGCGCCCGGTTCCACTCCGCATACGCCAGCAGGCGGCGGCGGGGATGATTGGCGGGCCTCACGCCGGCGAGCGACCAACGGTCATGCAATTGCTGATACGCGGCCTCGGGCCGGAAAGTCGGTTCCGACCACATCTCGAGCGGCCAGCGGCTCGCGACCTCGAGCATCTGCGCGCGGTTGAAGCGGTAACCCAGAATTTCCAGCGCCGTGTGATGGCAGGCTGCCTCCCAGCCCATCCGTTCCACGCGGATCCGCGCGTAACGCACTTTGGCCTGCCAACGGCGACGTGAGTGATCGGCCACCCGCCGCTCCAGGGCGACGGCGTCCAGTCCCAGCCAAGCTTCGGCCAGGCGATCCGCCGGCCGGGCAGCGATCGCACTCACCGCTGCGTCCGCCGCATACTCCTCCAAGTCATGCCACAGGAGCGGCAGCAGGGGCAGCACCGGGATCTCCCGCCCTCCCGCGCCACGCGAGACCGTCCGTTTGGGCGGAAACAGCACGACGTGCAGGATGACCTGGTCGTAGGCGGGGTCCTCCGCATGACGGTGGGCGCGCCAATCCTCTTCGCGCAGATGCAACTCGACATCGCCGTGCTGCCAGCGTCCGCCGATGCAGAGGCGCGCCCCCTGAAAATCCGGACCGCCCTGCCGGTTCCATCGTCCCACCACCTCGACTTTGACGGTCTCTCCGCTCGCGGTCACGGCCGACGCCGCGCAGAACGCCCGCTCCGCCCAGATCTTTTGCAGCAACAGCTCCGGAAACTGGAACGGCCCGTAGAGTCCCTGCAACTCCATCACGAGGCCGGTCGCCGGCGAGGCTCTCATTTCGGATCCTTTCTTGCCGGCGAGTTCGAGCGCCGCTGCACGTTTTGCTGTGCGCGCGACACCCAGGCTGCCAAATCGGCCGGAGTAATGGTCTGCGCGCCCGTGGCGCTGACCGTCGACGCAAGCGCCGCGTCGCCACTGGCGACCACGCAGGTCGAGGGATCGCGCGACCGGCCGACCCAGCGTTCGATCACGGTGTCGGCCGTGGCGTCCCGGGCCGACCAAGCCACCACAAAACTCGCTTCACCGGTGGGGGTATCGACCGTGAGGCTTTCCCCGCGGCCGTCGAACACGACCGTGACACGCCAGTTCATCGCATCGTGCCACGTCCGCACCCTTTCGACCACCTGCTGTTGCGCGGCCCCCGCGCTGCGCTTCCACAACGCCGCAGTTTCCGGCCACGCACGACCGATATTGTTGCCATCGACAAGAAGGTGTTGGGGCAATTCTGGCACCGGGACTGACATCTCGAAGCCTGTAACGGAGTCACGACCAGCTTTCTTTCATCGAATCGCGATGAACACCCTGGATTCCGCCCGGATATGAAGAAATCCCGCTTCGTGCCGATGAAGGAATGGCGCCTTCCGCCCCGCTCCGCCCATCCGCCTCATGCACCTCTCCGCTCGCCTCGCTCTCCTGGTCGCCGCCTGGCTCACCACCGCCGCTTCAGCCGAACCGGAGGTCCTCCCGCGCCTGCTTGACCACCGGCTGCCCGCGGTCCCCGCCGCCCTCCGCGACCTCGAAGCCGAAGTTGACCTGCAGATCGAAATCGATGCCGACGGTCGCGTTATCAACGCCGCAGTCAAGCGGGCCACCGACCCGCGCCTCGCCATGCCCTGCCTCAAGGTCGTCCGCCACTGGCGTTACCATCCGGCCCTCGTGGACGGTTCGCCGGCTCCGGCCACCTTTGTGCAGCCGCTGCGTTTCGGACCCGGTGAAATCACCGCCGTCACCTCCGCCTCCACGGTCGCCCGCGTCCGCCGCCGGGTCGCGCCACTCGTGCCGGCCGGCCTCGAGCACCTCGAGGGCGAGGTGACCCTTGCCCTTTCGGTCGACGAAACCGGTGCCGTCACCGATGTGACCGTGGTGCGGTCCGACTTCGCCGCCCTCAACGACGTCACGGTCGATGCTGCACTCCAATGGACCTTCCGGCCGGCCATCCGCGACGACGTGGCGGTGGCGAGCAAGGTTTACGTGCCGTTTCGTTTCAAGGACAGCAGCGTCCGCCCCGCGACCGCGGTCCTCACCGCCACCGGCGATCGATCCACCGCGGCCCACACTCCCCCGCCCCGCGGCTTCACCAAGAACTGACACAGCAACCGCCGGCTCGCCGCCCTCCGTAATCGGGCGCACCAGTTCGTCGAAAAACCGGGCCGCTCGTCCACAGTCAGAGGCCATCGGCCCGGAGCGCCCGCGACCACGGATCCCATCGCACGCCGCCAATCGCGGCCCCCATCGTTGGTCAATCGTTATCACGACATAGGCTGCCACGGGATTGAAACCCTCCTCCGGGCGGACTTGGTTGAACGATGCGCGTCGAGACGCGCACGGTCCCTTCCCCCCCATGCAACCGCTGTTTTTCACACCCGCGATCGGACTCCTTCGCCGGTTCGTCGTCGCAGGCGGCGTGCTGTTCCTGGCCACCGGCGCTCCGCTTTATTCCCAGACCAACGCCACCCTCACTCTGCGCAGCTCGATTCTCTCCGATACCGACGCAACGGCGGCGGGTTTCCCGCTCGTGGCCGACGATTTTGCCGCGCCGCTTTGGTACGACGACAATGACTTTCCCGGTGTGATTCGGGCCATCGGTGACCTGCAGGATGACATAGCCCGAGTCACCGGCCGGGAACCGGGCAGCAGCGCCCGAAAGCCCGCCGTCGACCAGGCGGTCATCGTGGGCACCATCGGAAAAAATGCCGTGATCGACGCCCTGATCGCGGCGCAGCGGATCGACGGCTCCGCGCTGCAAGGTAAGCGGGAGAGCTTCGTGATCGCCACCGTCAGCAACCCCGCCCCGGGTCTCGCCAAAGCCCTGGTCATCGCCGGCAGCGACAAACGCGGTGCGATCTACGGCGTCTACGAACTCTCCCGACAGATCGGCGTGTCGCCCTGGTATTTCTGGGCCGACGCCCCCATCGCCCACCGCGATACGTTGATCATCGCACCCGGCGCCTTCCATTCCGGCGAACCCAAGGTCAAATACCGTGGCATCTTCATCAACGATGAGGCCCCCGCTCTGCGCCGTTGGGTCGAGGACAATTTCGGCGGATTCAACCCGGAGTTCTACGCCCATGTCTTCGAACTCATCCTGCGCTCCAAGGGCAACTACCTCTGGCCCGCGATGTGGCTGCCGGTCTCCTTCAACGACGACGATTCGAACAACCCGCGCCTCGCCGACGAATACGGCGTGATCGTGTCGACGAGCCACCACGAACCGATGATGCGGGCCCACCATGAATGGGAGCGCTACGGCTCGGGCCCGTGGAACTACGAAACCAACGCGGAGAACCTGCGCGAATTCTGGCGCGGCGGTGTCGAACGCATCCGCGACTACGAAAGCGTGATCACGGTCGGCATGCGCGGTGACGGCGACGAAGCCATGTCCGAGGACACCGCCGTCCCGCTGCTCAAGGAAATCATCGCCGATCAGCGGGCGATTCTCAGCGACGTCTTCGACCGTCCCGCCGCGCAGATTCCGCAGGTCTGGGCGCTCTACAAGGAGGTGCAGGATTACTACGACAAGGGCATGCGCGTCGACGACGACATCCTCGTCCTGTTCAGCGACGACAACTGGGGCAACATCCGCTACCTGCCCAGGCCCGAGGACCGCGATCATCCCGGCGGCTACGGCATGTATTATCATGTCGACTACGTCGGCGCCCCGGTCTCCTACCGCTGGCTCAACGTCAGCCAGATCGAGCGCATCTGGGAACAGATGACACTCGCCTACACCGCCGGCGTCCAGGACCTGTGGATACTGAACGTCGGCGACATCAAACCGATGGAGTTGCCCATGAGCTTCTTCCTCGACCTCGCCTGGGATCGCGAGGCCGTGACCGCCGCCGACCTGCCCGCCTATTACGTCGACTGGGCCACGCAACAGTTCGGTCCCCAACACGCCGTCGGGATCGCCGATCTGCTCGCTCTCTACACCAAATACAACGCCCGCCGTACCCCGGAGATGTTGACGCCCACCACTTACAGCGTCGCGCACTACCGCGAGGCCGACCGCATCGTGGAGGAGTACACCCAACTCGCCGACCGCGCCCGGGCGCTCGCCGACCGCCTGCCCGCCGACCATCAGGCCGCGTATTACCAGCTCGTGCAGTTTCCCATCGAAGCGTGCGCCAATCTCAACGCCATGTATGTCGCCGCCGGGAAAAACCTCCTTTACGCCGAACGCGGCACGTCGCAGGCCAACTTTTTCGCCGACGAAGTGCGCCGCCACTTCGATCACGACGCCGAACTGACCCGCCGGTTCCACGAGGACCTCCTCGACGGGAAATGGAACCATATGATGGCGCAGACGCACATCGGCTACACCTATTGGCAACACCCGCCGCTGAACCGCATGCCGGCGGTTTCCTACGTCCAGCTTCCCGAGGCCGCCGAACTTGGTTTCTTCGTCGAATACGGCGAACGACCACGCTGGGGCTGGCTCGACGTCGAGGCCGACTGGAGTTTCACCCACGACCTGCCCACCTTCGACCCGGTCAACGACCAGGACTACTTCATCGAAGTCTTCAACCGCGGTCGCGCCCCCTTGAGCTACACCCTTGCGCCGCAGCAGGACTGGATCCGGCTCTCCCGGCGGAGCGGCACGATCCAGTTCGGCGAACGAATCCACGTCACGATCGACTGGACCCGCGCCCCCGCCGGTCGCCACACCGGCCGGATCCTGCTCTCGGGCGCCGGCAGCGAGTACACCATCAACGTACCCATCCGGCACGAACGCCCGACCGATCTCGCCGGTTTCATCGCCAACAACGGCGTCGTATCCTTCGAAGCGACCGCCTTCGACCGCACCACACCGGCCGGCAACGCCGACTGGATCATCGTCCCCAACCTCGGCCGCACCGGCTCGGCCGTGACCGTGACCCCGGCCGACGCGACCCGGCGCGAGCCCGGCGAAGATTCCCCGCTCCTGGAATACACCTTCAGCCTGCTGGAGCCCGCCGACGCCGTGACCCTGCACACCTACCTCTCGCCCACACTGAATTTCCCCAACGGTGAAGGTCTCCAGTTCGCCGTCGCCATCGACGACGAAGCGCCCCACGTCATCAACATGAACGAAGGTGAAGAGCGCCCCGATTGGACCTATGCCCCGTGGTGGATGCAGGTCGCCGGTGATCGCATCCGAATCAAGCGCTCCGACCACGGCGGCCTTGCTCCCGGCCCGCACACCCTGAAGGTCTGGATGGTCGATCCCGGCGTGGTGATACAGAAATTCGTGCTCGACCTCGGGGACCTGCAACCCAGCTACCTCGGCCCTCCCGCCAGCCACCGTATCAGCCCCGCAACGTCGTCCGCACGAGACCTTCGGTGAGCCGGTCGGCGCCTTATCCCGCCGGATCAGGCATCCGGACCGTTGTCCGGCTCCATGATGCTCGATCGTTGTCTTGGTCGCTGCGGCCATGTCCGCCCGCATTACTTCAACCCCGTCAGTCACGCTGTAGCTCATGGAATTCAATCCCAACAACCCGGTCGTCAAACTCTGCCTGCAGGCCCTGAGCCTGGAGGATGCAGGCAAGCCCGAGGAAGCCAGGGCGCTGTTTGACCGGGCATGGAACGAAGCCACCAACGACGCCGAAATGGTCATCGCCGCCCATCACGTGGCCCGGCAGCAGGAAACCGCCTCCACCAGACTGGAATGGCTGGAGACCGCCTTGCGCGCCGCCCAGAAAATCAACGACCACTCGGTCAAAAGTGCCTTCCCGTCCCTCTATGCGACGATCGCGCAATGCTACGAGGATCTGGGCGATCCGGAGAAAGCGCGGGAAAACCACGCACTCTCCGCTTCGTTCAAAGAAAGCTTTTCCGATCCGGGTCCCTTCTACCACGGCACCCGGGCGGACCTGAAGGCCGGCGATCTGCTCACGGCCGGCGGTGACTCCAATTACCAGGCGGAGCTCAAAATGAACCACATCTACTTCACTGCCCTCGTCAACGCCGCCGGCCTGGCGGCGGCCTTGGCAAAAGGTGAAGGTCGCGAACGCGTCTATATCATCGAACCGACCGGTGAGGTCGAAAACGATCCGAATGTCACGGACAAGAAGTTCCCGGGCAACCCGACGCGGTCCTATCGCTCACGCGCGCCTTTGCGGATCGTCGGCGAAGCGACGGAGTGGACCCGCCAGACTCCCCAGGACGTCCGCGACTGGCGGGAGAAACTGGCCAAAAACAAGGGCGAGATCATCAACTGAATACGCGCAACCCGCCCCCACCCCACCCGCCGCATGAAGCCTCAACGCCATCACTCCGCCGGCCGACTTCGCGCGCACTGCTTCAGCATCTCGCTGGACGGCTTCGGCGCCGGCCCGAATCAAACCCTGGCGACCCCGCTGGGCGTCGGCGGGGAAACACTCCATGACTGGTTTCTGCCGACTCGCACGTTCAGGCGGATGACCGGCGCAGACGGCGGCACCACCGACATTGATGACGAGTTCGCTGCGCGCGGATTCGATCGCATCGGTGCGTGGATCCTCGGACGCAACATGTTCGGCCCCATCCGCGGCGAGTGGCCGGACGAAACCTGGAAAGGATGGTGGGGCGACAATCCGCCGTATCACGTTCCGGTATTCGTGCTGACGCATCATGAACGCCGCTCCCTCACGATGGCCGGCGGCACGACCTTCCATTTTGTTACGGATGGAATCCATTCCGCCCTGCGTCAGGCGCGCGAAGCGGCGGGAGCCAAGGACGTGCGGTTGGGTGGAGGCGTTGGCACGATCCGGCAATATCTCAAGGAAGGGTTGATCGACGAACTGCACATCGCGATCGCCCCGATCCTGCTCGGCTCCGGAGAGCATCTGTTCGGCGGCATCAACCTATTGCAGCTCGGCTACGAGCGCGCGGAGCACGTCACGACCCCGCACGCCACTCACGTCGTTCTGCGCAAACGCCGCTAAGCGGCCAAGGGTGGAACTGCGACGCCGCAGGCTGCCCGAGATAAGGTTCATGACTCTCACGCCGTTAGCAGCCAATGCTCCCATGCCAGAGCAACCGTGTGCCGGCCGCGCTCGATTCTAGGCCAGCATGGCATCGATTTCGGCAACCTGCCCGGACGTCAGCGGACCGAAGTGCATGGCCTGGGCGTTTTCGACGGCCTGCTTCGTATCTCTGAATCCGGGAATGGGCACACTGACCTCCGACTTGCCCCAAACATAGGCCAATGCTCCCTGCGCCAGCGTGCGACCGCCGCTGGTAAGAATTTCGCGGACCGCTTCCAGTCGCGAGAGGAACTCCGGCACCGGTTTGCCGTCCTTGAAATACCGCACCCAGTCGAATCCCGCACCACGCACGTCGGCCGTCGAGAACGTCGAATCGCTCCGATACTTCCCGCTCAACAGACCCATCGCCAGCGGCGATCGAGCGATACTGCCGAGACCGTGGTCCCGGCAGATCCGACGGATGTCCTCGGCCCCCTGAAACACGCTCATCTCATGTTGAACCGTGGCAAGCCCGCCGGTCTCGGTTGCACGCTCGATGGTCTGAAGGTGATCCGTACTCCAGCCGTAGGCTCGAATAAGACCGTCCGTCTTCAGTTGCTCCAACTCCCCCAGAATGGGTTCGATCACGTCCTCCGGAACACTCCACAGGTGCACCTGATACAGGTCGATGACTTCCCGCCTCAGTCGACGCAGCGAGTTTTCGCAGGCCGAGCGGTAGTAGGCGGGATCATGGCTTTCTCCATGTATGTTGCGCGTGCTCTCGTCGAAAATGAATCCGCCCTTGGTGGCCACCACGACCTCCGACGAAGTTCCGCGCAGCGCCTCTCCCAATACCGTTTCACTGTGTCCGCCACCGTAGCAATCGGCTGTATCGAAGAACGTGATACCCTCCGCCAGCGCGGCTCGGATTGCCCGGATGGATTCAGCATCGTCCACCTTGCCGTATGAGTCGGGTCGACCAAACAGCTGCATTTCGCCGCCAATCGGCCAACAGCCGAGGCCAAGGGCACTAACGCTGATTCCGGAGGAACCGAGCGGCTTCGAAGTCATCACCTGCGGAGTCTCGTTTTTCATATCGAGATCACGATACCGGTCTTCGCCGCGTCCGATAAGATCCACTTGACCGCTTTTTCCGTAGAACCATTCCGCGGTTCGACCCGCCGCACGGTCGGGGACAGGCGGCCCCGTCAGGCCCCGGAAGAGGGAAATTCCGAGAAGTCATGGTAGCCGATCATGTCGATCTCGTCGGCATGATTCCGGGCGAGTCTTCGGAGCGTCGAAAGGCTTTCCCGCCTCAGCAAATCATCCTCCGCCCGCTGCGCGGCCAGCGCCGAAACCGGATGCTGCTCCGTCGAGAGCTCCGCCCGCAGATAATAGGCATCGCCCGCGTGCAGCAGCCACCTTCTCCCGTTACGAACCGCCACTCCACAGTGTCCCAGGGTGTGGCCAAACAGGGGAACGAGATGCAACGCGGCTTCATCCGGCAGATGGATTCTTCGGGACTCGACGCCAAACCAGCGTTCCGGAGATGCCGCATAAGTACACCAGCGTGGGCCGTGCGAAAACTGGGCCTGCGAGTAGCGAGCACCGCGTTGTTCAATGGCGGACTGTTCCTCGACCGACAGATGCACCGTCGCCGCCGGAAAGTCCGCCAAACCTCCGCTGTGATCCGGATCTCCGTGGGTGAGCACGATGTCGCTGACCTCGGTGGTTTGGAAGCCGAGACGGCCGATCTGACGGGCCAGCGTCAGGTGTTCGTGAAACTGGAATCCGGCCGCTTCGATGGCTTCCCCACCGATCCGGTCAAGGGGACGGGCGACATCGTGCAAACCGATCCCGGCATCAATGAGGACGAGGCGTTGTCGGAGAACGAGCAACACACAGTGACAGGAGGCGGCGGGACCGGCAGGAGCCTGCAGGATACCCGCATTCAGGTGATGGATTTTCAAGGTGCCTCAGTATACCGATCACCGAATCGCGCGGCTAGAACCACCCGCCGACTTTTTCGGCAGAACCATTTACTTCGGTCGGTTAGGCGTCCGGGACCGACCGGGAAGCGCTGCCGCGGCGGAGCGGCATCGTCTCCACTTAATTCAGACAGCCGGCCAGGCGCCGAACCCCTTCACGGATTCTTTCCAGCGAGAGGCTGCCATAACCGAGCAGCGCGAGATCGGGGTGCTCGCCGGGGCGGAGCGTGTAGTCGTCCACCATGTCGAACCTTACCCCGGCCCGCAGGCAGGCATCCCGCTTTTCAGCCGTGATCGCCGTGCGAAGAAAGCGGACGGTGAGATGCTGCCCCGTGCTGCCTCCGTTGATTTCCACGCGATCGCCGAAATGTTCATGCAGCGCCCGGCAAAACGTCCGCATTTTTCGCTGATAAAGCCGCTTCATGCGAACCACATGCCGGGCGTAGTGCCCGCCACGCATGAACCTCGCCATCACTTCGTGGTTGAAGCGCGGGCCGGCGATATAAAGGGGCTGAAGCATCGCCATCAATCCCGCCGCTTCCTCAGGAGGGAGGACCAGGTAACCCAGCCGCAAGGACGGAGCAAGAGACTTGCTGAACGTGCCCAGGTGAATCACGCGCGCCGGATCGAGGCGACACAACGAGCTTACCGGCGCCCCCTCGAACCTGAACTCGCTGTCATAGTCGTCCTCGACAACGAAGAGGTTGTGACGGCGCGCGTACTCGAGCAGAGCGAGGCGCCGCGAAATCGGAAGCGTTCCGCCCAGCGGAAACTGATGCGAGGGCGAAATGAACACCAACCCCGCTCGCGGTTTGCGCGGGAGAGCCTCGACGACGAGGCCCTGGGCGTCCGCCCGCACCGGCGTGATTCTGTGTCCGGTCAAGCGCAGCGTCTGCGGCACGAAGCTTATCACGGGATCCTCGATCAACGCCCCGCGGCGGCCCGTTTGATTGAAATACAAACCGAGCATGATCATGCCGTGGGCACTGCCGCCGGTCAGAACGATTTGGTCGGCATTGCACGTGATTCCTTTGCTCCGTCCGAGATGTAGGGCGATCTCTTCGCGCAGACCGCGGTGCCCGCCGGTTTCATCGTAGCTCCAGAGCTCGCGGGGTCCATGAAAGCCCGCCTGCCGAACGGCCTGTAGCCAACGTGCCCGGGGAAAGACATCGAGATCGGGAATTCCACAGCGGAAGTTGATCAGATCAGGGTGGCCCGGCGGGCGTTGAACTCTGGGCGAAGGCGCCGCCACCCGCGTCGGCTCAGGCGGCAACTCCAACTGGACTACATAGGTGCCGCTCCCGGGCCGACTCTCGAAATACCCCTCCGCCTGCAGTTGCGCGAAAACCTCCATGACGATGTTTCGCGCGATCTTCAGTTCGGTCGCCAATTGGCGCGAGGAGGGCAACCGCTCCCCGGGCCGCAGCGCGCCCTTGAGAATCGCGGCGATCAATTGGTCGTACAGCTGCTGGGTGAGGGAAACCGGAGCCTTGCGGTCCAAATCGAGCCAGATCACTGCGCGAAGCAAAGTGGTCCCATGAAAAATGCAACCATGCGGTTCTTACCTCCGCTCCGCGATTCTGCGATGCTCGGACGTCCCTTCTCACGGCGATCCGGATGACCGCGCGTCGCCGCCCTTGTCTGCCTATCCTGTCCATGAACTCAACCTCCCGACCCTCGTCCTCCCTGCCCTCTCTTAATGCTCGCCTTGCCTCGATCGGCGAACGTTCCGCGCCCCTTGTCCTGCTGTTGTTTCGCCTGTTCTGGGGCTACGGGAACATGCGTTCCGGCTACAAGCACCTGGCAAACTTCGAGGGAACGAGCGGCTACTTTGCCAGCCTTCACATTCCCTTCCCGGAGGTGGCCGTCTGCCTGTCGGCGACAGCCGAACTCGTCGGAGGCCTGATGCTGATCCTGGGAATCGGTGTGCGCTTCGCCTGTATTCCTCTCTTCATCAACTTCACCGTCGCCTACCTGACCTCGGGCCTGCCGCACGTGATCAATCTGCTGCTGCTGCGCGACGCGGACAAATTCATCGGGTATCCGGCTCTCCCCTACCTGATGACCAGCTTGCTGATATTCGCCTTCGGAGCGGGAAAATACTCCCTCGATCACCTTGTCTTTCGTCAGCCGTCGTCGTCCGGCAAAAATTCCGCGTAACCGCGAAGCCTGTCGGGCGATTTAGTCTGACACCAGAAACTGCCCCGGCGCCGGCGAACGGCCCGGGGCAAAACAGAGAATCGGTCTGATCGCTGTGCCGCTCGTCCGACCTCATCCTGTCCGTATCCTTCCATGGCCCTTAATAAATCCGCCCTTCTCCTCCTCAGCCTTTTCGCCAGCTGGGCCGCTTCCGCCACCCCCGCGCTGGCCCAGTCCTTCGTCGATCCCGCTCTCAAGGCCGGGGTCCTTCGCACCCGGTGGACCCGAGGGCCGTCGGAGTATCAGCGCAGTTGGCAGATCCAGGGTCCCGTCGACGCAACGCAAACGGTCGCTCAACGCAATGCAGCCCCGGGTACGGCCGGTTGGATTCCGCTCAATTCGTGGACCGACCTGATCGATCTCCCCCGCGCTCCCGATCGCGGCCAGGTCCTGCTTGCCCGTACCACCATTTCACGAACGGCCGCGGGAAACGCCGTCCTGCTTCTCGGCTGCGAAGGAGCCGTGGAGGTTTTCCTCAACGACGTTTCGGTCCACCGCCGCACGGATGCTCTACCCTTCGCCTTTGATCAGGAGCGCATTCCCGTCGAACTCGCGGACGGCGACAACACCCTCCTGCTCCGGATCGAGTCCCTCGGCGCTCCCGCTCGGATTGCCCTGCGCACGACCGCCCCCGGAGCTCTTGTATCCGCGCCCACTGAGATCTCGCCGACCGTAGAAACCGCTTCCGCCGACACGCTGCAGATCCGCACCCACCACATGTCCGACCCACACCGCGCTCCGGTCGACGTTGCAGTGATTGCACCCGGCGGCCTGGTCGCCGGTTACGCCTCCGGCCCAAGGGGAGCCATCGTATCTTTCGATACCTCCACGTGGCCCGATGGGCCCTACGAGATTCTCTGCACCACGCTCGGCCCATGGGGAGACACCCGCCTGTCCCATCTTGCCTGGTTCAAGGGCGATCCACGCGCCGACATCGCGGCCCTCGTCGAGGCGGCGAATTCGGCCCCCTCCACCCCGTCAGGTGATACGCTCCGGCTCCTGTCCGCCATCGTCCGCGACCGCATCGGCGATTCCGCCGGGAACGCTGACACTCGGTCGTTGCAGGCCGTACATTCGCCGCTCTTCGAGTTCCGGGAGCTCTCCTCCGCCGCCAGGGGCGGCGCCGGCGGCACCCGCGCCGGCGGATTCGTCCGTCTCGCCTACACGGACCCGGTGGACGGTTCGACCCAGTTCTGCCGCGCGTATCTGCCCTACGAATACGATCCGGCCAAGTCCTGGCCGCTGATCATCCAACTGCACGGCTTCAACCCCGAGAACCCCGCCCCCGAACGCTGGTGGTCGGTCGACAACCGGCATCACGTGGTCGCCGACCATTGCGGAGCCATCGTGCTGGAGCCCCATGGTCGCGGCAACGCCCAGTACCTCGGAATCGGCGAGCAGGACGTGTTGCGGGCCCTGCACGAGGCGCGCCAGCACTTCTCCGTCGACGACGACCGCGTCTACCTCACCGGCGAGTCCATGGGCGGACACGGCACCTGGTCGATTGCTTCCCGCCATCCCGACCTTTTCGCCGCGGCGGCCCCCATCTTCGGCGGCTGGGACTTCCGGCTGGCACCGATCGAAACGGGCGGCATGGCCGAACTGGCCCCCGCCAATCCGCTCATCCGCTATACGCTCGAAACCCAAAGTTCCTTTGCCTCCGCCGAAGGCCTCTTGCACGTGCCGCTGCTGGTCGAGCACGGCGATGCCGACTTCGCCGTGCATGTGGAAAACTCCCGCTTCGCAGTCCGCCAACTCGAACGTTGGGGCTATCATGTTCGCTATCGGGAGCACCCCGGCCTCGGCCATGAGGACCTCGGCGGACAGGAACAGCGCGCTCGATGGCTGCTGCAACACCGGCGGGTCAATGCGCCAGCGTCCCTTCGACTCCGCGCTCCCGACCTCGTCTCCGCCGAAGCCTACTGGCTGCGGGTCGAGGCGGCCGAACGCCCCCTCGAAATCATCAACGTCGATGCCGAGTTCGTTCGCCCCGGACTCCTGCGACTCGACACCACCAACGTCGCCGCCTGCACCCTCTCCCCACCGGCGTCACTGCTGGATCCGCAAAACGAGCGCAACCTCACCGTCGTCTGGAATGGTGATCATCATGACGCCCGACTCGCCGCCGACGGCACCCTGCGCCTCGGCGCGCCGGCTGCACCGCCTGATACACGGGTCAAATCCCGGGGCATGGAGGGCGGAATCTCGAATATTCTCACCACCCCGTTCATCGTCGTGGTCGGCACCACGTCGACCGATCCGGTCACGCGTCGTCTTTGCCGGGAAAAAGCCGACGCCTTCGCCGCCAATTGGTGGGAATGGCAAAAACGCCCCGTGCGGATGCGGACCGACCAGGAGCTAACTGCCGAGGAGGAACGCACCCATTCCTTGATCCTTATCGGCGGCCCGGACGCCAACAGTGTCACCCGGCGCATGGAGCCGAAACTGCCGCTTCGCCTCACTCCCGGCAACGTATCCATTCACGATCAAACCTGGTCCGCACCCGACGCGTGCGTGCAGATGATCTATCCCAGCCCGTCCGCCCCCGCCCGTTATGTGCTGGTCGTCGCCGGCACCTCGCCGACGGGACTGTATTTCTGGAGGCCGATACTTTGGCGTGATCCGCACGGCGCCGGCACCGAGCAGGCCGATTGGACCCTTCGCGACGGTCGCCGAGTGAGCCTGCCTCTCGGCCGCCCCGCCACCGATTCCTGGATTGCTGCCGGTGTCTTCGATCGCAATTGGCAAGCCGATCCGCGTTGGATCGTCCGCGGCGACGATGAAATTCGCGCTGAGAGCCCCCGCCGGATCCCTTTCTCCAGCTCGGCATCAACCGTCATAACTCCGGCCGAACTCAACGCTTTGGCCGGCCGCTATCAACTGGCCCCGGGCGTCGCGGTCGACCTCCGCGTGAAGGACGGTGCGCTATGGGCTGAACAGGACGGCCGCACCCCGGTGCGCCTGCAACCGGAGGGCGACGCCGGCTTCGGTCACCCCTTGTCCGGAACCACCTACCATTTCATGCCCGGCCCGAACGAACGACCGGCCATGTTGTTCATCAACATGGAAGGCACCGACCTCCCCTTCTCCCGAGTCGCCGAGTGATGCGGGTGGACCCCCTTTTTCAGCCCGAACGAATGCCCGGTTTTCGTCCCGCGCGGAGGCTTCGATGGACCGTTTCCCGACCTCCCTCGTGTCGCCAAGAAATCGGAAGCGAACGTCAATCGGGAGCGGCTGCTCCTAGTCCGTGGGGAGCAGCGGGAAGCGGCCGGCAAAAACAAAGTCGCGCGACTCGGCTCGGGTGTGGCAGGCCGCACAGGAAACGCCGGGATCAGCGGGCGTGATGTCCGCGCCATCGGCGGCATACCGCGCGAACTCCCATTCTCCCGCGCGACCTTCACCGTAGGATTCGCCGTAGCCGCTTCCCCGCTCCATGACGTCCAGTCGGACGACTCGGCCTCTGCGCAATTTCCCGGTCTCGTCGAGTTGCGGCTTTCCGTCAGCATCGGGCACGGGTTCCGCATATTCGACGACAAACACGACACTCTGGCTGGCGGAGGCCGCCCGATCGGTCGGCGGCAGGGTCACGACCCTCGAAGCCTCCGACCACAAGATCAAGTTGGCCGAGGCGAGTTTCGGCCGTTCCGGTTTGGCAGATCGCATCGATATCGTGCGGGGCAATGCCGCCCATTTTCTCCGTGCCGCGGAATCCGATGCGTTCGATTTCGTTTTTCTCGACTCGGAACGCTCCGAATATGTCGAGTGGTGGCCGGATCTGAAGCGCATCGTTCGCCGGGGCGGCCTGTTGGTGGCGGACAATGCAGTTTCCCATCCCCATGAGATCGCTCCGTTCATCGACCTCGTGCAGGCCGATGCAGCTTTCACGACCAGCCTCGTTCCCGTCGGCAAGGGCGAGTTCCTCGCCGTGAAGTCGTCCGATCCGCTCCCACCGGACGTCGCCCGGTCCGCCTGACCACCATCAATCGAGCACGTAGAGCTCGACCAATCCGATCCCCTCATCGCCCGTGCCACTCCCCTGCAGATGCACGGTATAGGCGCCGGACCCGAGGTGCAGCAATAGCCCCGCATCCCTGCTGCCGGCCACCAGGGGAAAGGCGCCCACGCGTGCTGCTGCATTCACGATCTCGTCGCCGGTCCAATCGTCGTTGGCGGCCAATTCCTCGCCGTCGCGAAACACCCGCAACTGCGGATCCCGCAACGTGCCGTCGACCCCGAACTCCGCCAGGCCCGGTCCCACTCCCCGCACCAGCAGCTTGAGTGACGCCTCACCTGCGATCACGAATCCCACCACCAACCGGTGGTCGCCGGCCCCGGCCCGTCCCCGCACGGAGAGGTTGCTCATCAACACCTCCGCCGCCTCTTCCACGTCGTAGAGCTCCACCAGAACCACTCCGGGTGGCGTTCCGGTTCCGGCCTCGGCCAACACGGTCAGCGACCCCGGGGCGAACGAAGCCTGGATGGCCGCGTCCGCGCTGCCTTCCACCAACCCGAACGCCCCGACCTCGTCCTGACTCACTTTCAAAGCGTCGACACTCGGTGTCTCCTCCCAGTCATTCAGCATCAGATCGCGCGCAGCATCCCGCATGATCGCCAGGGTCGGATCCTGCATCACTCCCTCGACTCCGAAGTCCCTCAGACCCGGCCCCACGACGCGGGCCAGCAGCGTCTTTGGACGCCCCCCGGAAACGGTCGCCCCGGTCACGAGCACCTCGTCTCCGGTTCCTGAATACGCCCGCACCGAGAGATTCGAGAGCCGGGTACGGGTGGGGCGCGGCAGCGCGCGATAGCGCGGGTTCAACCATCCACTCCACGGATTCAGGTAATGCGACATCGGAAACAGCGGTGCAGGATCCGCCCATCGCTCCATCGGTCGAAGGGGGCGCCCCTTCGCCATTCCCATCTCGATCGTACCATCGCCGCCGTCGCCGAATACCAGCGCCCGGGCCTCGGCGTCCCCGTGCCAGGCCGACGCCCCCAGCGCCTGCGCGATGCGGGCCACGCCCCAGGCATCCAGCGCATTGTATCCTGCGCCTGGGCGCGGCACGGCCACTCCCGTCGGCACATTGTGACTGGCGTCGTAGTTGAATCCGTCGATCCGGTCCGAACGCAGCAACAGAAACGCCTTGGCTGTCGCCGCCACCGGCATGTGCTCGAAGATGTCGATCGCCATGCGATGGTCGTTCATCGTGTCGTCCTCGTAAACCTGCGCGACGAACTGCGTGTGTGCGGGCAGGTCCGCCAGCTCCTCATCGCTCATCGCATGGGTGAACCAGGGCGCGAGTTGCAGCAGTGCCAGCCCCGTGCCGCCCCACCCCCGCTCGACCACCGCCCGTCGCGCCAGCGCCGGCACCGCTCCCCCGCCGTACGAGTGACCGATCACCCCCAGCCGTGACAGGTCCATGCCCGCCCCATACCGCGCGACCGCCGCCTCGTAGCCCGCAAACATGATGTCGTAATTCTCCCGCACCCGCAGGTTGGCCGGATACGGTGAAAAAATCACCCACGCTCCGTGCCCCACCAGATGGTCGATCAACTCCCGGTAGAACTCCGGCTGCGTGCCCGCAAAACCGTGCGCCAGCCACCACACCGGCCTCGCGCCCTCCGCGCCGACCGGACGGAACACCGTCACCACCTGACCACCCCACTCGGGACTCGGCAGCTCGTTCGCTTCCACCGCATACTCGCCCGGACGACCGAAACGATCCGTCGGCGCCGGCACCGGCCCCGCATACTCCGCCCGCAGGGGCGCGGCCAATACCAGCCACGAGACAATCCACCACGTCAGTTTTCGCCGTGCGGCTGCACCGGCCCATCGTCGTTTCTGTTCCATTCCTCCCTCAACGTCCGGGCGCGAGCGAGGTTTCAAAAATCATGGCGCGAGTTCCGGCGGCTCCAGGCCGAGACGTTCAAAACGGAACCGGACCAGCTCGTGCCACGCCGCCCGCTTTTCCGGCGGCAGCACCGCGGCCACCGCCCCGGTCGAACGCTGCAGTTCCGCTTCGATGGCGTCGAATGCCTCCACCCGAATCGCGCGCGAGCGCAGCGCCGAATCCCTCAGGATTTCGCTCACCGCCTCCAGGTCCGTCGCACTCAGTTCAAGCTCGCTCCGCACGTTCTCGATCACCCGGTTCGCCGCCCGCTCCGCCATGCCCGGCCGGTCCTGCGGCAGCCTGCGCATCACGCCACGCATCAGGACCACGCCGGTCGCGGTGCTCAACGCCACGCCCACGGCCAGGCCGAGGCCAAAAATCAGCACGGCAACTTTCCACGGACGCCGCGGCCGGGAGACGAGAGTCGGGTCAGTGTCGCGGTTCACAACGCACCTCCCAGTCCGAAGCCCGCGAAGGCCGCCCACGCCAGGTCGTTCCAGGCCTGCCACAGGACCCATCCGACGAGCATCGCGCAGGCCGCCATGCCCCCGCTGCAGCACCACGTGAGGCCCGGCGACCTCCACGCCGCCAGCCGCTCGCGCCAGGATCCGGCCGCCACGTCTCCCGCCCCCCTGCGCCGTCGGCGCCACGCCGCTTCAATTGCGGCGCGCAGGACGCGCCCATCGATCTCCGGCGCCTCATCGGCGCGGGCCTGACGTACCAGTGCCTCCCATCTCTCGTGCTTGTCCGTGTGCTTTTTCATAGGATTCCTTGCTCCTCCAACAACGCCTGCAAACGCCGACGCGCCCGCCAGGCTCTGATTTTTGTCGCCGCCACCGTCCAGCCAAACTGCCGGGCGATCAACTTGTGATCCCAACCCTCCAGATGATGCAGCGTGAGCAGCGTCCGCTCATCTGCCGGCAGGCCCGCCAACACCGCCTTCACATCATTGGCCGCCGCGCGCACCGCCGGGTCGCCACTGCCATCGACCCCTTCGAGGAGGGCATCGCGTCGTGCGGCGCCTTCCTCGTCCGCCGCCTCCCATTCGACCGCATGCCTGCGGCGTCTCTGGTTTCGCCGAAAATAATCCCGGCCCACGTTTGTCGCGATGCGATACAACCAGTGCGAAAAAGGCTGCTCCGCCCGCCAGCTTTCGATGCCCCCCACCATTTTCAGGAAGGTGTCCTGCACCAGGTCCTCCCAGTCGCCCCGCGTGCGGGCAAAGCGCCACAAGAGCCGTCCGATCCCCGCGCGATGCCGCTCGGCCAGCTCGCCCAACGCCGCCACGTCGCCCGCCTGGGCCGCCCGGGCCAGGGCAAGGTCGCGCGCGTCGTCGTTCGTATGATTGTCCAACGGATTCACCCGCGCTCCATTTCGCTCGTTTCTGACGACGGTGCGATCACGTTCGCAACAGAACGAACCGGAAAGCGGTATGGCAAAGGCGGGCACCTCAAGACTCATCCGCTGCTCAACGCGCCGGATTCATCCACGTTACATTTTGCCCGATTTTTCGGTTTTTCAGTTTTCCGTGAAACCGATCCACCGCGACGGCGTTGAAGCGGGGATGAACCCAAACCGTTCTCTCCTCTTCCCCCGCCGATTCCTGCTCGCCTGCCTGACGCTGGCCTTCACCGGACTCGTCTTTGCCGCCGATCCCTCCGGCACGTGGATTGTTCAGCAACAGTCCGCGGAAGGTCGCCAGATCGCCGCCACGATCAAGTTGCAGCTGCGCAACGGCAAACTCACCGGTACCGTCGGCGGCGGCCGCCTGGATCCGGTCGAGATCTCCAACGCCTCGTTCAAGGACGACACGGTCACCTTCACCGTCAAGCGCACGATCGGCCGTTTCCTGCGCAAGAAAACCTTCACCACCCACTACACGGCCAAGGTCGGCGCCGACGAACTCAAGGGAACGCTCAAACTCACCGGCCGCGACGGCCAGCCCCACGAGGTGCCGTTCACCGCACGACGCTCCTGAATCCCGTTCCCGTCACGTGACGCATTCGCCGCGCCGCCGGGGCAGGCGCGGCGACTACTTCGATGCCTTGCCCAATCGCGCTTTACGGGCGTGACCCGCGTCGACTTCGGCTTGTTTAACCCGATTCTGGCGATCGACCTTATCCTGTTTCTGCGAGGCGAGCTTCTTGTTCGATTTCGGGGATTTGTCACCCATGACGGTCTTCCTTGGTTGGAGTTGCTTCATCCGTGAGGAAGGTGTTCCCGCATGGAGTTCGATCAGAATGGATTCATCGGCCCTGGAAGTAAACCACCGTATCCAAAGTTGCCCTTCCCGCGGCTTCGGTGGATTCAATTTTCGGAGGGCGTGCGGCGCCAATGTTCACGCATCCGGGTAGCGGAGAGGAAACAGCAGGCGAAAGGTCGTTCCGCTGCTGGTTGAACTCGCGAGTTCGAGGCTCGCTCCCAGCAATTCGCACAAGCGCTTCACGATCGAGAGACCGATTCCCTCGCCCTCCGGTGGGGATTTTGCCGGTGGCGCCGTTTTCTCGCTACCGGGGGCCAGCGGCAAAACCTGGGAGGGGATCCCTGACTTTTCTGCCTCTCTCTCCTCGGACTCCCGCGCACTGGCGGTCGCTTCCTTGAGAATCGAAGCGATCGGCGCGCTCGGCCCGGCCAGTAGTCCGGGGCCCGTGTCCTTGACGATGATCCACCAGTGATGGTCGTCTCCGTCCCAACTCACGGTGACTCCGCCGCGCTTCGTGTATCTGAGGGAATTCAACAGGAGGTTCTGGACCAGACGGCGCACCTTGAGCGCATCGCCCTCCACGGCGAGCGTCGGGGGACCTGCCGATTCGAGGTAGAGGTCGCGCGCCGTGGCGGTGGGCTGAGTGGTGGCGCACAGTTCGCGCAGGACCTGCGCACCGTCGAAGGGGGCGATTTCTCTCTTTTCCTGGCCGGCTTCCAAACGGGCAAGTTCCAGCAGCTCGTTGAGCATCGCGCTCACCGCCCCCACCCCTTGCTGCAAAAGTTGGGCGAATTCCCTGCGATCGCAGTCGCTCATGTTGATGTCCCTCAGCAGGTCCGCGTTGGTGGAGACGGACTGCACATCGCCGCGAAGATCATGCACCGCCTGATGGATCAACTTGGCGCGGCGCTCCTCGATCTCGGAGACCTGCGCCAAGGCGCGCTTGAGATCACGCATGTGCCCGATGGCTTCTGCTTGCTGGAGACACGCGTATCGTCCCGCGCTGTGATCAACGCCCTCGCTGATGAAATCGATCAGATGGTCGTGCACCTCGCGCAGGGTCGAGAGTTTGAATTCATGGTGCGCGGCGGCGAAGCCATCGATTTCCCGCGCCAGGCAGCGGTGCAGGTTGCCCCACTCCTGCAACAACTCCCTCAGCTTGTAGCCCTGCTGCCATCGTTGCAGACCATGCATTTCATCGCCTCGTTCGACGGCGTGATCGGCCTCCTCCGCCCGCCGACCGCCTGGAGGCGCGATGAGTTTCAGTTCGAAGGCATCCAAAATCGACGGGATATGGTCGTGGAATTGCGAACGCGTCAGCGAACGGGCCGTGCCATCGGCGGAAGCGGCTTCCGTCGTAGCTCGCCACTCGGTCAGTATCTGCTCCCGCCGATCCGCAAGATGTGAAGTGAGACTGGCAAGCTGGGCGGCAACGGTCTGATCCATAAAAAATAGTTTAGCGGGTCGCCAGAGCTAAGCCAGCTGGCGGAAGGAATAAGCCATTTACCCTGGCGTCAGTGGGGGCAGGACCTGAGTGGTGCTCATTCGGCGCTCATGCCGACGGCGCATTCCTCCGCCTGCTCTTCCCGGAAGATTGCCGCCGCACGCCCGATGGCTTCCGGCTTTTCGCTGTGCGCCGCGATGAGAAAGGCACCGCCCAGTACCCGCTGTGCAAGGCGCGCGGATTCCGGGCCGCCCAATCCCGCCGCCTCGAGGGCACCGGCGATTCCGCCGCCCAGGGCCGCGTGGAACACATTCGCCAGCGGCCCTGCGACAATCAGGGGCGCCACGCCGGGCAATCGCAGCGAACGAGCACCATCGAGCCACCCGACCACTCCGCGAATGTCGGTGGAGGACGGTGCGGCAGGCACGACCGGCCGATCCGGATCGAAGTCTCCGGCTCTGGCCTGGCGGTCAAGAAACAGGATGGAAATACCGGTGTTCGCGAACCCTGATTCCTTCAAATCGTGGAGGATGCGGTCGGCGGGAGCCCGATCGCGGGCAAGACAATAGACGGAGGGAAGTGTCATGGTAATGTGGATACAGTTTGACCGAACCGGGTCCTTGCGCGCGAAGCGCGCGGACCTTGCCCGGCTCAGTCGTCACTCGGGTCCCTTCGACCCGCGATCGTGACCAGCAGGAAGATCATCCCCGCCCCCAACAATACGGTGCCGAAAAACTGCGCGTCGGCGGCACCGCTCCAGGCCGCGAGCCCGGGGGAAGCAAACGCCGCCGCTCCCAGGTGTGAACCGAGGTCGCAAGCCATGACATTCATCACGCGAGCGGGGACGGCGGACGAGATGGCGACGTATTCGCGTTCATCTCCTGCGGCAGGGCGCCGCCCTCGTTTTCCCAGCGGCCTTCGGCCGAAGTTCCCTCGTTGAGCAACGCCGTCAGCATCCAGGCGAGGTTTTCGTGCCGCTGTGCGACCTCCCGCAGTCCACGTTCCGCAGCCGGAGAACCGCCATCATGATCCGCCAGGGCATCCACGCGCCGAATCAACTCCCGATGACATTGGGCCAGCTCGGCGAGGATCTTACTTGAATCCATTCCGACCGCTCCCGCCGCCGCCGATGAACTGCCCCCGTGCCTGGGCGCCAGAAACCGCCCCGGACGGGGCAGTCGATCCTGCCGGAGCGCGAGGAGCGCGATGATCGCGTCGACCTGAGCGATGTGATGGTCGAGAATGCGGTTGAGGTTCCCTTTCGGCGATCTCCCAAACTCGGCCAGGCACCGGTGCTGAAGCGACTGCAGTTCGCGCTCCATCTCCATCAACGTGCCAAAACCGCTGATGAAACCGGAGGCGGTAGCGGCGGCAGTCGGCCCCGGCGGCCGATCCCGTCGGGGAGAAGGGATCGGGGCGACGAACGGCGACGGAGCGGTCCGTTCATCCGATTCGATGGGGGCTGGTGTGGCAGGGCGGGTTTTCATGAGAAGGGATCACGGCGGGAGGAAATGGGGCAATCCAGCGCCGCGCGGAAGGCCACAGCCCTAACCTAGCGCACCGCGGCACCAATCGCGAACCGGATGGTGGGTGTTCCTCAAGTGGTTTCCCGAGCAAGGCGTTCGGACGGGACTTTTCCTCTTCCTCCTCGTCCGGTCTGCGTCACCGCTGCGATTCGACCTCAGGTCTGCAGCGCCTGCAGGAGGTCGTCCAACGCCACGCTCGCCACCGCCGTGGCCGTGTCGCTCATGGCGTACGGCAGAATCAACCGGCCGCCGTGCACGAGCGAACCGCAACTGTAGACCACGTTGGGCACATAGCCCTCACGCTCGATCCCCTCGGGAGAGAGCAGCGGGTGGCTCAGCCGGCCGATGACGCGGGTGGGATCGTCCCGATCCAGCAGTGCCGCGCCGATGCAATACTTGCGCATCGGGCCGACACCATGGGTGATGACGAGCCAGCCCGCGTCGGTTTCGATCGGCGAACCGCAGTTGCCCACCTTGATCGATTCCCACATCGCGGCGGGACGCAGCAGAATGCGGGGATCGCTCCAGAAGTGCAGATGATCGGAGAACATGATGAGGATGTTCTCATCGTCCTGGCGCGACAGCATGGCGTAGCGGCCGTTGATCCGGCGGGGAAACAGCGCCATGCCTTTGTTCTGCACGGCATCGCCGTTGAGCGTGAGCACGCGGAAGTGCAGGAAGTCCTCCGTCTCGATCAGCATGGGCAGGATCGCCCGGCCGTTGTACGCGGTGTAGGTGGCGTAATACCGCACGGCCCCGTCGTCTTCGACGAAGCGCACGAAACGGGCGTCCTCGATGCCGTGGCTTTCGTTCGGCGAAACGGGAAAGATGATCCTCTCGCTGACGCTGATCTCCGCGGAGAAACGGATTTCGTAGTTGGAATCAGCCAGCCACTGCACGCACTCGAGGGTGCGCTTGAACTCGTGGTCGCCGGGCTCCTTCTCGTGCTGCACCGCGCCGATGCTTTTGTTCAGCTCCCGACGGGTGAAGACCTCGCCCAGCGGCGCGACGACAGCGCGGGAAAGCGGATTGTCGAAGCCCATTTCCCGGAACTTGAGCACGAAGCTCTCCTTGCGGTAAGTCGGGTTCGGCAGGATCTCCGGCAAGGTCACCCACGGCGAGCTTGCATCAAATTCGAGATCGCCGTCCGCGCCGATGAGGCCGGCGCGAAACTCGATGGAGGAAACGTGCCCCTCCCCCGTCGCCCGCAGGCTCATGATGAAGCGCAGGCAACCAGGCGCCACGCCGGCCTGGTCCGGATGCGGCACGATGGAGGGATTGAACAACGCCGCCGATTCCAACGAATACTCGCCGGTGAACAGGGCTCCGATGAGCAGCTCGCGCTCGACCGAAACCGCCCGCAGGTGGGAAACGTGGTGACGCAGGCCGGCAAAGCGGACCCGCCACTTCCTTTCCAGGTGAAGATGCCGCCCGCCGAATTCACGGCGCAGCGTTTCGAGTTCGCGCCTCGTCTCGTCATCCGACAGGGCCATCACCCGCGCCACCACCGCGGCGGCCCCCGCCGTCGTGCCCGGAGTGAAGGGACGGATGATCACCCGCGCGCTGTCCGGCGAAAGGGTGATCGGGTGCCGGCGTAGCTTCACGCCGCTCATGCCTTCGCGGGGGGCGGTCTTCCGACCGGCAGTTCGGCGAGGTTCATCTCGACCAGTGAGAGGTGGAACGCCAGCGAGGACTCGGCCCCCTGGTTCCGATTGACCCGGTCGCGGTGCAGCCCGTCGCAACAGCCACCGGACTTCGCGTCATACAACGCGAGGCCCAGATCATTGCGGCCGAGGAACCACTCGAAGGCGCGCTTGGCTTCGCCCGCCCACATCGGCTCCCGGGTGATACGGGACGCCTCCCAGCAGGCAGCCACCACGGCCTGCGCCTCCACGGGTTGCTGGTCGAAGTCCGCCCGCGCACCGTCCTTGGCATAAAACCCGTTGCTGCCGATCGGACGAAAATGTCCGGCCTGGGTGGTTTGCACCGACGTGAGCCAACGCAGCGATTTCAAGCCGATCTCGGTGGCCGCGGAGTCCTGCAAGGCGACGCCACTCAACATCAACGCCTGACACAGACGGGCGTTGTCATAGGTCACCGTGGGTTCGAACCAGGGCCAGTCGTCCGACGCGTGGGCTCGCCAGAGTCCCACGAGTCGGGTCGTGAGCTCGATGCGCATCGCCAACGCCTGGTCGGTGTGGGTTGAGGGGGTGCCGAGAAAGTGGTGGAGCCCGAGCAGCGTGAAGGCCCAGGCCCGGGGCGAGGTGAACGAACTCACCACCGGCAGTCCCCGCTCGAAGAGATGGGCGCAAAGCAGACGATGCCCTTCGTTGGGGGAAGCGCCCGCGCCGACGCCCAGCGACCAGAGAGCCCGGGCGTGGGAGTCCTCGCTGCCGGCAGCCTCCAGCCACTGGCGACCGTGACTCATGAAGTTGCGGAACCGCCCGGTCCGGTAGTTCAGCGCCGAGGAAAGAAAGGCGAGGTAGCTGGTCGCCAGTTGATCGAGGTTTTCGCTCACGGGCTGGCTGCCAAACTCCTCCAGCTGCGTGCAGAGGATGAAGGCGCGGGCGTTGTCGTCGGTGCAATAGCCCTCATCGAAATTCGGAACGTTGAAGGTGGCGTGTTGGAAGATGCCGGTGCCATCGGTCATGCGCACGATGTGGTCGAGCCGTCGGAGCGGCAGCTCGTAGGGTCGTCCGGCCAGAGTCCATCCGGCGAAGGCGGTCCGGGATGCGGCGCGACGATCGGTGCACGCCCTTTGAAAGGAGTCGACGTAACCGCGGGCCACCGCCGGCCAGATCATCTTGCGCCCGGCGGCGTAGGCCTCGCGACGGGTGCGTTGGAGCCTTGCCGGATCGTCGAGGTACGCGCAGACCCCCCGCGCTATGCCGGCCGGATCGCGAAAGGGCACCAGGGTTCCGCGATCCTCAGCGAGCAGCTCCTGCGCATGCCAATAGGGCGTGGAAACCACCGCCTTCCCCGCCCCGAACACATAGGCCAGCGTGCCCGAGGTGATTTGCGCCTCGTTGAGGTAGGGTGTCAGATAGAGGTCCGTCGCGCCGATGAACTCCGTCAAATCCGCGAGCGAAACGAAGCGGTTGTAGAAGATGACATGGTCCTTCATGCCGCAGCTCTCCACCAGGCGTTCCAGGCTCAGCCGGTAACGCTCGCCCTCATGGGCCAGCAGGTGCGGATGCGTGGCGCCCAGGATCAGATACACCACGTTGGGATGTCGCCGCACGATTTCGGGCAGGGCATTGATGGCATACTCGATTCCCTTGCCCGGACCAAGCAGGCCGAAGGTCAACAGCACCGTGCGGCCCTCCACGCCAAACTGCGCCTTTGCCGCCCGGGAATCGATGAACGGCACATCGGGAATGCCGTGCGGGATCAGGTCCACCTGATCATCGCGCACTCCGTAGGTGTCGCGCAGGATCTCCGCGCCCTTGCGCGCCATGACCACGAGACGGTCGCTGCGCTGCACCAGTTCCTCCATCACCCGCCGCTGCGCGGTTCCCGGGTCGCTGAGCACGGTGTGCAGGGTCGTGACCACCGGCATGCGCACCTCCTTGAGCAGTGCGATGAGGTGGCTGCCCGCCGGGCCTCCGAAGATGCCGAACTCATGCTGAACACACAGTACCTCCGTATTGTGGAAATTGAGAAAATCCGCCGCCCGGCGATAGGAATCCAGTTCCACCTGGTGGATCTCAAAGCGGACACGCGCCGGGTAGGGATACCCCTCGATCCGGTCGTTCATCGCTCCCGCGATGCAGTCCACCCGGGGCAGCGCGGCGCTCACGGCTTCGCAGAGATCCGTCGTGAAGGTGGCGATGCCGCAGCGGCGTGGTTCGTAGCCGCCTAGAAACGCCACCCGGCTGGGCACAGCGGGCGCGATTTTCCCGGGACCGGTCCCACGGCTGCCGTCGGACTCATGCCATTCAATCAAGCGTTCCTGCCTCCCCGGAGCGATTGACACGCACCGTCGTGGTCAGCGAGGCCACCGTCGACGCCGATGCGGCGATCGCGCCCTGGATCGGGTTCACGCTTTCGGCCACGACGGCGTGAGCCACCGGCACATAGCTGCTGCCACAAAAAACGCCGTGCGTGGGATCCACCCCCCGCCAGCCGGCTCCGGGCAGAAAGACCTCCGCCCAGGCATGCATGTCGCCACTTCCGGCACCGTCCGCTTCGGGATCAAACAGATAGCCGCTGACGAAACGGGCAGCGATGCCGCGCGTGCGCGCGCACTCGATCAGCAGCATCGCGTAATCCCGGCAGGTGCCGGTTCCCCGGTTCAGCGTTGTCACCGAAGACTGGATACCGGGTTCGTCGCGCCGGCCATAGGTGAGCCCGTCGAAAATGACCCGGTTGAGGGCGGCCAGCCAGGCCACGGTATTGGCAGGCGGATCGGGCATCCGGCCGTGGATCCAGTCGCGCAGGATCTCCTGCGTCGTCTGCGCCGGCGGGGTGAGGTAGATGGACAGATTGAACCGGTGCAGGGGTTCGTAATCGAAGGGAAAGGAGGCCGCGTAGCTCCGCAGGAGGAAGTCGAAGGGCTGGGTGTCCGTCGTCTCGACCTCACAGGCGGAACGAATCTCCAGCACCGTCGCCGGTTCCGCAAAGTGCGCGGAAGCGGGAAGATTGTCGAAATCGTCGCGCATCCAGTTCACCCGGGCCGCGGGTTGAAACGAAAACGCGAACGACTTCACCGCGAGCAAAGGATTTTCGCGGGGGCGCAGGTAGAGCAGGTGGGGCTGGAACTGCACCTCACGATCATAGCTGTAGCGGGTGAGATGGTTGATCGTGAGGTTCATGACCGTGAGGACGGGTGCGCGTCAGGCGGAGAACATCGCCTGGATCTGTGCGACCGGGATGCGTCGGCTGGCGTTCACCATGCGGATCGCCGTCTGCACCTGCGACTCGGTGGCGCTGCGCAGTACCTCCAGACCGAACAACATCTGCTCGGTTCGCTCCTTCTGATGCCCTTCGACGAAAATATCCATCGCGCCGTTGGTCGCCTGCTGGGACGGGGTGATCGGACAGACGCGACGGTTCATCAGGCAGCGATTGCTCCCGTGGCGGAAATGTCGGCGAGCAGGCATTCGGTGGTGAGCGGCAGACCGGCGATGGTGGCGGCGTTCTGCCGGGCGACGCGGGTGACCTTGACCGCCCGTGCGTGATGCTCGATGCCGCGCAGCCTCATGTGGCGGGCGGATTCAGCGAAGGGAATTTGCTCGGCTGACATCGGATCGGACGGATGGGGGCGGGATTATTCGCGCCGGGGCTGAACACGGGGGCCGGCAGGTGAAGCTTTTGGCGCGGCGATCACGTCGCGGTCCCCTTCGCCGCAGCAACGGGAACGGGTTCGGCGGAACGGATATTGGGCTGGGATCCATCGTTCGGCCCGTCGGACTGCACGACCTCAGCAAGTTCGTAGCTGATCTTCCGCTCGGCGATTTCACGGAGTGCGATATCCTCCAGCGCAAGTTTTTCCAGTGACTCCACCAATGGACGACTGCCGCGGCGCAGCTGCTTCACGCGGCGCGATACGACGTTGATGAGGATGTTACGATCCTCGATGATTTCGAGGGCATTGATCAGGTAGTCATCGCGCATGGCAGGTATCGACTCGGAGCGCGGGAATCGGGATGCATACGGAGGTGCCGCATATCGAAGTCGTGCCACTCGGTCACTTCGCGAACCCTAAGGTTCTTCCTGCGCCGACACGACGTATTTCGCAGTGTCGGGCGGTTCGCCGGGCCAAGCCGCTCGCCGGGCAACGGAATGCGTCGATAATAATTTTCCCACTCAACCACTCCCATGCGGCGGATCGGGTCGGCTTGAAGGATTTCCCCGACCAGGTGAGTCCGCTCCTTCGACGGGTGCCGGTCCTTCGCCGGGTGAGCCGGCTTCCCGCGGGGCGCGATGCCTCACGACCCGGGTGCGGAATGGCCGTCGTCCCCAGCCAGGATCAACTTCCCGAGTGCTTCGTCCAGGGAGGCGATCGAAATCGGCTTGATCAGATGGAGGTCGAACCCGGCTTGCTTGGACTTGACGATATCACCCTCGGTACCGAAGCCGCTCAACGCGATCCCTCGGATGTTCGGCTGGAGGGTCTTGATCCGCTTCATCAGCGAGTATCCGTCGCCGTCGGGCAACCCGAGGTCGGAAACGATGATGTCGATGCGATCCTGCCTTGCGACCGCCAGTGCGGCTTCGACCGAACCGGCCGAGTGAACCGAGTAGCGCCGGCTGCTGAGCAATCGATGAAGCGCTTTACGCGTGGAGTCGTGATCCTCCACCACCAGCACGCTCCCCTTCTCCTGCTGGAGCGCTCGCTCCGAAGCGGAATGACCTGCGCCGCGGCTGCGTTCAGGCGGCGAGGCTGGCGCCCGCTCCGTCCCGGCGCGGGAGTCCGGCAGCAACGGCAACCGGATCAGAAAACTCGATCCATGGCCGCGACCCGGGCTGTAGGCCTCGATCGATCCACCATGCAATTCCACGAGCTTGCGCGAAATCGCCAGGCCCAGGCCCAGGCCTCCGAACCGGCGTTCCCCTCCCTCGTGTTTGCCCTGGGCAAAGGTCTCAAAGATTCGCTCCAGGTCGGCTGGCAGGATGCCTGCCCCGGTGTCGCTGATCGTTATGGTAAGCTCATCGCCACGGGTCTGCGAAGCCACCGTGATGCGACCGTCCCGAGGGGTGAAATGCACCGCATTGCGCAGGATGTTCCAAAAAATCTGTTCCAGGCGCACCGGATCGCCAGTCATGGTCGTCTCCGCCGCCGTGAGCGCTTCCGCCAATTCGAGGCGCTTTTCGGTGATATCGCCGCGCACCACCGCAATCGCATCCCGCAGGACCGCGTGTACCTCGCAGGTCTGCATTTCGATTTTCAACTTCCCGCTGGCGATGCGCGTGAGGTCCAGCAGGTCGTCGATCAGACGCGCCTCGAGTTCGATGCTTTTGCGCACGGCGTCAAAATCCGCCCGCACCTGCTCCGGCAAGTCGTGGTTTTCGGCCGCCTCGCTGGCGATCAACAAGGCAGGGTTCAAAGGCGTGCGGAGTTCGTGGGACAGCGCGGCCAGAAACTCGTCCTTCGCGCGGGAAACGTTGACCGCCTTGTCCCGGGCCTCGGCCAGCTCCGCCGCCGCTCCCCGGCTGGCCGTAATATCGTTGAAGAGCACCGCGACTCTCGGCTGGACCGACGTGCCCAGGCGGAAGGCGTAGACGTCGAACCAGCGGTTCAGGGCCTTCGCCTCGTTGGCGAAGCGGATCGGCTCCCCGGTGCGGGCGACTTTGCCATAGATTTCGAACCAGTGTTTTTCGTGATCCGGGGCCAGTTCCCGCATTCGTTTGCCGGTGACCGCGACGAGACCGGTCTGCTTTTCGAAACTCGGATTCACCTCTTCAAAACGGTAGTCGACCGGCTGATCGTTCGCGTCAAACAGCACTTCGATCACGCAATATCCCTGGTCCATCGAATTGAAGAGGGTCCGATAGCGCATTTCGGAAAAGCGCAGTCGCTCAGCGGCGGCCTTCTGGAACGAAATATCACGCACGATCTTCGAGATGCCGATGGCCTCTCCCGCCGAATTGCGGGTCAAGGAACTGGTAACGGCAACATCCAGCCGTTCACCGTTTCGATGCAGATGAATCGTTTCAAACTGGCGGACGTGTTCATCCCTCCTGGCGCGATCCCACATTTCCGCTTCTTCATGCTTCCTGTCCGCGGGCACCAGCATGGCGGCAGGTTGTCCGATGGCGGCTCGGGACGAATAGCCGTACAGTCGTTCCGCGCTGCGGTTCCAACTGATGATGAGGCCGGCCAGATCTTCGCCGATGATGGCGTCGTCCGAGGAATCGACGATCGCGGCCAGTGCAGCGGCGGCGGCCTCCCCCCGACGCCGTTCGGACACGTCTTCGATCGCCAGAAGAATCAGCGGCGACGCACCGCTGTCATGATCGAGCCGCCGGGCGCTGAGGAGCAGGGTGCGTTGGCCGACGGCGGGGAACTCGCGCTCGATCTGTAAATCATCGAAGGCACTGTTTCGCGGCAAAACCCCCTCGAGGCGCTTCCGTATTTCGGGCACATCCCATTGCCCCGAGCCCTGTTCGAACAATTGGTGCCCTTCCGTCAGGTCGGGCGTGGTTTGGAACATCTTGTAGAACGCGGCATTGGCGGAATTCACCCGCAGGTCGGCCCGCAGGACGATCAGGGGATTACGGGCGGTGCGGATGATGGCTTCGGCGTAGTCGCGCGCCGCCTTGGCCGCGAACTCCGCCCGCTTGAGCCCGTCGATGTCCACCAGCACCAGCACGGCTCCATCAATCTTTTTGTCCAGGTTGACGTAGGGACGCATCCGCAACGAATACCACCGCCCGTCCCGGTCCCTGACCTCGCTTTCGATCATGCTGACGGTATCGACTACTTCGCGCACCATGACTTCGAGATCCAGCGGCTGGCTCGCGGATGCCGTGCTCTCGAACGGGTCCCGCGACGACGGGGCTGACAGCAGGGTGTGCCGCACGCTGCGCAGGGGTCGCCCGATATCGCTGGAGAGGAGATTGAAGGTTTTTTCCGCCTGCGAGGTGAAGCGACGAATCGTCAGGTCCCGGTTCAGCACCAGGATCGCCGTGTTGATGCTGACATGCAGATTTCCGAGATCGGCATTGAGACAGTTCAACTGCGTATTGCGACTCGCCAGCTCCTCGTTGACCGTCGTCAGTTCCTCGTTGGAGGACTCGAGTTCCTCCTTTGAGGTTTCGAGTTCCTCGTTGATGCTCTGGAGTTCCTCATTCGCGGAGGTGCATTCTTCGTTCGAAGCCTGGAGTTCCTCATGGGCGGTCTCATTCTGCTCCTGCATCGACTGCAGGTAGTCGCGGTGATCGCGCAATTCGTCCTCAAGCATCCGAATGCGTTGCGAATACTCCTTCCGTTTTGCGGCGGAAGGCGCCTTGGTCTGCACTAGGGATGAAGGCTCGGCGGACAGCCGATTTTCCGCGGGCTGTCGCTTCGAATCCTCCTCATCGAACAACACCAGGAAGCTCGTTTCCTTCAGGTTCTTGAGCGGGATAACATGGAGCGTGACCGGGCGCACCCCGTCCAGGTGCTTTACCTCCACATGCTTTTTGCAGATGGGTTCGCCTGCCTTTTTCGCGCGATTGATCGCCGCCCGCAGCGGCATCCTCAACCCGTCCCGGGCCATTCGCAGTACATCGAAACTCGCGTTGCCGATCGGCGGCTCGAGGTAGGAACTGGTCGGGCCGCGAAATTGAATGATCTGCAGGGCCGCATTGATCAGCACGCCGGGCGGGGCGAACTGATGGACAGTCACCCGGTCCGCCTCGCGCTGCGCACTCAATTCGGGGGGAAGGCTCGATCTGGTCGACGCGGTGATCCGCGAGGAGGTAGGCGGCCGCTCAGTCGCATGCCGGCCCCGGCTCGCCGGAAAATGCTGCAGGGGTGTGGTGCCCGGCCTTTTCCGGAAGAGCTTGTGCCGTTTGTCGATCTGCTCGAACAGCATCGTATACCCGCCGACCGATTCACTCGCGCCCAGAAACAACACGCCCTCCGGATTGAGCGCGTAGTGAAACATGGGCAGGGTTTTCTTCTGCAGCTCCGGTTCGATGTAGATCAGCAGGTTGCGGCAGCTGACCAGATCCATGCGGGAAAAAGGCGGATCGCTCAGCACATTCTGCCGCGCAAACACCACCGAGTCGCGCAGGTGCTTGCTGATCCGGTAGCCGCCCTCCTCTTCGATGAAAAAACGTCGCAGCCGCTCGGGCGAGATGTCCTGGGCGAGGCTTTTGGCGTACAGCCCGGACCGGGCCTTTTCCAGCAGCGCCTCATTGAGATCGGTTGCAAACACCTGCAGGCCACGCGCGTGGTCCTCGCGGCTCGCCACCTCCAGAAACGCCATGGCCAGGGAATAGGCCTCCTGTCCGGTCGAGCAACCGAGCACCCATATCCGCACGGGCGCATCGCCTCGTTGGGCGAGGAGCTGGGGAAAGACTTTGCGCTGGAGGAGATCGAAGGCCTCGGGGTTGCGAAAAAAGCTCGTGACGCTGATGAGCAGGTCGGAATAGAGCGCGTCGAGTTCCCGGGCATTGCCTTGGAGGAACGCGGCATACGCGTCCACCGTTTCGAGCCGGCTGAGTACAATGCGCCGTGAAATGCGACGCCGGATCGTGGCGGACTTGTAGAAGGAGAAGTCCACCCCGGCATGGTTGCGAATCAGCTGCAGGATCTTCCGGTATCCGGAATCCTCCAGCCCGGAGGATTCTCCTTCCTCACTCTCGGCGCGAACCTGTTTGGCGCCCGTGATCGGCGTTCCCGGGCCGCCGGACGGCAAAGGCGTGGCGTCGTCCTCGTGAGCAATGGCGGAGGCGCGGTCTCCTTCGGGATCGGCCCGCGACACGTCTCCCGTCATGTGCGGATGCGCCGCAATGCGCGCCAACTCGGCTGCGATCCCCTCGGGCGAGAGTTCAAAGTCGACGCATCCGGCCGCGATCGCACTCCGTGGCATCGATCCGAATCTGGCCGATTCATCCTGGGCGAACGTGATCCCGCCCTCCCCTTTTATCGCGGCCAGGCCCTGCGTACCGTCAGTCGCCGCACCGGACAGGATCACTCCGATCGCCCGCTCCCGCCGGTCGTGCGCGAGGGCCTCGAAAAAAAGATCAACCGATTGCGGAGGCGTGCCTCCGACGGGGCGCGGCTGAAGGCGCAGCACGCCATCGGCGATGTTCATGTGCTTGCCCGGCGGAATGACGTAGACGCGGTTGGGCTCGACCTTCATCCGATCGGTGACTTCACGCACCGGCATGGCCGTGACGTGGCCAAGCAGTTCAGCCAGGATGCTGTCATGCTGCGGGTCCAGGTGCTGAACCAAGACGAAGGCCATGTCCGTATCCGTGGGCAGATGCTCCAGCAGGCGGGTGAATGCCTCCAGGCCGCCGGAGGACGCTCCAACGCCCACGATCACGAACGGGCGTGGCTCCGGCGCCGCAGACTCGAGGTCCGACGGGGACGCGTCAGGCAACGGCTTCTCCTGCTTCGGGGCGGAACCTGCGGTGCGCCCGGTTGATCTCCGCGGGATCCCCTGGTCGGTCTTTTTCGCCGAGGACTGTTTATCAGGGGCTTTACTCGACGCCTTTCGAGTCTTTCGTTTCAAGTCAGAGCCAACCTGCCCCCGAAGTCTCTGACTGTCAACTTGAGGTCCTTTTCATTCAGCGCCCCGCCTTTTGAGCCATAATCAGGGCATCACCGGCAGCAGAAACAGCAAAACGGCCAGAAAGTGACAGGTACTGCCGCCGAGGACAAAGGTATGCCACACGGCATGATGGTAGCGCAGGCGGCGCCACAAGTAGAAGACCACGCCGGCGGTGTAGCAGAGACCGCCCGCCAGCAGCAGCCAAAGCCCCTCATGGGGGACATGGGCGACCATGGGTTTGAGCGCGACCACGATGAGCCAGCCGGCAAACAGGTAAGCCAGCGTCGAGGTCAGGCGGTAGCGCCCGCCGAAAAAGAGCTGGAAGACCGCTCCGGCCCCACAGAGACCCCAGATCACCCCGAAGAGCGACCAGCCCCACGGACCACGAAGATTCGTCAGGAGAAACGGCGTGTAGGTGCCGGCGATCACCAAAAAAATCGCCGCGTGGTCGAGCCGCCGGAAAATCTCCTTTGTCCGCCCCGCGGACAGCAGGTGATACAGCGTGGAAACCGTGTAGAGAGTCAGCAGGGTCAGGCCGAAGACGGTGAACGTCACGACGTGCCAGGCGTCCCCCTGCCGGCTGGAAAAGACGATCAGCAGCGTGAGGCCGACAATGCTGAGTACGAGACCGAGGCCGTGCGTCAGCCAGTTGGCGATCGCCTCTCCGCGCAATTCGGGGCGGGTGGCCGGTGTGACGGCGGGCTCGGGCGGCGAATCGGATGCCGCGTCGGCCGGGCTCGCCCGCCGTCGCCGCACCACGCGCGTGGTCCATGCATCCAGCCAGCGGATGAGTCGGCGGGGATGCGGACTGCGGAATTTCTCGGGCGTCCCTTCCTCCCCTTGCGCGTAAACCGTTCGGGGCACGATGCAGGTGCGGAAGATCCAATCGCTCAAGGGAAGACCGAAGAACCCGGAGATGGATTCATTGCAGTCGGTCACGGCGTGATGCCGGAGATGGAACCCATAGACGGGTTGCCAGAACCGACCCCAGCGCGGATGCACGATCAAGGGTTCCCACTTCTCGAAGGGCCAGTGATTGATGGCGTGCAGGATCTCGTAGAGCGTGAGCGACACGGCCAGGGCGGCAAAACCGGCGATGAACCAGGGAAAGGAAGGGAATAACCACTGCAGCGCCGCGAGCAAAGGCGTGAGCACGAGCGCAAAAACCGCCAACGCATACCACGGAAAAAACGCCGCCTCGTGCTGCTCCGGCTCCACGATGGGAAACTTGTTTTCGATAAAAAGAATCCCCCGGCCATCGCGGCTCTTCCTGCGCGCGATCCGGGTGAGCGCATGGTGCAAGGTGTGCTGGCGGTAGAGCCGGCGCAGGAACGGTATCACCGGCATGTGCAGCACATAGCGGTGAAAGAAATATTCCATGAAGGCGTTGAAGAGGCTGATGAGCAGAAACGCCAGGCCCCCCTTCCAGGCGGGGGCCAGGAACTGCGCGGACCACACCTCGGGCGCAAACAACCGCAAAGCCGCGAGGAGACCGGCCAGACTGGCCAGGACGGTAAGCACAAAGACAGGGAGGGAGAACTCTTCGGACTCCGATGGCGGATTCCCTACTGATGACTCCCGGACCACTTCCCTATTGACCCGGAACAGTCGCCACGGTTCCCGGCGCATTGACGTACCATTCGCAGCCTGGGCACAGGATGGCGGAGAGGGAGGGATTGGCTGCGGCTCGCGCCGCACGGCTTCGCCGCGGCCTTGGGCCGGCCCATCTCCGCTCGCCGCGCTCGCTTCGTCGAACCCAAGGTTCTCATCCCTCCGCCTTTCCCCGTCCGGTCCTGCATCAGCAACCGAAAATCGAGAAACGAAAATCAAAAATCCAAATGGCGGAGAGGGAGGGATTGGCTACGGCTTGCGCCGCACCGCTGCGCGGCAACCTTCGGTCGGCCCATCTCCGCTTCGCTCCGTCGAACCCGGGTTCTCATCCCTCCCTGGACGGTCCCCCCGCTGTTGTCGTCCCTTCGTCGTTCGTAAATCGTAATGCCAAAATGAAGATGGCGGAGAGGGAGGGATTCGAACCCCCGGGACCCTTGCGGGCCCAGCGGTTTTCAAGACCGCCGCAATCGACCACTCTGCCACCTCTCCAGGTGCGGGTGGTTCGAGAGTTCGATAGGCGTTCGCGTTGTCGAGGTTTTCTTGGCCTCACCCCACCCTGCTTTACGGGCCAGCAACTTGGGCTAGGGTTTGAACGAGTTGACTCTTGGCGCACCCGCCACCGCGGCCAACCCTCTCCCTTTTCGTCCCAAACCACTGATCCGTAGTCCATGACCGCTCACCCCATGCTCATCGCCGGTGAATGGCGCGCCCCGGCCGCCGACGCCAAGACCTTCCAGCCCAGCAATCCCTCCACGGGGGAGCTCCTTCCCGATGCCTATCCGGTCGCCACCGCGGCCGAGATCGATGCCTTGCTCGATGCCGGTCTGGCCGCCTCGGCCGAACTCGCCGCCACCGATCCGACCCGTATCGCCGCCTTCCTCGAGGCTTACGCCGACGGCATCACCGCCGCTGCCGATGAACTGGCCGCCCTCGCCCACACCGAAACCGGACTGCCGGTCGACCCCCGCCTGGCCAAGGTCGAGATTCCCCGCACCACCGGTCAGCTGAAACAGGCCGCCGCCGCCGCCCGCGCCGGAGACTGGCGCACACCCGTCATCGACTCCGCCAACCACCTGCGCTCCCAACTCGAGCCGCTCGGCAAACCCGTCCTCGTCATCGGTCCCAACAACTTTCCCTTCGCCTTCAATGGCATCGCCGGCGGTGACTTCGCCGCTGCCATCGCCACGGGCCACGCCGTGATTGCCAAGGCTCATCCGGCTCATCCGGGCACCACCCGCCGCCTGGCCGAGATTGCCCTGGCCGCGGTGCAGTCAACCGGCCTGCCCGCCGCCACCGTGCAGCTCTACTACCGCTCCTCCCACGAGGAGGGCCACCGCATGGCCGCCGACCCCCGCCTCGGCGCCATCGGCTTCACCGGCTCCGAATCCGCCGGCCGTAAGATCAAGGCCGCCGCCGATTCCGTGGGCAAACCCGCGTACTTCGAACTGAGCAGCGTCAATCCGGTCGTTTTTCTGCCCGGCGCCCTCGCCGAACGCGCCGCCGATCTGGCCAACGAATTCAGCGGTTCCTGCCTGCTCGGTGTCGGTCAGTTCTGCACCAATCCCGGACTCCTCCTCACGATCGCCGGCGAGGGCACCGAATCCTTCCTGGCCGCCGCCGGGCAAAACTTCACCAACGCGCCCTCCGGCGTGATGCTCGTGCCCTCCCTACCGCGGGAACTCGATGAAAGCGTCGAGGCCCTCGTCGCCGCCGGCGCCCAGCTCATCGGCCGCGGGACGCAGCCCAAGCAACCCGGCTTCCGCGCCCAACCCGCCCTGCTCCGGGTCGATGGCACCACCTTCCTCCGCGATCCGGCCGGTTTCCAGCGTGAGATGTTCGGTCCGGGCTCGCTCGTGGTGGTCGCCGCCGACGCCGACGAACTCGCGGCGGTCGCCGAGCACCTCGACTCCTCCCTCACCGCCTCGTTCTACACGGCAACGAACGGGAGCGACGACGCCCTCTACGATCGCCTCGTGCCGATCATCGCGCCCAAGGCCGGTCGCCTGCTCAACGACAAGATGCCCACCGGCGTCGCCGTATCCCCTGCCATGGTCCACGGCGGCCCCTTCCCCGCCGGCGGCCACCCCGGCTTCACGGCAGTCGGCATCCCGGCCTCCCTGCGACGCTTCGGCGCCCTGCGCTGCTACGACAATGTCCGCGCCGCCCGACTGCCCGCCTCGTTGCAGGACAAAAATCCAAACGGCCGACTCTGGCGCTGCATCGACGGCAACTGGACCCAGGCCGACGTCGGGTGATGCCCCGGTAGCTTCGACCCGACTCCCCCGGCGTTTCGGCCATCGCGGCGACGTGAATCGCCGGCTTCATTGCCGCATGCCGACTGAAGTCGATTCGGCCGACCGGTCTCCCCGTCGGGTCGTGGTTGCCCAAAGGGGCGCTCCCCATGGCGCAGCCTACAATCCGCCCGCTGGCAAAACCCACCAAGAGCCGCATGGTGTTCCCATGCGCCTGCAACCGCTGCTCATCGACGGCGACTGGTGTCCGCCCTCCGCGGACGCCGCGTCGTTTCAACCCGCCAATCCCGCCTCCGGCGACGATCTGCCGGAGCACTACCCGGTCAGCCCGTGGTCCGAACTCGACCGGATGCTGAGTGCCGGCGCCCGCGACGCCCGCCTCGTCGCCGGCCTCCCGCCCGAGCAGCCCGCCGCCTTCCTCGATCACTATGCCGGACTCATCGAACACCATGCGGAGGAGCTCGCCGCCTCAGCCGCCCTCGAGACCGGCCATGCCGCCCGGCCGCGTTACCTCGACAACGAGATTCCGCGCACGCTCCAACAGCTCCGCGACGCCGCCGCCCACGCTCGCGACCAGAACTGGCGTATCCCAGTTATCGATACAGCGGGCAACCTGCGTTCCCAGCTCGAATCCCTGCCCGGCCCCGTGCTGGTCATGGGCCCCAACAATTTCGCCTTCGCCTACAACGGGATCGCCGGCGGCGACTTCGCCGCCGCCGTGGCCACCGGACATCCGGTGATCGCCAAGGCCCACCCCGCCCATCCCGGCACCACCCGCCACCTCGCCGAACTCGCCCTGCAGGCCGCCCAAAGCGCCGGCCTCCCGCGTGGAGCCGTGCAGCTTTTCTACCATTGCAGTGACGACGACGGCCTGCGCCTCGCCGGTGATCCGCGGCTCGGAGCCATCGGCTTCACCGGCAGCGCCCGCGCCGGGCGCGCGATCAAGGCCGCCGCCGACGCCGTCGGCACACCCGCCTACTTCGAGATGAGCGGGGTCAATCCGGTCGGCCTGCTGCCCGGCGCGCTGCGCGAGCGCGCCCATGCGCTGGTCGAGGACTTCTGCGAATCCTGCCTGCAGGGCGTCGGGCAGTTCTGCACCAATCCCGGCCTCGTGCTCACCATCGAATGCAATGCGCTGCATCTCTTCCTGGCGCAGGCGATCGATCACTTCTCGATCCATGAACCGGGACCGATGTTGACCGCGTCACTGCCACGACAGCTCGACGAGGCGGTGGCCAAGCTGACCGACGCCGGCGCCACGCTGTTGGCGCGCAGCCCGGAGCCCATCGAACCCGGCTTCCGGCCCCGCGCCGCGCTGCTCAGCGTGGACGCGGAACGCTTTCTCCTCGCGCCGGACTTTTTCCAACACGAGATGTTCGGCCCGGCGTCCCTGGTGGTGATCGCGCGTGATGCCGCGCAACTGCTACGGGTATTCGATACCCTCGCCGCCTCGCTCACCGGCTCGCTCTACACCGCGCGGGACGGCAGCGACGACGCGCTCTATGATCAGTTGGTCGAGCGCCTGGCCCCGCGGGTCGGTCGTCTGCTCAACGACAAGATGCCCACCGGGGTCAGCGTCTCGCCGGCCATGGTGCACGGCGGTCCCTTCCCGGCCGGCGGCCATCCCGGTTTCACGGCAGTGGGCATGCCCGCCTCCCTGCGCCGCTTCGGCGCGCTCCGGTGCTACGACAACGTGCGTCCGCACCGCCTGCCCCCCACCCTCCGCGATCAAAACCCTCTCCCCGGCCGCCTCTGGCGCTGCATCAACGGCACCTGGACGACGGGTGATGTCGAGGGCAGGTAGCGCATGATTGCACTGCGCAACCAGCCCGGCATCGTCGCGGGCTGAAGTCACCTCAGCAAGTCGCCCCGTTGACGGACCTGACGCCAGGAAGCGTTGCTTGCGGCCCGGAGATGCGGTAAGCAATCCACCCGCTCGCCGAACGCCCGGCGCCCCCGCAGACTTCGGCTCTACTAATGTCTTTCATGGACAGCAGAAGCCTCCTAGGTTCCCGCCCCAACGGTGACTCCGCCCCCCACGACACAGATCCAGCCTGCGCCCGAAACACATGACGCCGGCAATGAGTTGATGTTGGAGTATTATCGCAACATCCGAGAACGGCTCTCCTCTCAAGGCGACCGACTTTGGGCCCGCTTCCAGTATTTCCTTACCGTCGATACGGCGCTGACGGGGGCCTTCCTCGTCGTGCCGCAGGGTTTGACCGAAAGCTGGCGAGGAGTCGGGATTCCCCTCTTGGGCGGTCTCTGGTCATTACTTTGGTTCCTGCTCGCTGCAAATGACCTTTGGTTTTACGAAGAGCGCTACACAAAGCTTAAGGCATTTGAGAAAGACAGTTTGCTCCCGCTCATCAAGGTAGCTTCAAAGCGCATGGCCTCGCGGGACCTGCCCGCGTTCAAACGATTCATCTGCTTCAAAATCCCCAAGGTCGGAGCCACCTCGTTCTGTTCCATTGTGCCCGCTGCGTTTGCGGCATTCTGGATCGTGGTCGCCTGGCTTTGATCTCATAACCGCTTCCGATTCCGACTTCCATGACCACCACGCAAAAAAAACTCCTTCGCTTCACCTTGTTTTCGACAACGGTCGGCTTGGTTTTCGCTCAAGCGCCGGACGACGGCCTGCCGCCACCGGAGATGACCGAATACTGGTCACCCCAGCCCGCTGTCGTCACCGCCCGGCCCGGCGAAGTCCCGTCCGACGCCGTCGTGCTGTTCGACGGCACCTCGCTCAACGCCTGGGAGTCGGCCAACGTGCCCGAGGAAAAGGGCGCGCCGCGCGCGGCCGCCGCGTGGGACATCGTGGATGGCGCCCTGGTGGTGAAACCGAAGACCGGCGACATCCGCACCAAGGCCGCCTTCGGTGACGTGCAGCTGCACATCGAATGGCGCGCGCCCGCCGAGGTGAAGGGCAAGAGCCAGGGCCGTGGCAACAGCGGCGTCTTCTTCATGGAGCGTTACGAGGTGCAGGTGCTCGATTCGCATAACAATCCGACCTACGTGAACGGCCAGGCCGCATCGGTCTACAAGCAGCATCCGCCCCTCGTGAACGCCACCCAGCCGCCCGGCCAGTGGAACACCTACGACATCGTCTTCGTCGCCCCCCGCTTCGATGCCGGCGGCAAGCTCGTCACCCCGGCCCGCGTCACCGTCTTCCACAATGGCGTGCTCACCCAACTCGACGTTCCGCTGGCCGGCCCCACCCAGTGGCGCGGCCTGACCAAGTATGACTATCACGTTCCGGTGCTTCCGCTCCGCCTCCAGGATCACGGTGACCTCGTCGCCTATCGCAACATCTGGGTGCGCCCGCTTGATCTTCCCGCCACAACGCTCGACGACGCGCGCTGAGCGAACAGTCACCTAACGGTAAAAGCGCGGTGCTATCCCGATCCCGCCGCGCCCTCTATCACTCTCCCTTCCCTCCACGCCCCTCCCATGACCCCACTCGACTGGATTATCATCGCCGCCTACTTCGTGGTGCTCGCGAGCATCGCCTGGTATAGCTCCCGCAAAACCGAAACGACCGCCGACTACTTTCTCGCCGGCCGCAACATCCCCTGGTTCGTCGTCGGCTGCTCGCTGCTCGCCTCCAACATCGGCTCCGAACACATCGTCGGTCTCGCCGGTTCCGGCGCCGCCAACGGCATGGCTCAGGCCCACTGGGAACTGCACGCCTGGATCATGCTCATGCTGGGCTGGATCTTCGTGCCCTTCTACTACCGCACGGGCGTCTTCACCATGCCAGAGTTCCTGGAGCGCCGTTTCGACGGCCGTTCCCGCTGGACCCTCTCCATCGTTTCGCTCGTCGCCTACGTTTTCACCAAGGTTTCCGTCACCGTCTACGCCGGCGCCGTCGTCTTCATGACGCTGCTGCCCGACACCTTCGGCACCCCGGAAAACGCCTTCTGGGTCGGCGCCTTCACCACCGTCGTCCTCACCGGCATCTACACCGTCATCGGCGGTCTGCGTGCCGTGGTTTACACCGAGGTCGCGCAAACCGGCCTGCTGCTCTTCGGCTCGGTGTTCATCACCATCTTCGGCCTGCAACAGCTCGGCGGCTGGGGCGAACTCAAGGCGGTGCTCGGCGAAGATCCCGCCCAGTACGCCCTCTGGCGTCCGCTCTCCGATCCCGATTTCCCCTGGCTCGGCGTGATGATCGCCTCGCCGGTCATCGGCATTTGGTACTGGTGTACCGACCAATACATCGTCCAGCGCACCCTCGCCGCCAAGTCCCTGCGCGACGCCCGCCGCGGCGCCATCTTCGGCGGCTTCCTCAAGGTCCTGCCCGTCTTCATCTTCCTCGTGCCCGGCATGATTGGCTACGCGCTGCACACCAAGGGCATCATCAGCATCCCGCTGCAGGAGAGCGGCGCCATCAACGGCGACATGGTCTTCCCCACCATGGTGGCCAATCTTCTCCCGGCCGGTCTCCGCGGCATCGTGGTCGCCGGCCTGCTCTCGGCGCTGATGAGTTCGCTGGCCTCGCTCTTCAACTCCTGCGCCACCCTCTTCACGGTCGACATCTACGAAAAGCTGCGCCCGGGCCGCACCGAGAAGGAACTCGTGCGCGTGGGCCGCATCGCCACCTCCTTCGTCGTCGTCGCCGGCATCATCTGGATTCCCGTCATGAAGCTCGTCTCGGGCGGCGGACTCTACCAATACCTGCAGAGCGTGCAGGGCTACCTCGCCCCGCCCATCACCGCGGTGTTTCTGCTCGGCCTCTTCTTCAAGCGCATCAACGCCAAGGGCGCCTTCGTCGGCCTCACCGTTGGTTTCGTCCTGGGCATGGCCAAGCTCACCATCCAGGCCCTCGACGGCGGTGGTGCTTTCGGTGACAGCGGTCTGCTCCACGCCATCGGCGCCTACAACTTCCTCTACGCTTCCGGCTGGCTGCTCGTCATCAGCGTGATCGTCGTGGTCGCCGCCTCTCTCACGGCCCCGGCGCCAACCGAGCAACAGATCGCCGGTCTCACCTACGGTTCGGTGTCGCCCGAACAAGCCGCCGAGAACCGCGCCTCCTGGGGCGCGCCGGAAGTCTGGGGCACCGTGCTGGTGCTCGCCCTGGTCCTGGGCATCTACGTCTACTTCAGCTTCTGGCTGAACTGACGACACTGCCTCTTCCCGCTCTAGCCAAACCCGCGCCGCGCCGGCGCGGGTTTTTCTTTGTTCGCCGCTAACGGTAAACGCCGTCGCGATTGGACAGCGCCCGCGCCGCGCCAAGATTGCCGCCATGACCCTTACCCCAGCCTTGCGGCGCGGCCTTTCAGTCTGCGCACTGCTCACCGCCACCCTGTCGGCGCAGGAGCCGATCGAAATCACCGTCCACGCCAACGAACGCATCGGCAAACTGCGACCGATCTGGAACTGGTTCGGCACCGATGAGGCCCTCACCACCCTCACCCCCGAGGGTCGGCACCTGCTCGCCGAACTGCGGGCGATGGCCGCGCCCGCTCCCATCCACGTGCGCGTCCACCACCTGCTCACCAGCGGCGACGGCACCCTCGCGCTCAAGTGGTCCTCCACCAACGTCTATACCGAGGACGCTGATGGCAATCCGGTCTATGACTGGACCACGATGGACCGCATCATGGACGAACTCACCCGCGACAACTCCGAGCCCTTCGTCCAGGCCGGTTTCATGCCGCGTGCGCTGTCGTCGCAGCCGGAGCCCTACACGCCGGAACTCACCCAGCGCGGCCTGCCGCGCAACATGGTGTCGGGCGGCGCCTTTTATCCGCCCAAGGACTACCAAAAGTGGCAGAACCTCATCGCCGCCTGGGCGCAGCACTGCGCCGACCGCTACGGCCGCGAGCGCGCCGAGTCGTGGCTGTGGGAGCCGTGGAACGAACCCGAATCTCCCTATTGGAAGGGCACGACGGAGGAGTTCTTCATGCTATACGATCATTTCGCCGCGGGCGTGAAATCCGTTCTGCCCAACGCCCGGGTCGGCGGGCCGCACGTCACCGATCCCGGCTGGAAAAACGGCGACGTCTTCATGGAGGCTTTCCTCGAGCATTGCCGCTCCGGGCTCAACGCCGCGACCGGCGAGATCGGCGCCCCGCTCGACTTCGTCGCCTTCCACGCCAAGGGCACCACCCGCCTCGACGAGCAGGGTCGCGTGGAGATGAACCTGCGCAACCAGCTCAAGACCATCGACACCTACGCCCGCATCATCGCGTCGTATCCGGAATTCAAGGACCTGCCGGTCTACATCGGCGAGTCCGATCCCGAAGGCTGCGCCGGCTGCCCGGCCACGCTGGACCCGGAACGCGACTACCGCCGCACCTCGCAGTTCGCCGCCTACAGCGCCGCCGCCTTCATGCGCAAGCAGGACCTCATGGCCAGCCACGGGGTCCGACTCGAAGGCGCGGTGAGCTGGGCCTTCACCTTTCACGACCAGCCCTGGTTCAACGGCCTGCGCGCCTTCACCACCAACGAGGTCGCGCTGCCGGTGCTCAACGCCTTCCGCCTGTTTTCCCGGCTCGAGGGTCAACGGGTGCGCGTCGACAACCCGGCGATGCTCTCCACGACGGAAATCATCGCCCACAGCGTGCGCGGCCAGCCGGACATCGGCGCCGTCGCCACCGCCAGTGGTCAGGTGCTGTTGTGGAATTTCCACGACGTCGCCGGCGACCCGCAAAGCGCGACGGTGAGCGTGCGCTTCGCCGGTGCCACCACCCCGCCGCCCGATCACGCCATGCTCCTGCGGGTCGACGAAACCCACGCCAATGCCTACACCGCCTGGCGCGCCATGGGCGAGCCGCAGGCCCCCACGCCCGAACAAATCGCCGTGCTCAAATCCTCGGCCAAACTGAAACCCGAACACCTGCCGCGCAACGAAGACGGTGCCTTCATTCTCACGCTCGCCCCGCAGACCGTGGCGCTACTCGAGTGGGGGCGGCCCTAGACGGCGACAAGCGTGAGCGAAACCTCAGCCACTCGCTCACGCTCGCGGCTACGATGATCGGAACACCCCCCTTGTGGCACAGACATTCCTGTCTGTGTGAGCTGCCTCACGGCGCCACTCCACCGCTCACAGGCAGGAATGCCTGTGGCACCTCAGGCACTCAGCGCACTTGCCGCTGCCTGGTCGACCAGCCAAACGACCCGGTCGGCGCAGGTCCGGAGGATCTTCGACGGCGCGTCGAGCAAGGCATCGTCGCCTTCGAGCACGCGTTTGAGCGCGGCGGCTTTACCGGCACCGAGCGTCATGATGACGATGAGTCCGCAGGCCTGCAGGCCGGTCGGCGTGATGGTGAGACGCCAGCCTTTCTGCGGTGTGTTCACCGCCGCGTACAATTCGCCGCCGTCGTCGACCAGCAGTTCGCTGCCGGGGAAAAACGAAGCCGTATGGGCATCGTCGCCCATGCCGAGAAAACAGACGTCGTAAGCGCGGCCGGGCGGGTTGAGCAGCTGCATCGTACGGCGGTAGGCCTCGGCGGCCTGCGCCGGCTCGAAGGCCACGACCCACGGGTGACGGTGCTCGACCGGCACCGACTTGGGCGCGAGCAGCTTGCGCTCGGCATTGCCGAAATTGCTCTCCTCGCTGGTGAGCGGCACGCAGCGCTCATCGCTCACGGTAAAGTGGGCTGTCGCCATCACCTCCGCCGGGATGGCATCGGTCGCGGCCGCCCAGTCATACCAGGCCTGCGGCGTTGAACCGCCGGTGAAGGCCCAGGTGAACCCCGCGTGGTCTTGCGCGGCCTTGTGGGCTACGGTCAGCCGCACCGCCTCGGCGAACAATTCCATTTTCTCGCCGATCAGCAACCGGCCGTAGTCTGTCTGTTTTTCAGTCATTTTGGGGAAGGCCCACGAAACACACAAAAACCACGAAAAGAAAACTGCGGCACCCGGCTTTCGTGTCCTTTGGTGTGTTTCGTGGGCAATTAAAAGAACACGGCTTCGGCCAGGGCCGCCGGGGGCTTGAGCAGGTGCATGGCGGTGGTGAGTTCCACTCGACCGCCGCCCATGTCGGCGGCGAACTCGGCGTGGTTCTTGGCAAGGTCGGCGCGCCACTTGAAATAGCGGTTGTCCTCGTAGCGAAACTCGACCGCGAAGTCGTCGATCCCGGCCGCTTCGCTGGGTTTGATCACCCCGCGGCAGGCGCTGGCCAGGCCGCAGGTTTCCAGCCGCTCCCGGAGCCAGCCGAGCAGCACGCGGGCTTCGGCACCGTATTTGGACTTGTGATACAGGCGCACCTGCCCGAGTCCGTCGACCAGCTTCGCGGGATCGAAGCCGGAAAGGAACTGCCCCAGCGACTGGCGCACCGGCAGCAGCCGCGCGTGCACGAGGTCGCGGATCGCGCCCGGGTTGGGCCAGGGGTAGTCGACGGCATCGGCCGAGACGAGCGAGGTGTCGAAGATCACCCGTTTGGCGTGCTGCAGCATGAACTGGTAATCGGCCAGGCGGCTGCTGTCGGAGAAGCGGTGCGCCCAGTAGTAGAGCGGCAGATCCGTCGACAGGCAGATGGAGACCTGGCTTTCGAGGAAGCGGCGCACCTTGAGCGGGTAGCTCAGCATCACGAACTCGACGCAGCGGGTGTCGCTCTTGGATTTGCCGAGGAAGCATTCGCCGTAGACTTTGGCGCGCATCTCGTCGACCTCGTTGTCGTCCTTGAGCGGACAAAGGACCACGACGCGGCACGGATAGCGCTGCGCGAAGGCCTTGATGGTCTCGAACTGGGCGAGCGCGTCGTCGGGCTGGGTGGCGAAGCCGAAATGCAGCACGAAGTTCATCTGCATCGCGCGCACGGCGTTGGGCGCGGGCGCCTTGGCCCCGGCCTTGGTGGCGTCTTCCCACAACAAGGCGAGGCGGTGCTTGATGTCGCCGACCGGGACCTCGACGCCGGGGAGTTGTTCAAAAACGAGAGGCATGGTCAGATCCTCCCCGCTTACGGTTTGCGCCAGATGTGCTTTTGCGTGGCCAGGAGCAGGTCGGCGTTGGACGGCCCCCAGGAGCCGGCGGCATAGGAATCCATCCCGCTGCGACCGGCGGCGGCCCAGGCTTCGAGCACGGGCGTGTAGAGCTTCCATGACGTTTCCGCCTCGTCACCGCGAATGAACAGCGTGCCATCACCGATCATGGCATCGAGCACGAGGCGCTCGTAGGCCTCCGGCGTGTTGGAGCCGTAGGTGGTGCTGTAGCGGAAATTCATCTTCACCGGCTGCATGCGCGTCTCGAGTCCGGGCACCTTGCCATTGAGGATCATGCTCAGGCCCTCGTCGGGCTGGATCTGGAAGGACAGCGTGTTGGCGGCGAGGTCGAAGGCCCCGCCGGCAAACAGCGTGCCCGGCGGGCGTTTGAACTGCACCGCGATCTCGGTGACGCGCCGGGCCATGCGCTTGCCGGAGCGCAGATAGAACGGCACGCCCTGCCAGCGCCAGTTGTTGATCGAAAGGCGGATGGCCGCGTAGGTCTCGGTCGCCGAATCGGGGGCGATGCCCTCCTCCTCGAGGTAGCCGGGCACCGGTTTCCCGCCGATCATGCCTTCGCTGTATTGGGCGCGGGCCACGTCGCCGCCGGAGGAAAGGTCGAGGGGCTGGATCGCACGCAGCAGTTTCACCTTCTCGTCGCGGATGGCCTCGGCGTCGAGCGACACGGGCGGTTCCATCGCGGTGAGGGCGACGAGCTGCATGGTGTGATTCTGGATCATGTCGCGCAGGGCGCCGCTCTGCTCGTAGTAACCGCCGCGGGTGCCCACGCCGACCTCTTCGGCCACGGTGATCTGCACCGCGTCGATGAAGTTGCGGTTCCAGAGGGGTTCGAAAATGGCGTTGGCGAAGCGCTGCACCAACAGGTCCTGCACCGTCTCCTTGCCGAGGTAGTGATCGATGCGATACACCTGATGCTCCTCGAAAACGCCGCGCACGGTGCGATTGAGGTCGAGGGCCGACTCCAGGTCGTGGCCGAAGGGTTTCTCGATGATGACCTTGGCGTGATGGGGCTTGCCGAGGTGCTTGCGGGCCAGACCGCAGGCGCCGAGGTTTTCCAGGATGGGCGCGAAGACCGACGGCGGGGTCGAGATGTAGAACAGGGGCTGCACGTCGCGGCCGACCTTCTTTTCGATCTCCGCCAGGTGCTCGGCCAGACGCTTGAAGGCCTGCGGGTCGTCGTAACCGCCGGCGACATAGGTGGTGCGCGCGGCGACGCGGTCCCACACCTCGGCATTCAGCTCACGCCGGGAGAACTCCTTGATGGCCTCGGCCGCCAGGTCGCGAAACTCCTCGTTGGGAATCTCCTTGCGACCGTAGCCGATGAGGTGGAAGTCCGGCGGCAGCAGGTTGTCGGCGCCGAGGTTGTAGACGGCGGGGATGAGTTTACGTTTGGTGAGGTCACCGGAGGCGCCAAAGATCACGACCGCGGTCGGCGGGGCGCCGCGGTGCTTGCTCAAGCCTTGAAGGAAGGGATGGCGGGAGGATTCGGCCATAGAGGGTTTAGCAGGACACGCCAAACCCGGTGGCTAGCAAGGCCTAACCCGCAAATGCCCGCGGCCGGCCCATGAGCTTTTTTTCTGGTTTTCAGCGCGCCCGACGGTCCAGCGGTACGTTTTCATAGTGGCGTACGATGACTTCGTCCCCGCTGACTTCATCGGGAAACTCCAGTTCCACCACGTCGAAGCGATACGTCGCCGGCTCCTCGCGCAAGCGCCACAGGTAGGCGCGGATCGCCCGGGCGAGCACCTTGCGTTTGCGCCGGTCGATGGCGTGGTAGCCCGGGACCAGGGCACTGGCCGCGCGGGCCTTCACCTCGACAAAGACCAGCACACCCGCATCCCGCATCACCAAATCGATCTCCTCGCGACGGTCGCGCGGATTGCGCCAGTTGCGCGCGACGACCGTCATGCCGCGCTCCCGACATAAAAAAGTCTCGGCCCGGCGCTCGCCCTCCTCCCCCCGGTTGGCCCCTCCGCGACATTGACTCAACCAGTTAAACAGCAACGCTCTCAGCATCCTGGTCTCTACGGGTGCAGGGAAATCGTCGTCATGGCGAGCCCTCATCCGCTCTTCACTCCCGACTCACCCCTTCCGATTCCCATGGCCGCTCCCAATGTAGCCGGTGCCCTGAGGCGATCCCTCCTCATCAAGGTCATTGCCAAACCCGCGCCCAGTCGCGAGGACGTCACCTCCGTCATCGAGTTGACCTCCACCAAGGTCGTGGAGGCGCTCCAGGCCCAGTCGATGACCCTCTACCTGGTCGAGGGCAACGAGATCGCGTTCCGGCACGTCTACTACTCGCCGTCGCTCTGGCGGGACAATGCCGCCAAGGAGGACACCTTCCGCCAGACCGCCGAAAAACTCCTCGAGCTGCGCCTCCCCCTCGGCACGGGCAACGTGGGCAAAGTCATCGAATCCGGCAAACCCCTGTTCTTCAACGCCGACGGTCCCGATGCCGAGTCGCTCAAGAAGATGAACACCGGCTTCGAGGTGCGCTCCATGCTCACCGTGCCGCTCAAGGCCGGCGGCGTGAACATCGGCGCCGTGCAGGTGCTCAACAAGGAACCCGATGCCGGCACCGACGGCCAGTTCACCGAAAAGGACCTCCAGCTTCTCGTCGAAGTCGCCGAATACTCCGCCACCCTCATCCAGCGCATGCTGGACCCGAAGTTCCAGCTCAGCGCCGACGACACCGCCAAGTTCATCTCGCGCCTCACCGATACGCCGCTGGTCACCGACATCGGCCAGATCGAAATCGATGACAAACTCGTCGAGGTCGTGGGCGACGCCGTCATCCGCCGCGAAGGCATCTTCCCGCACAAGCAGCTCTCGCCCAATTCCGTCGCCGTCCTGATGTCCAACCCGCTCGACTACGCCAAGCGGGACTCCTTCCAGATGGCGACCGAACTCATGATCGAGGAGGTCAAGGTCGCCTCGGCCTCCTTCATCGAGGAACTGGTCAATAAGTTCTTCAAAAAGGGCCCCGCCACCGAGACCGACGTCGACATCACCGATGTCGCCGACGTCATCAGCACCGCCTACAGCGACGGCGAGAGCGGCGAGATCAGCGCCGCCGACCTCGAAAACGAAGAGTCCGGCCCGATCGTCCAGCTCGCCAACCGCATCATCGAGGACGCCTACATTTCGGGCGCGTCCGACATCCACATCGAACCCCAGGAAAAGGATCTCGTCGTCCGCTATCGCATCGATGGTCTCTGCGCCGAGAAGCTGCGCCTCCCCAAGCAGGTCACCAGCGCGCTTTGCACCCGCCTGAAGATCATGTGCAACCTCGACATCGCCGAGCGCCGTCTCCCGCAGGACGGCCGCATTGTCTTCAAGAAATACACCAAAAAGAACATCGATATCGACCTGCGCGTGGCCACCGGCCCGATGAATCACGGCGAAAAGGTGGTCATGCGCATCCTCGACAAGCAGAAGACCACCCTGCCCCTCCCCGCCCTGGGCTTCTCCGAGGAGAACCTCGAGAAATACCGCAAGTGCATCCAGCAACCCTACGGCATGATCCTGCACTGCGGACCGACCGGTTCCGGCAAGTCGATGACGCTCTACTCCGCCCTGGCCGAAATCAACGCCCCCGACATCAATATCCAGACCGCCGAGGATCCGATCGAATACACCCTGCCCGGCCTGAACCAGATGCAGATGAACCGGCAGATCGGCCTCACGTTCGCCCGCGCCCTGCGCTGCTACCTGCGCATGGACCCCGACGTGATCCTGGTGGGTGAGATCCGCGACGAAGAAACCGCCGGCATCGCCGTCGAGGCCGCGCTCACCGGTCACTTGCTGGTCTCGACCCTGCACACCAACGACGCCCCCTCGACGATCTCCCGTATGGGTGAGATGGGCGTGGAACCCTTCAACATTTCCGCCTCCCTGCTTTGCGTCTGCGCCCAGCGCCTCATGCGCCGTGTCTGCAAAAAATGCAAAATCGCCTACGAGCCGGAGGGCCGGGAAAAACTGCTCCTGGAAAAAGCCATCGGGTGGTCCGGCCAGATCTTCAAGGCCAACCCCCAGGGCTGCCCGACCTGCGGCGGCCTCGGCTACAAGGGGCGCGTGGGCATCCACGAACTGATGGTCAACTCCGAGGAACTCACCGCCGGCATCAACAAACAACTCGAGGTCGCGGAGTTGAAGCGCATCGCCATGCGCACCGGCATGAAGACCCTGCACCAGGACTCGATGCTCAAGGTCAAGGAGGGCACCACCACGATCGAAGAGGCGCTGGCCAACGTGCCGCCGGATTTGATCACCTGAGGTGAGTCGGGGTTGCGTCCCCAATCCACCGCAACCGGGCGCCGGCGAGCGGCGCCCCTACACCCTGTAGGGGTCGCGCTCGTCGCGACCCGCGAACCTCGCGCCGGACCCAAAACCACCCCGCACCATTCGCCGCAACCGGGCGCCGGCGAGCGGCGCCCCTACACCCTGTAGGCGGCGTTCCCGTTCAGGGTCCCTCGGCCCCGCCCTCCTCCGCCTCCGCGGCTTCGCGGGCCTTTTCATCCGCCGCCGCCCAGTCCTCGCGCTGGCGGCGCGCCGGCGGAAAATTCTCGTGCTGCCGTTCCACCTCCACCAGCACCCGCTCGGCGGTCTCGCGCTCGCCCGCCAAGTCCAATCGGCGCACGAGACTCATCACTTCGAGCGCCCGCGGCAGCGTTCCGTCCAAGCGGAAGCGCACGTTGGAGATCAAGGCCGGCCAATTGCGCAGCCCCAGGTTGAGTTCGATTTCGCGCAACAACAGTTCGCTGCCGCTGCCGTCCATCCAAAGGGGACGCGCCCGCCGCAGGGCGCGGAACAGGTTCTCCAACTCGCTCCATTGGCCGGCGTCGACCATCTCGTCGGCCCGGGTAAGAAAAAGCCGGGCGGAGGCCAGGCTACGCGCAGTGGCCTGGGATTCCTCGGTGGGCTCGGGCAGCCCGACCGCCTCCAGATCGACGGGCGTCCCGTCCCGCACAACCGGCAGTTCGACCGCCCCCTGCTCCGACGCCCCCACCTCCCGGCGCAGGCGCTCGATCCGGGCCTGCACATCGGCACTGCCCGGGAAGCGCTGCGAGGCGATTTCCATGAGGCGCAAGGCCGTTTGCCCGTTGCCGGCGTGCTCATTGGCGTCGGCATACTGCTTGAGTATAGAAAGTGCGACCGGCCCTTGGCGCACCTGCTGGAGCAGGGCTTCACCCGAGCCGGCCTCACCATTCTGCAGGTGTCGCACCAACGCCTCCTGCAGCGGCTTCAGGTAGCGAAGCTGGCGGGCTCGAACCGAATCGTCCTCCGGCACCTCGATCTCCTGAATCAGGGCGAGTGCCTCCTCATAGCGACCGCGCCGAATCGCCGCTTCCAGGCGCAGGTGCTGCCAGACGTCTCCCTCCTGCCGCAACAAACGGGCTCGCGCCGAAACCTGCTCAAACAGCGCCCAGTTGCCGATCTCGATCAACGGCTGTGCCACTCGTGCCATCGCGCCGGGCTTCGTCTCGAAACGCATGAAGAAATCCTCCAGCGCCGACTCCGCCTCGGCCTCCTGCCCGGCCAGCGAGTTTTGGATGACTGCATAGATCCACGGGGACGGATCGGTCAGCGAACGCTGCCGCAGTCGCCCCAGCAAGTGCTGCATTTCGTCCACCCTGCCCTCGTCGCGTGCCAGTCGCACGGCGACGCGCAGGCTGCCGCCGCTCACCGACCCGCTGCCTTCCTCCCAATCGGCCAGGGCGGCCCGCGCTTCCTCGAAGCGTTGCAGCTGCACCAGCGCGACGACCCGCGATTCGTGGGTGAGCTCCGTCAACGACTCCTGCTGGTCGATCCAGTCGAGCGCCTCCGGGAATCGTTCCGCCACCATGAGCACGCGGGTCTTCTGGTCGGCCAGCCACACCCGCTCGCGCTCCACCGCGCCGCTTTGGTGGGCGAGGCAGGCCTCCAGCCCACGCAAGGCCGTGCCGTAGTCTTCGCCGGCCAAGCAAAGGTTGAGAAAGGTCTCCAGCTGCTCCCGGCCCGGGAAGCTCCGCTGCATGCCCTCGACCAACAGATTCAGACCGCGCTCGCGCTGGCCTGCGGCCACATAGAACCGGGCCAGGCGCTCACGGCCGCGGCGGTTGTCGGGCGATTTCGCGAGGCCGGCGCGGATCCGCAACTCGGCTTCGCTCCAGTTCATCGCGTCCATGGCCCGCAGGCCGGCGGCGATGTAGCCGTCGCCCAGCTTCCGTTGAATCTCCGGCCAGCGCACCGGAGCCAATGCACAGTCGCTCCACGTAACGAGGTTGAAGGGGCGGCGCTCCAGCCAGACGAACAGCGCCGTGGCCGCAGCGAGGTAGGCGGCCAGCCCCAGGCCGGCGAGCCACAGCAGCAGTCCCCGCACCATGATGCGCAGCCGATTGCCCGGCCCCGACCGCTCCGGCACCACCATGAACAGACCCCAGCGCCATTTTTCGCGCCCGCTCACGGTTGGTTTCCAACTGAAGCTGATGCGGGGCGCGGACATCGGCGGGAGGATGGTGACGGGGCGCTATACCGACACGGGAGCCTGAGCGCCGCGCACGGCTTCGGCGATGTTCTCCGGATGTGCCTCCGTGTCGCCCTTCTCGTGGTTGAACCGCATCGAAACGGTCTTGGAGACGCCGCGCTCCTCCATCGTCACGCCGTAGATCGCCTGCGCGGCCGAAACCGTGCGCTTGTTGTGCGTGATGATGATGAACTGCGAGGAATCGACGAACTTCTTCAACAGGTTGGTGAAGCGGCCGATGTTCGACTCGTCGAGCGGCGCGTCCAGTTCATCGAGCAGACAGAAGGGCGAGGGCTTCACCATGTAGAGCGCGAAGAGCAGCGCCACCGCGGTGAGCGTTTTTTGTCCGCCGGACAACAGCGTGATGCTCTTCAGCTTCGTGCCGGGCGGCTGCGCGGTGATCTCGATGCCGCTCTCCAGGATGTCGTCCTCGGTGACAAGTTCGAGATTGGCCTTACCGCCGCCGAACAGGGTGTCGAAGGTGTATTTGAAGTTCTTTTTGATCTGCTCGAAGGTGATCGCGAACTGCTCCTGCGAGGTGCGGTTGATCTCGTCGATCGCTCCGAGCAGTTCGCTCTTGGCGTTGGTGAGGTCGTCGCACTGCCCCTTGAGGAAGTCGTAGCGCTGCTTGAGTTCGGCGTACTCCTCGATGGCGACCAGATTGACTGCGCCCATGGAATTGAGGCGTTGGCGGAGCGCGTCGGCTTCGTTCTTCACCGCTTCCCAGTCCGTCTTTTCGAGTTGCGCGAGATCGGCCTCGGTGGGCTCGCCCTTGGGCTCCTTGGGCTTGCGGCGACGTTTGCGGACGGGAGCCGGCTGGCCTTCGGCGGCGGCTTCGCCTTCAGCGGGAGCTTCCCCTTCGGCGGCGGGTTGATCGCCCGCTTCATCATCCTCCTCCTCGAGGTCGAGCGGCTTCATGTCGGGCGGATCGTCGTCCGCATGCCACATGAGTTTCTGCCAGTCGAGCTGGGCTACGTTTTCGGAAAACTCGCGGGTCACGTCCTCGGCGATGAACTGCGCGCGCGAGTTGGCTTCGGCGAGCCTCACTTCGCAGCGACTGAGTTCCCCCTGGGCACTGTCCGAAGCCGAGCGCAGCCCCTGCTGGGCAGCCTCGACGGCTTCGATGTCGCTCTCCACCTGGGCGAGTTTGCGGCGGACGATCTCCACCTGCTCCTGGGCCACGACCAGGGTCTCGGTGATCTGTGCGGCGCGCTGCCGGCTCGACTCCGCTTCGTGTTCGAGTGACGAAATCTGCTCGGACCACACCTCGATCTCCTGCTGGCGCTGGGCGAGGATCTGCGCGAGCTGATCGCGCCGCTTTTCCATGTCGGCGATGCCGCGGTCGAGCACCTCCACCTTTTGGCGGCGCTCGGCGAGTTCGAGGCGCGCCTGAGCGAGGCTGTCGCGCTTCACGTCGCGGTCGGTGCGGATCTCGGTGATCCTCACCTCGAGCTGGGCAATGCGTTCGCGGGCGCCGGCGCTTTCTTCCTCGGCGCGGGCGAGGCCGGCCTGCGCCTTGTCGAAGCGGGCCTGGGCTTCGTTGCGGGCGGACTCGAGGCCGGTGAGTTCGCGTTCCATGCGAGTGACGCGTTGCTGCGCCTCCTCGAGGGCGCGTTGGGCGTTGCGCTGTTCGGTCTGGATCTCGGCGGCGAGGCGGGTGGCTTCGAGCACCTCCTTGCGGCGGTCCTCCAGCGCCTGCTCGGCGGCGGCGAGGCGGGCGTTGAGGTCGTCGATGACTTTCTTCTGGGCATCGTGCTTCTTCTGCTCGTCGGCAATGGCCTTGGCCGTTTCACGCAGATCGATCTCGCGCTGCACGATGCTGTTCTCGGGCTTCTTATTGAAGCCGCCGTAAACGAGACCGCGGCGGTCGACCATCTCGCCCTTACGGGTGGCCACGGCGACGAAGCCGAAGTCGGGATTCGCTGACCAGAAATCGAGAAAGGCGTTGAGATCGTCGGCCAGGTAACAGGACCCGAGCAGCGCGGCGGCCGGATGCGATTCATCGACATTGATGAGCGCCGCGGTGGCCGGACGCAGAAAGGCGGGCAGCCCGGCGGCGGCGGCGGTGGACGGTGCCATGCCGTCGACCTGCAGTACCGCGCTGCCGATCTCGTCGCGCTCGAGTTGCGCCAGCACGCGGCGGGCGGTGTCGAGGTCGGTGACATGGATGGCTTCGACGGCCGAGCCCAGCAGGGCTTCGACGGCCTTGCCGGCGGAGGGATCGACCTGCAGCCCCTGCGTGATCGGAGTGACCTTCGCGCCCTGGAGCGCGCCGTCGAGCCGACCCTGCAGCACGGCCTTGGCTCCGGCGCCGAAGCCTTCCCATTTCTCCTGGAGTTGCTGGAGGAGCTTGAGGCGCGCACTGCGCTGGGCGAGGCTACGATCGATGTCCTGGAGCACGCGCTGGGCGTCGCGGAATTCGCGGGTGGCGTCACCGATGGCGCGCTGGGCGTCGGCGGCCGCCTGGTCGAGCCGGGCCTTTTCGACCCGCGTTTCCTCGAGACGTTGCTCGACCTCGGCGGCGCGTTGCCCGTGGGCGGCGCGTTCCTGGCGGGCGCCCTCGAGTTGTTGCACGAGCAGGTCGTGGCGCTGGATGGAGGTCTTCTGCTCGATCTCGAAGCCGGTGGTGTCGGTGCGCAGGCGGGCGATGGTACTCTCCATCTGGAGCAGTTGGAACTTGGTCTGCTTCAGTTCGTCCTCGAGCTTGGAGAGTTCGGCCTCGGCGATGGCGAGGTCACGGTTGCGATTCTGGAAGAGTTGGTCGGAAGAGCCGAGGAGGGTGAGCTGCTCCTCTTTGTCCTGCGCACCGCTGTCGACCTGGTCGGAGAGTTCGCGCATCTGCATCTCGAGTTCGCCGAGGTTGTCGCGGGAGGAGGCGAGACGGTCCTCGAGGCCGGTGCGTTTGATCTTGGCGAGGTTGGCGCCGTTTTCGGCCTGCTCGCGCTGGGTCTTAAGATCGAAGACGGCTTGCTGGGCATCCTGCGCCCGCTGGTGGAGGCGGGAGCGTTCGGCCTTCTTTTCCTCGAGGGCGCCCTGCTCGCTCTCGAGCTTGGTGCGGCGGTCCTCGGCGTCCCGGCGCAGGCCGGTGAGTTTGTCCTGCAGCTCGGCGATGGTGGCGGCGAGCTTGCCGTGCTGATAGGCACTGTGGGCCAGGCTCAGGTGGTGCAGGCGGAAGCTGAGGCGCTTGTAGCGGAGGGCCTTGGAGGCCTGGCGCTTGAGGCTGCCGATCTGGCGGCTCACCTCGGAGATCACGTCGGCAACGCGGGCGAGGTTCTGCTCGGTGAGCGAGAGCTTGTTCATGGCCTCGCGCCGCTGGGCCTTGTACTTGGTGATGCCGGCGGCTTCCTCGAAAACGGCGCGGCGTTCCTCGGGTTTGGAGGAAAGGATCTGGTCGATCTGGCCCTGGGCCATGATCGAGTAACTGGTCCGGCCGATGCCGGTGTCCATGAACAGCTTCTGGATGTCCTTCAGGCGGCAGGACTGGCCGTTGAAGAAGTATTCGCTGCCCCCGTCGCGGTGCACGCGGCGCATGATCTCGATCTCGTGAAACTCGCTGCCGAGCTGCTTCTCGCAGTCGGTGAGCAGGAGCGACACCTCGCACAACTGCGACTGGCGGCGGGAGTCGGTGCCTTCGAAGATCACATCCTGCATCTTCCCGCCGCGCAGGGCCTTGGCGCTTTGTTCACCCAGCACCCAGCGGATCCCGTCGGCGATGTTGGACTTGCCGCAGCCATTGGGACCGACAATGGCGGTCACACCGGGTTCAAAGCGGAGGGTGGTCGGGTCGGCAAACGACTTGAAGCCGTGCAGCTTGAGGGCCTTGAGATACATGCGGTCGGGTAAAGGCGGTCGATTGAAGAGCCGCCCCCGCCCCCGGCAACGGTAAATCCGGGGCGGGGCAAATTTGACGCAGGCGTCCTGCGGAGCCCGACTGGGCCTAGGGGCGGGACGCGAGATAATCGCGCAGGGTGCGCTTCATGTCCCGCCGGAGCAGGAGAATGCCGAGCAGGTTGGGCAGGGTCATGAGCACGATGGCGACCGCGGCCAGGTTCCAGATGAGGGTGGTGTCGGAAAACGACGCCCAAAAGAACCCGACCACGTAAACGATGCGGTAGTAGACGACCGACTTCACCCCGAAGAGATAGACCATGGCGCGATCGCCGTAGTAGCTCCAGGCAATCGCCGTGGAAAAGGCAAACATGAGCAGGCCCAACGCCACGACGCTGCGACCCGTTTCACCAAAATATCCCCGCGTGAACGCCTCCGACGTGAGCGCGGCGGAATGGATGAGAGACCGCCCTTCCACGACCACGTCCGGGCTGACGATGTGCCCGGCGGCGATATGAAGCTCTCCGGAAAAACGGACTCCATTCGCGTCGTAGAATCGCACGTCTTCAGCCACGGAGCGGGCATTGAGCACCGTGACCTCGGCATCCGGCAGGAGTTGACCCTCGATCACGGCGAGCGCCCCGTCGAAGATCTCCACCTCGCCTCCTTCGCGACCGGCAAGGTGATTGAACAAGGCTTCCCGGTGTTCGGGCCGCGAGTCATCCCAGTTCCCGGACACGACCTGCAGGTCGGCGGCCTCGAACCGATTGGCAAACTTCTCCGTCCAGGCGCCGGAGGCGAGGATCACGAGGCCGGTGAGGGTGCAGATCACGAGCGTGTCGATGAACGGCTCCAGGATCGCCACCATGCCCTCCGACACCGGCTCATCGGCGCGTGCCGAGGCGTGCGCGATCGGCGCCGATCCCTGTCCCGCTTCGTTGGAGAACAGCCCGCGGTTGACGCCACGGTTGAAGGCAAAGGCGAAGCTCGCGCCGAGAAACCCTCCGACCGCCGCCGAGCCCGTGAAGGCGTCGCGAAAGACCGCCAGAAACGACGGTACGACATTCTCCGGATGCGCCACCAGCACCGCCAAAGCCCCGATCACGTAAAACACCGCCATGAACGGCACCAGCTTCGACGTGACGGCCGCGATGCGTTTGATGCCGCCGAGGATCACGAGCGCGAGCAGCACCGCCATCACCGCGCCGGTCGCGATCGGCGGGACGGCGAACGCCGCCTCCATCGCCTGGGCCATGTTGTTGATCTGCGGCAGATTTCCGGTGCCGAACGAACTGATCACCGTCGCCAGGGCAAAGATCACGGCGAGCCAGCGCAGCTTGAGCCCATGATGCATGAAATACATTGGTCCGCCCGCCACCGATCCGTCCGCCGCCTTCTGCCGGTATTTGTGCGAAAGCGTCACCTCGACGAACTTCGTCGTCATGCCGAGGAAGGCCGTCGCCCACATCCAGAACAGTGCCGCCGGGCCACCGAGGAAGATGGCAAACGCGACGCCGCCGATATTGCCCGTGCCCACCGTGCCGGAGAGGGCCGTGGCGAGTGCCTGGAAATGAGTCGTCTCGCCCGGCATCCCACGCTTGTCCTCGCGACCGCGCACGATGTGCAGCGCGCGGCGAAAGAAGCGGATCTGCGGGAAACCGAGATAGAGGGTGAAGAACAGGCCGGTCCCGAGCAGCACGAAGGGAAACCAGGCCGAACCGCCGAGCCAGCCATCGAGCTGGATCAGCCAGGAGTTAAATTCACGCATAGCCTACGGTCACGCTCCAGCGCCAGGCGGCAACGCGAATCAATCATCCGAAGAATTTGAATTTCACAATACGGAGAGCACCCAGTAGGCGCGGCTCACCGTCGCTCTTCGAGCTATGGTGGGCACGGCAGAAAGCCCGGAGGAGGTTTACCGCGAAGAGACGCCAAGAGACGCGAAGAGCCCGAAGACGGACATCGGTCCTTTCGATTCGGTCGGTTTCCCTCGATAGAGCGGATCGTCACCCAACGTCCACGACTCATTCGCGTCCCTTCGTGTCTTTCGCGGTTGGCTATCCACAACCTGCATCGCTCCCGGTTCAGGCTACCATCCTGTCATCAATTTTTCTGTCGTCTCCTCTTCAGCACGCGAGCGGCCCCCTTACTTGTGATCCCACGGGAAGCTGGCGACGACCTTGGGGCATTTCCAGGTTTCGAAGACTTCGAACATCTTGCCCGGGTTCATGATGCCGTTCGGGTCGAGCGCATCCTTCACGGCTTTCATCGCGCCGATCGCCGCATCCGAATGCTGGATACGCAGGAACGGGGTCTTGGCCAGGCCGATGCCGTGCTCGCCGCTGATGGCGCCGCCGAGCGCAACGACCTTTTCCATCAGGGCCTGCACGGCGGCCTCCGCGCGCGCGCACTCGCCGGCGTCGGCCTTGTGATACATGATGTTCACGTGCAGGTTGCCGTCGGCCAGATGGCCAAAGGTGGGGATGGCAAGTCGCGAGGTCCGGCGCAGCTTTTCCAAAAAACGCGCAAAGGTGCCATAAGCCTTGAGCGGAACCGTGATGTCCTCGTTGAGCTTGGCGTCGCCCATCTGAAACATCGCGCCGGAGCACTTGCGCCGCACGGCCCACAGGCTTTCGGCCTCGGCGCGGTTGCGCGCGGCGCGGTGTCCCACGGCGTGCTCCTGCGCCCAGGCCAGCACGGCGCGCTTCGACTCGCGTACCTCGGCAGCGCTGCCGGCGAGTTCGAGCAGGATCACCGGTTTGCCGGGCTGCCCGGGAAAGATCGTCGTGCCCATCGCGCTCTCGGCGCAGCTGACGCTGTAGCGGTCGAGAAACTCGCAGATGGCCGGCTGCACCTTCGCTCCGAACAAGGCGCGCGCCGCGGAGAAGGCGCTCACTTCGTCGGCAAAGGAGGTCAGCAGCGTCCAACGCGCTGCCGGTTGCGGGATGAGCCGCAGCACCGCCGAGGTCACGACGCCGAGCATGCCTTCGCTGCCGATCCACAGGTCGCGCAGGTTGAAACCGGCGGCGAATTTGCGCGTCGCCGTGCCCCACTCCACATACTCTCCGGTCGGCAGGTAGCCACCGAGCGCGACGATGAAGTCGCGGGTCACGCCATACTTGCCGCCGTGCATGCCACCGGCGTTGCAGGCGATGTTGCCGCCGATGGTGCAATAGGCTTTGGAGGAGGGATCGGGCGGATAAAACCAACCCTTCGCCGCCGCCGCGTCCTGGATCTTCGCCACCACCGCCCCGGCCTGCACATGGGCAAAGCCCGCTTCGTCGTCGATGCGGACCCGGTCCAGTCGCGTCAGGTCAAGCACCCAGCCGCCGCAGCGCGGCGCCGCCGAGCCCATGAGGGTCGTACCCCGGCCGCGCGGCGTCACCGGCACGCCCGCTGCGTTGGCGAGACGCAGGACTTCCCCCACCTGCTCGGCGTGGCGCGGCGTGATCACCGCCTCCGGCATGAAGGACATGCGGCCGCTGTCGAAGGAGGCCGCGTAGCACGAAACCTCGTCGGTCTTCACAGTCGCCGCACCGAGTTTCCTGACCAGTTTCCGGGTCGCACCGGAATGCGTGGTGACGCTCATACCGCATCCAACGAAGCACCGCGCCCGTCCCGCAATCCGATTTGTCACAGCAAGGTAACATTCAGGCTAAACCGCTCGAACTCACCCAAACGACCCGAAGAGCGGTGCCGATGCCGTGGGCGCCGTGATGCCTTCGAACCGACGTCCCAACTCCACGCTCCTCAAACGCAGCCGGGTCCGCCGCATGCTGCGCCGCAACAGCCAGCCGACTCCGGAATTCGTTCAAGCGCCGTCCCGCGCCATCGCCGCGAGCGCGATTTCCTTGCAGCCCTTTAGGTCGAGCTTGCCGGTGCCGAGAACCGGGATCGCCTCCACGCGATGTACGACCTTCGGCACCCACAGGTTGGGCAGGCCGGCGGAGAGCAGTTTTTCGCGCAGCTTGTCACCGGCGAGGTCCAGGGTGGTGAGCAGCACGAGCGCCTCTCCTTTACTCGAATCGGGCACACCCATCACGGCGATGATGTAGCCTTCGCTCTGGTCCAGATCGAACAGGTCGATGATGCGTTGCTCCACGGTGCCGTGCGGCACCATTTCGCCGCCGATCTTGGAAAAACGTGAAAGGCGGCCCTCGATGTAGAGAAAGCCATCCTCGTCGAAGCGCCCGAGATCGCCGGTGACGAACCATCCGTCGTGAAAGGCCTCCGCCGTCTTTTCGGGATTCTTGAGGTAACCCTCGAACACGTTGCCGCCGCGGAAGGCCACGATACCCTGCTCGCCGAAGGGCAGCTCCGTCATCGTCTCCGGATGGAGGATACGCGCGGTCATGCCGGGCATCATGCGGCCCACCGAGCCCAGGCGCTTGCCGAGCTGCGGTTCGGCGCCGGGGGTGTCGGGCAGGAGCGGATTGGGCTGGTTGATGTTGGTCGCGGGCGTGGTTTCGGTGAGACCGTAACCCTGCATGATCTCGATGTGAAACTTCGCCTTCACCGCCTCGTAGAGATCGAGCGGCATCTTCTCGGCGCCGGAGACGACGAGGTCGAGCGAACGCAGGTCGCGCGGCTCGGCCCGCTTCACCAGGGGCCGCAGAAAGGTCGGCGCGCCGATGAGCACCGTCGCCTCCTCTTCGCGAATCGCATCGACGATGCGGCGGGTGTCGAGCGGGCTTGGCACGGTGACCACGTGACAGCCGCGCATCATGGGATACCACAAGGTCACGGTGAAGCCGAAGGAGTGGAAGATCGGCAGGCACGCCAGCATGGTCGCCGTGTCGGGCAGGATGCACAGCGACGAGATCTGCCAGCAATTGGAGAGGATGTTGCGGTGCGTGAGCACGACGCCCTTGGGTTCGCCCGAGCTGCCGCTGGTGAAGAGGAGTCCCGCCTCCTCGCGATCACCGCGCTTGGGCAGCCCCAGCAGGTTGGCAAACCACTGATTGGGCAGCAGCCAGGCGCCGAGCAGCCAGGGCAGGATGGCCTTCTTGCCGCCGAGCGCCGCCATTTCGGAACGCAGGTCCAGCGTGCGTTCGGGCCACGGGAAGTCCTTCACCTTGGCCTTCACCGCCTCGGCTGAGAGGACGGTGGAGATTTCGCCGAGAGCCAGGCTGGTCTCGATCGCGGCCCGACCGGCCGTGAAGTTGAGATTCACCGGAATCTTGCCCGCGCAGATCACCGCCAGGTTGGCGATGCAGGCGCCGGCGCCGGGCGGCAGGACGATGCCCACCCGCCGCTCCGGAACCGTGCGCCGGATGTGACGCGACAAGGCTGCCGCGGCGGCGAGCAACTGCCCCGCCCGCACCTCGCGGCGCTCGGCGGTGCGGTCGATGAGTTCCAGGCGCCAGGGACGCCGGGCGAGGCCGCGTACGACTTCGCGTCCAAGATGACGCTTGAGTTGCGGCCGCTTTTGAAACGCACGTTCACCGAGATCGAGCAGCTCCCGCCGCAGGGCCTCCGGCGGAAACGTCTCCGCCCGCTGCGGACGGCCCCAGGCCACGTAGACGTGGGTCCGCATCAAGCGTGGCGACTTGAACAGGTAACGGTTGCCGGAAAACGAAAACACCGAGCCCCACAGGCCGTCATGCACCACCGGCACCACCGGCACCCCGGCCTTGCGCGCCATGAGCTGGTAGCCGCCGCGCACGCGCATGAGCTGCCCGGTGCGGGAGATCGCGCCCTCCACGAACAGCAACACATACTCGCCGCGCATCAGGTATTCGACGACTGCGCGGGTGGTGCCCAGGGCATTTTGCGGCGTCACTGCGATCGCCCCGCCGAGCCGGAACGCGAGTCGGAACAGCCAGTGGCTGTCCCGCACCTTTTCGAAGCCTACGTACCGGATCGGACGCGGGCAGGCCAGCTGCAGCACGATCACGTCGACGTAGGACAGATGATTGGCCGCCAGCAGGGCGCCGCCCTCCGGCAGGTTTTCCACCCCGCCGAAGCGCACCCGGTACAAGCAGCGCGAAATCGCTGCGACGATCACCTCAATGATCCACGGCAAGGTGGAACGTTTGAAACGGGGTTCAGCTGCCATGTGATGGGGTTGGGTAACTGCGACTTCAGCCCGCGAATGTTTCAACTCAGAATGTCCGCTTTCCACGTCCTGCGATGTCCATCGCGGCCAGCCGCAAATCGTCCGCAAGAACCGCAAAGCCCGGGAAATCGTGCTCCAGTCGCCGCAGGTCCGAGCCCAGGCGCCGCACGGCTGCCACCGCCACCTCGGTCTCCAACGCCAGCGTGGGTCGCGGCGTGCCGTAGACGCGTTCCTTGAGTTCGGACCGCCGGTAGGGCGTCCACCCGCGCTGCTGCCCCGCCACCCACGCCGCCTCCGTCACCGTCTCGTCCGCGCCGCACAGATACCACCCTTCCATCGCGGGCACGGCCACCCCCACCGCCCGCAATACCCGATCGCGTCCGCGAGCCGGCGGCAGGTTCTTGGTCGCCTTGCGAAAAACCGCCTGCAGCTGACACACCCGGCAGCCCGGATGATGGTCGTGCTCGGCGGTGTGCACGACCGAGTCGTCACTGTCGGCCACCACCACCAGGACCTCCGCATCGGTCTGAAAGTGCAGGTGCCGCACGACCGCCGGCAAGACCTGGCGAACGTTGGGCCAGCCTCGCGCGCGCAGCGCGGGCCGCACCCGTTGGATGCGTCGGCCGATGACCGCTTCCACCAAGACCGCAATGGCCGCTTCGTCGGCGGGCGATTCGCTCAGCAGGGCGACTTTCATTGGTCCTCCGGCACGCCCCCCAGCAGGCCGGCAAACCAGATGTCGCCCAACGACCCCTCCTCCAGCAACAATGCGAGATCGCTTCGATCGACCAGGCGAAAGAAGGAAGCTTCCCGGCCGCGTTTCTCCGCGATCACCACCTCTTCCGGATGCTCCCGAAACAGGTCCAGCAGGTAGGGCGAATGCGTGGTCGCGATGATCTGCACCGGGGTGCGGCCGAGGCCGAAGTCACGCGGATAACTGAGGCGGTACACCAGGTCCCGCACCTGACGCAGCAGCCGCGGATGCAGGCCGCGATCCAGTTCCTCGATACAGATGATCGGCGCCGGCGCGGGTTCATGCGCGAGACAGCACAACACGAGCGCGTAGAGCGTCCCTTGCGAAAGCGATCCCGCCTCCACCCATTCCTGCTCGCCGCCGAGCCGCAGCGCGATGGTCAGGCCACCCTCGGCGACGGCATCCACCCGCAGGTCGTCGTATTCGGCAAACAAGCCAAGCGCCTCCTGACGAAACGACGCAAAGGTTGCGGGCGAGAACCGCATCCAACTGTCGACCACCGCGGCAAGGTTGGCGCCATTGCTCGCGAGGGTCGCGCCATCGGCCCGCGGCACCGGCGCCGCAATGGCGTAATGATCCAGTAGATACGCCTTGATTTCGCGCAGGCGGGACTGGAGGCCCGGCCAATCCGCCGGATCTCCGGCGACGAAGCGCAGGGCGTCACAGCGCGCGTGCTCGCGGCAGTGCATGCTCAACTGCGCCCCGGCCGGCGCCCCGAAACTGAAGACGATCTCCGGTCCCTCCGGCGCGTCCGCCGGGGGCGGGCTGTCGGCCAGCGGCAGCCGCGCCAGGCCGCGCAGTTGCATCACCGCCTGGATGAGGCTCGACTTGCCCGAGCCGTTGGGTCCGACGATCAAATTGAACGGAGCCAGCGCCAGCCGCGTGTTGCGCAGAGCCTTGAAGCGACGGAAGTCGACGGAGACGATCACGCCGCCAGCATGGGCCCGGCCCCGGCCTTGGCAACTCTACCGCAGAGCCCGGCCGAGCAGGGTCCACAAGCCCTGGGCCCCGAGATCGACCAGCGTGCCTTCGACCCGAAAGGTCTCCAGCAAGGGACGATAGCCGAGTGCATCGGCTTCGGTCTGCAGGAGGCCCAGACGTCCGAGCCGCTCGGCCATGTCTTCGCGCGCAGAGAGCTGCAGGGTGAGAGCCAGCGGAGACTGCCAGATCGAAGCCGACCCGTCGTAGCGGATCGCGCCACTGCCCAAGAGCCGCACCGCCGGTGAAATCACCGCGATGTCGCGCATGAGGTAATCGCCGCCGGGACTGCGACTCACTTCCAGGTTGAGCTGATCGAAGGGCAGCGCCGAAAGCTGTTCGGCCACCTGAGTGGCATCCTGCAGACGCTCGATACTGCGGCCACTCCCCGCCCTGCCCCGCAAGGCCGAAACCAGGTTGCCCATCGCAGCGACCGCCCGGCCCGCCTCGACATACTGCGCAAACTCGCCCCGCAAAGCCCGCAGGATCCCCCCCGAACTCGTCACCCGGGCGTTGAGAGCCGCCTGCGCCATCAGCTCACTCAGGTCTCCGGCAGCGCTTTCGAAGTCGGCCGAGACGTTCAGCCGCCCATCCAGGACGGGCAGCGACGAGGGGTCGAGCGATCGCAAAACCGCCCCGATATCGATTTCCTCGGCGACAACCTGAACCTGCGCCGCGTAGGTCCGCTCGCGGAGCGGATCGAAGCCCAGACCGCCGTCGATCCGGACCGCGCCACCATCGGCCAAGCCGGCACTCAATCCGCTCAAACTCAGCCGGGCCGGTTCGAGGAGAAGATCGCCCCGGAGGTTCTCGAGCACCAGCCCGTTGGGCAGCGTAAGCTCACCGATGGCCGACTTGAAGGTGCCTGACCAACCCCTCCAGACCGGTTGCGACCCGGCACCCGCCGCGGAGCGCGCCGGCCCCACGGGACCGTTGGTGGCAGACGCCGGGACGAGCACCAAGCCGAGAGTCGACAGGTCGCCGACGAAGGCCCGCGGACCGCTGAGACTGCCTTCGGCCAACCAGCCGGTCGACGCCGGCGTTGCGCTCAGATTGAGTGTGAGGTCGGATACCCGCTCCTCCCGGGTGAAGCGCATCGGAAGGTGGGCCTCGATCGCGCCGCTGTCCCGCAGATCGATCCGCCCGTCGAACTGCATTTCCGGCAGAAGGCCGCCGTCGGCGAGACTCAACCCGGAGGCGGTAAGAATGAGGGCGAGCGAAATCCGGTCCTCGACCCCCACGCCGAACTCGCCCTCAAGACGGCCGGTCTCGAGCGTGAGATTCTGCGCCAACGGCGGCACTCGTTCCAGTCCCCGCAGATCGGCCTCGAAACGCCCGGCCAGTTTGATCACATCGTTCTCGCGGGTGAGCCGTCCCCCCCGGGCGCTGAGCGTCGCCAGCGGTCCGACGTTGTCGCTGAGATCCAATCGGTCCAACTCGACCTGCCAGCCATCGGCGGTGATCTCCGCCCCGGCCTGGAGCGAAAGGTCGACCGCCTCGAGCAGTGTGCGGCCCTCGCGGGCCGCGACCAGGCCGCGCACGCTCAGCTCCTCGGAGGTCACGAGGCGGAGGCCGTGCGGACTGATGAGTCCGACGAAAGCGCCCTGGATCGGACGGGCGTCGATCACGAAAGGCTCGATCCACGGCTGGGCCCAGGCGGGCGGCATGCCGAGCAGCTGCACCGCAAAAACCGGTTCCTGGGGTCGCGCAACGCGGATTTCCCGCGTCTCGTGCGCCACCTCCACGCCCTGCAGGAGGCGTACGGCCATGACGGGGCCCGCGCCATTGAGGCCGAAGTCGAGCCGGGTGCAGCGCAGGCCGGTATCGCGCAGTTCCGCGCCGAAGGCGAGGCGGCCCGTGAGCGGCCCCACGCCGTGCAGTTCCGCTCGCAGCACGGCAAATTCACTGCCGGCATACGAGAGCTCGCCGTCGATCGCACCGCTGGCGAGGTCCCGCGATGCGCTCAGCGATCCCTGGCCCTCCACGGTGAAGCGGGGCAAGGCGCGCCCGAGCATGAGGCTGCCGAGCGAAACATCGTTGAGGGCCGTCGACCAGGTTCCCGCCAGACCGTCACCGGTTTCGTCGCGGTGCAGTTCGAGGTTGATCAGGCGTTGGTGCTCGTCGCTCAACGCGAACGCTGCCCGAGGCGACCCCTCGACGACCTGCAGGTCGACCTGGAGACCAAAGCGCTCGGTCTGCTCGTGGTCTTCCCGGTTTCCGGCCAGATCGGCGTCCAGCCCGACTCGATCCAGCGTGTGCGCGTTCTCGAGGGTGAGTTCGACACGTGCATCGATGAGGAGCGAGCGCAGGACCGCCGTGCTCGAGCGTTCGGCCTCGGCGTCGATGACGACCGTGAAGTTGCCGGTCTGCCCCGCCCGCAGGCCTCCGCCCTCGATTGCCACGGTCGCGTGCCCATCGGCCCCCGGTCCCGCATTGCGCCAGGTGGCCGCGCCCCGCAGATCGACCTGCTCAATCGCGAGGTCCACCGGCAGGCTCAGGGCATCGATCAGGCCGCTCAACCCGCGGGCGGCGGATTCTCCGTCGGCGGTGGCCAGAACCTCGGCGAGCGCGGCGAAGGGCGCCAACCAGCCGGCGCTCGCGGCATCCGCCGTGTCGTCGATGCGGACAACCGGCGCTGCGGCAGCGAGGGCGGGATCGAAGCGAAGTTCCCAGTCGTGGGCGACGAGCCGGGTCAGGCGCACCTCGTCGGCCAGCAGGCGCCAAACCGGCAGCCGAGCCTCGACTCGCGGCGCGTGGAGCGAAACCGCGCCGCGATGCAGCACGAGTTCGTCGATCCGCACGCTGCCCCATCCGACCTGTACGCGGTCGAGCGATGCCGTGAAACCGGGTTGATCGGCCAGCGCGCGGCGCAGCAGCCGGGTCTGAAAACCCGGGGAGAAAACCAGCAGCCCGGCCGCCACGGCCAGAGCGGCCAGGAGGGCGATCCCGAGGAAAATGCCGCGACGCCGTTTCATGCTGGAGGTGTTGGGACCGACCTGGGCCCCCGGCGAAAGTTTCTAGGCTTCGCTCAGTTGGCGATCAATACGTCACTTTGGCCGAGGGCGCGGCGCATCGCCGCGGCGGCGACGTTGTAGCTGTAGTTGGCCTGCAGCTGGTTGTTGCGCGCCTCGGTGAGCGCAACCTGGGCGGAGAGCAGTTCGAGCTGCGTGGCCGTACCCGCGCCATAGCGGGCATTGGCGAGGCGGAGGGCCTCCTCGGCCTGGGCCACGACCTTCACGGCGGCGTCGGCCAGCTCGGTGGCTTCGAGCAGCGCCGACAACGCCCGACGCACCTCCACCTCGACCGCGAGGGTGGCATCCTCGAGCGCGAGCCGCGCCTGCTCCTGCAGGGAGAGGGCCTGATCGATGCGACCGCGGGTCGCCCGGCCATCCCACACCGCCCAGCTCGACTGAACGCCGACCGTCCAGCCGTCGAGTGATTCGTCGAAACTCTCGGAAAAGCCGGCCTTGCGCAGGGCGTAGCCGCCGGTGAGTGAAACCGTGGGCAGACGGTTGGACTTGGCGATGGTCACGCCGGCGGCCCGGGCCTCGACGAGCTTGGCGAGCCGAACCAGTTCGGGGCGATTGGCCCGTGCGGTATCGATGGCGGCGGCCAGGTCGTAGGAGATCGGTTCGATGCTGAGTTCGCCGACAAATTCGGGAGTCGCGTCGGCCTGGGCGGGATCGCGGTTGTCGAAGCCCAGCGAGTAGCGCAACTGGTCGATGGAAATACGCAGGGAGTTGCGAGCGCGGATGAGCGGCGGTTTGGCATTGGCCAGTTCGACTTCGGCGCGCAGAACATCGAAGTTGGAGACGGCGCCGGCTTCGAATCGATTGCGGGCGGTGGCCAGCTGTTCCTCGAGGAGGCGCACGTTCTGCTCCTGCACCTCGATCTGCTCGCGGGCAAGAAGGACGTCGTAGAAGTTGGTGCGCACCTGCAGCAGCTGATCGTTGATGATCGACTGCAGCTCGAGCAGGACGGTTTCGCGCACGATGCGCTGGGCATCGAGTGCCGCCTGCACGCCGCCGCCGGAGTACAGCAGCTGGCGAACCCCGAGGGAAATCGACCAGTTGGGATTGTCGCCGCCGGGTCCGGCCAGCCCGTCGGAATCGTGACTGTAGCTCGAGTTGAGGCTCACGTTGGGCAGGACCTGGGACTTCACCTCAAGGATGAGACCCTCCTGTTCGCGGATACGCTCCCGCGCCTGGCGGATGGCAAAGTTGTTGTCGACCGCATAGGCGATGGCGGTCGGCAGATCCAGTTCATGGGGCACCTGGGCCGAGACGACCACCGGCAGCAACAGGGTGGCCGGCAGGACGCGACACAGAGGCGCGAAGAGAGAACGAAGCGGATGCATTGCAGTAAGCGAAAGAGTGGATCAGGGATTGGCGGGCTGGATCGCGCCTTCGGGGGCGGACTCGGCGGATTCCTGGGTGCGGTGTTCGCTGGCGATCAACATGTAGAAGGCGGGGACCACGAAGAGCGTGAAGAAGGTGCCGATCGCCATGCCGACGACGAGGACCCAGCCGATGCTGTTGCGTGCGGCGGCGCCGGGGCCGTCGACGAAGATGAGCATCATGTGACCGAAGACGGTGGCGGCGGAGGTCATGAGCACCGGACGCAACCGGGTGGCGGCCGCGCGGCGAATGGCTTCCTTCTTGGCCACGCCCTGTTCCTGCAGTGAGTTGGCGAACTCGACGATGAGGATGCCGTTCTTGGAGATCAGACCCACCAGGGTGATGAGACCGATCTGGGAATAGATGTTGAGCGAGGTCTTCCACAGGAAGATCGGCAGCATGGCGCCGACGAGCGCGAGCGGCACCGACCCGAGCAGAATGATGAGCGGATCGCGGAAGCTGTTGAACTGCGCGGCGAGCACGAGGAAGATGAGAATGAGCGCGAGCAGGCCCGCCTGCCAGAGCGCATTACCCTCGAGACGCAATTGGCGCGACTGGCCGCCGTAGTCGACCGTGTAGCCGGCCGGCAGAATCTCGGCGGCCTTGGCCTCGAGCTTGGTGAGCGCGGCGTCGATGCTGGGTCCGACGCCGGTGATCTTGATCGAGTTCAGCTGCTGGAAGCGGTTGAGACCCCGCGGCTCGACGCTTTCCTTGAGCGTGGCGATGGTGGACAGCGGTATGAGCTGCCCCTGCGGGCCGCGCACGTGGTAGTTGAGCAACTGCTCCGGATTGAGACGCTCGCCCCGCTCGACCTGCGGGATGACGCGATAGCTGCGACCGTCGCTGACGAAGCGGTTGACGTAGCCGCCGCCGAGCATGGAGCCGAGGTCGCGGGCGACGTCGGTGAGGTTGAGGCCCATGGAGGCCACCTTGTCCTTGTCGATGTCGATGGTGGTCTGCGGCAGATCGAACTTCAGGTCGCTGTCGGCAAAGTAGAAGGTGGGCGCCCCGCCGCCCGCGTTGGCTTCGGTGTTGGCGTAGAGCACGAGTTGATTGGCGAACTCGATCATCTCGCTGTGGTCGTCGGTCGAACGGATGACGAACTCGATGGGGAACTGGCCACCGGCCGGCAGGGCGTCGGGCGTGTTGAGAATGGCGTTGGCGCCGGTGATCTTGGCCGCCTCGGCCTGGAGGGCGGCCTCGATTTCCATCACGCTACGGCTGCGCTGCGACCAGGGTTTGAGCAGCATGCCGCCGAAGCCCATGTTGGGCATGGTGATCTGGAACGAGGTATCGTACTCCGGCTGAGACTCGTAGATCTCCTGCACCTTCTCCGTATACATGAGCGTCTGCTCGATCGTGGCGGTCGGCGAGCCCTGCAGGATGGTCATGAGCACGCCCTGGTCCTCCTTCGGCGCGAGTTCCTTCTGGGCAAACATGAAGAAGGGACCCAGCAGGAGCGAGAACAGCACGGCGACGGTGAGGGTTACCGGCACCGCGTTGAGGCTGCCGCCGACCACGCGCTCGTAGCGGTCGCGCAGGCGGTCGAAGAGACGGTTGATCACGCCGGTGAGGCCGCGCTCTTCGGCGCCGCCGCCCTTGAGCATGTAGGCGCTCATCATCGGCGAGAGGGTGAGTGCGACGAAACCCGAAACCGCGACGGCGCCGGCGAGCGTGAAGGCAAATTCGCGGAAGAGTGCGCCGGTGAGACCACCCTGGAAACCGATGGGCGCGTAAACCGATGCGAGAGTGATCGTCATCGAAATGACCGGGCCGACCAGCTCGCGCGCACCCTGGATGGCGGCGTTGACCGGACTCAGGCCCTCGCGGATGTGACGTTCGACGTTTTCCACCACCACGATCGCGTCGTCGACGACGATACCGACCGCCAGCACGATCGCGAGGAGGGTGAGCAGGTTGATGGTGAAGCCCATCACGAACATGAGGAACATCGCACCGATGAGAGAGAGCGGCATCGCCACGATCGGAATGAAGACCGAGCGCAGGGAACCCATGAAGAGGAAGATCACCACCATGACGATGAGCAGGGTCTCCATGAGCGTGGTGAGGATCTCGCGCAGCGCATCGTTGATGTATTCGGTCGCATCATACGCCATCTCGGCCTTGAGACCGGCGGGCAGGCTGGCCTCCACGTCGGGGAACGCCTCGCGCACCCGCTTGATCACCTCCACGGTGCTTTCGGTGGGCAGCACCCACACGCCCATGAAGGTGGCGGTCTGGCCGCCGAAACGTACCTCGGCGTCGTAACTTTCGGCCCCCAGCTCGACATCGGCCACATCGGACAGGCGGACGATCGCTCCGTTGTGCTGGGCGACGACCATGTCGCGGAATTCCTGGGCGTTCTTCAGGTCGGTGTTGGCCACGAGGCTGACGCGCAGCATGTTCCCCTTGGTGGCACCGACGGCGGAAAGCGCGTTGTTGTTGACCAGCGCCTGCCGCACTTCGGATGGGCTCAGCCCGCGCGCGGCCAGCTGATCGGGCTTGAGCCACACCCGCATGGCGTAGACGCGGCCGCCGAGAATGTCGGCTTTCTGCACGCCGGGAATGGCGGCCAGGCGCGGCTGGACCATGCGATTGAGGTAGTCGGTGATCTGGTTCTGACTGAGCGTGTCGGAGTAGAAACTCAGATACATCGAGGCGAACTGGCTGTCGCTGGTCTCGACGCTGATGGTCGGCGACTCGGCTTCGGGCGGAAGCTCGTTGCGCACCTGGTCGATCTTCGCGCTGATCTGGGCGAGCGCGGCGTTGGTGTCGTAGTTGAGCCGCAGATACACGCGGATGGTGCTCATGCCGGCGAAACTCTCGGACTCGATGTAGTCGATGCCGTCGGCACTGGAGATCGCGCGCTCGAGCTGGGTCGTAATGTAGCCGCGCACGGTATCGGCGCTGGCTCCGAAGTAGATCGTCGTGACATTGACCACGGCGCTGTCGCTGCGCGGATACTGGCGGGTGTTGAGCTGCAGGTAGGAAACGAGGCCGATCACGAGGATCGCAATGTTCACCACCAGCGCGATCACCGGCTTGCGCACGAAGAGATCGGTAAAGCTGCGTTTAAGCATGGGTCGGTCGGTTTGCGGGGACGTTCGGTGTCGGGTGGGTCGGGTGGCTGCGCAGCAAAATCAGGTATTGTCGGGCGTGGGATGAAGGGAGGCGGTGGGCTGCACGTCGTTGTTGACCTGCACGGGCAGGCTGTTGCGCAGTTTGAACACGCCGGCGGAGGCGACTTCTTCGTTGCCCTCGAGACCCTCGAGCACGGCCACCAGGTCACCACGCTTGGGGCCGAGGGTAACCGGTTGCTGACGCACACCGAGGTAATCCTCACCCGCCTCGCTCTTGAGCGTCTCGACCACGTAGACAGAGTTGCCATAACTGGCGTAGGCGATGGCGGTGGTGGGCACGACGACGACGCGGTTGACCTCGGGCAGAACGACTTCGAGTTGGGCAAACATGCCGGCGCGCAGGCGTTCGTCGGGATTGGGCAGCGTAGCCTGGACGGCGACGTTGCGCGTGGTGGTGTCGACGACGGGGTTGATGGCGGTGATGCGGGCCACGAACACCTCCTCGGGGAAGGCATCGACTTTGACGTTCACCTCCTGACCGAGGCCGAGCTTGGGCATCTGGCGCTGCGGCACGTAAAAATCGATGAAGACCTCGTCGAGTTTCTGCAGGGGCATGAGCGGAGTGCCACGGGTGACGAACTGGCCGATGTTGATCTGCCGTATGCCCACCCGGCCATCGAAGGGGGCACGGATGGCTTTCTTGGCGATCGTGGCCTTGATCGCGGCCACGTCGGCGACGGCCTGTGCGTACTGGGCGACGGCCGTGTCGAGATCGGCTTGAGAAATCGTGTTCTTGGTCCGCAATTCCTGCGCCCGGTCGCGTTGCAGCCGGGCGAGTTCGGCCCGCGCGTCGGCGGCTTCGAGCTGAGCCTCCTCGAGCGTCGTGTCGAGCGTGACCAGGAGGTCGCCTTTCTTTACCGCCGCTCCGTTTTCAACGGGAATGGCGGTTACGGTGCCCTCGAGTTCGGCACTCAGGGTGACGCCCTGCACGGGGGAAAGGGTGCCGATGGCCGAAATAACGGGATGCCATTCCTGAACTTCGGACACGGCGGTACTGACGGCCGTGGTCGGCTGGCCGAAGTTGGCCGACGCCATTTCTTTGATCTGGCCCGCCTTTACGGCGACAAGAGCCGCGACGACGGCGGCGAATCCAACAAGGGCGAGGAAGAATTTCTTTAACATGACGGATGAAAAGAAGTTTGGATGATGAGATTATACGGTTGGAGCGGCGGATTGATCCACAGCACCGGCGGCAGCGATGCCTTCGCGGACCTTGAGCAGGAGGCGCAACAGTTCCTGACGTTCCGCCTCGTTGAGCGGGGACATGATCGTGGCCACGCGTCGGAAATAGCCCGGCAGGACCTCGCGGGTGAAGGCCTCCCCTTTCGGCGTCAGGTGCACCAGCATGGCGCGACGATCCCGCGGATCCGGCTCGCGACGCACGTAGCCGTCTTTCTCCAAGGTATCGACGAGACCGGTCATGGTGGCCCGCGTCACGCCCGCCATATCCGCGAGTTCGGCGGGGCCCCGCGGCGGCGCCGGCTGGTTTTCGTCCTCCACGGCGGCCGAAAGCAACAAAAGGATCGTAAAGCGGCCGTTGGAGATATTGTGCTGATTGAGAAAGGCCGACTTGATGGCGAAAAGCTCATCGGCTGCGCGGAGTAGATGCATAAACAAGCTCCCCGCAGAGGGATCCAAATCTGGAAATCGCTTGGCGCACTCGAGCATGCACTCGTATCGCGGAAGGTCTTTGAGCATCAGAAGCGGCATCAGGCTAGATATGAAGGCCCCTGATAGTTAGCCTCCTAACTATTTCCGCAAGCGGTTTCCTGAGAATTCCGAGAATTGTCACTTTCGACGGTCGAGCCGGGAGGTGAGCCGCGGATTCCGGGCCCGGTCGGCCGTTCGGCGCCCCCTTCGCCGGAGTGGAAAACAAAGAGGGGAGCCCGCCACAGCGGACTCCCCTCACCCGATCAGAACCAACTAAACCGGGGATTGTTTGGCTCAGGCTGTCAGCCAAGGGACTGGGCGGCGGCCACCACGGCATCGGCGGTGATGCCGAGTTCCTTCATGGCGGTGCCACCGGGGGCGCTGAGGCCGAAGCGATCGATGCCGATCACCTTGCCATCGAGCCCCACGTATTGCGACCACAGGCCGGTCACGCCCGCCTCGATGGCAACGCGTTTACGGCACGTGGACGGAAGCACTTCCTCACGATACTCCGCCGATTGGCGATTGAAGCGCTCAAAACAGGGAACGGAAACCACGCGGGTCGACGCACCAAGGGTCTTGGCGGCCTTGACGGCGTGCTCGAGCTCCGAGCCGGCCGCGAGCAGGATGTGCGTCAAGGGCTCGGTCTCGCGGACCGCGATGTAGGCGCCCTTGCCGACGCCATTGCGCCGCGTCTCCAGATCGATGTCGTTCTGGATCGGCATCGCCTGGCGCGTCAGCGCGAGCAGCGTGGGACCGTCGGTGCGGGTGAAGGCGGCGGCGAAGGCGCCGGCCACTTCCTCGGGATCACCCGGGCGGATGACATCCAGGTTGGGAATCACGCGCAAACCGGAAACCGTTTCGACGGGCTGATGCGTCGGACCGTCTTCGCCCACCCCGACCGAGTCGTGCGTATAGATGTACACCACCGGCAGCCGGGCCAGCGAAGCGATGCGCATCGAAGGACGCGAGTAGTCGGCAAACACCAGGAAGGTGGCGCAGGACGGGTGGAAAATACCGTCGTAGGCGATGCCGTTGCTGATGCCAGCCATGGCGTGTTCCCGGATGCCGTAGCGGATGTTGCGGCCGCCGCGGTTCTGGGGATCGAAATCGCCGGAACTCGCAATGTAGTTGAGCGTCGAACCATAGAGGTCCGCACTGCCCGACATGAGCAGGGGCATGGCCTCGGCAATCGGTTGGAGGACTTCGCGGCCCGCCGCGCGACTGGCGAGTTTGGTATCGTTGGGGAAGGCCGGAATCCGGGCCAGCAGGTCGGCCGTCGTGGGCGCCGTACCACGGGAGGCGAGCTGATCGGCCAGGTCCGGATTGGCGGCCGCCCACTCCTTGAAGGTCTTGTTCCACTTGTTGAACTGACGGGCGAGGCGCTTCTTGTGCGCGGCGAAATACTCACGCACCTCGGGGCTGACGTAGAAATGCTCGTCGGCCGGCAGGCCCAAACCGGCCCGGGCGCCGTCGGCAAATTTCGCCCCACCCTCGCCGTGGCCCTTGGCGGTGCCGGCGACTTCGGGGATGCCGCGACCGATCTCGGTCTTGGCGATGATGAGCTGCGGCTTGCCCGACTTGGCGCGCTTGGCCTTGTTGACCGCCTTGAGGATGGCAGCCATGTCGTGGCCGTCGGCCAGCGTGATGACGTCCCAGCCGATCGCCTTGAAACGCGCCGCGGTGTTGTCGCTCTGCGTCTTGTCCGCCATCGCGTCCAGCGTGACGTCGTTGGAGTCGTAGATGAGAATGAGGTTGTCGAGCTGCTGATGACCAGCGAAGGAAATGGCTTCCAAGGCCACGCCTTCCTGCATGCAGCCGTCGCCGGCGAGGCAGACGACATGATGATCGAAAATCGTGTGCTCGCCGGTGTTGAAACGCGCTTCGGCCATCTTGCCCGACACCGCGAGACCCACGGCGTTGGCCACGCCCTGACCGAGCGGGCCGGTGGTGCACTCGACACCGGGGGTTTCCCCGAACTCGGGATGACCGGGCGTCTTGGAATGAAGTTGGCGGAAGGCCTTCAGGTCATCGAGCGAGACCTCGTAGCCGGACAGGTGCAACCACGTGTAGAGGAACATCGAGCCGTGACCGGCCGAAAGCACGAAGCGATCGCGGTTCAGCCAGCGGGGCTGAGCCGGATTGTGCACGAGGGCGTTCCCGTAGAGAACGGCCCCAATTTCGGCAGCGCCCAAGGGCAATCCCAAGTGACCGGAGGAGCACTTGTGGACGGCGTCAATCGCCAGCCCGCGGGCTTGGTTGGCAGCAGCGGAGAGAATCTCGGTGTTCAACTTCATGTAACAGCAGTGAAAGCTCGGAAGAATGACCGGCGAAAACCGGGCCCGCTAGACGACGAGGCGACCGGGGTCGGCGCAACGCTGAAGTCAGTTCCAACGTGTGAAAAACAAAAGGCGACCTCAGTGAGGTCGCCTCGGAATGTAAAAAGCGCGCCGACTTGGCGCGCTTAACTGACTAGCATTAAGCTTTCGCAGATTCGTTGCGTTTGGCCTTGATCGCCATGGCCGCCTTACCCTTGCGATTGCGCAGGTAATAGAGGCGGGCGCGCATGGGCACCGATTCGCGCTCCAATTCGATCTTGTCGACATTGGGCGAGTGCAGCGGGAAAACGCGCTCGACGCCTTCGCCATAGGAGATGCGACGCACGGTAAAGGTCTCGTGCACCCCGCCGCCCTTGCGAGCGATGACGATACCCGCGAAAACCTGGATGCGCTCCTTGTCGCCTTCGCGCACTTTGGTGTGCACGCGGACGCCATCGCCAACCTTGAAGGCGGGGATGTCCGACTTCAGCTGGGAAGCGGTGACCTCTTTAATGATGGGATTCATGACGGTAGTTTTTGAATAAATCTGGACGGACTTGGCGGGTCTTCTCGATACGTCGCGCGAGACGCCACTTCTCGATTTCGCCGTGATTTCCCGAGAGCAGAACCTCTGGAACGGACTTGCCTCGAAATTCGGCTGGACGCGTGTATTGAGGAAAGTCGAGCAACTTGCCGGTGAAGGATTCGTGCGTCAATGACTTTTCCTCGCCCAGTACGCCGGGGATGAATCGGGCGAGTGCGTCGATCACCACCGCTGCCGGAAGTGTCCCGTTGGTAAGCACATAGTCACCAATACTGATCTCCTGATCGATGACTTCGTCGCGGATGCGCTGGTCGATTCCCTCGTAGTGTCCGCTCAAGAGGATGAGGTGCTGCTGCGTCGACAGTTCCTGCGCGATCTCACCGCTGAAGGGCACGCCATCGGGCGTGAGATAGATCCGCCGGCAGCCCGGTTGCTGCAGGGCCTCGATCGCGGCCACGGTGGGTTCGGGCTTGAGCACCATGCCGGCCCCGCCGCCAAACGGCCGGTCATCGGCGGTGCGGTGTTTGTCGGTACACCAAGCGCGCAGATCGTGCACCTGCACCTCCAGCAGCCGCTTGTCCAGCGCCCGACCGAGGATGCTCTCCGACAGGAAGCCCTCGAGCATGCGCGGGAAAAGGGTGAGCACGTCGATGTGCAGCGGCATGGTTGAAGACAGGAGGTCGGGACGGGGACGGGTTCGGTAAACAAAAGCGCCCCGGACGTTGCCGGGGCGACGGAAAAACCAAAAGGACTTGGCGAGTGCGGAGCGATCAGGCCTCGGCGGCGGCGCCGGCCTTGCGGGCCTGCTTGATGAGCGACTTCGCGGTATCGGTCGGCTTGGCGCCCTGGCTGACCCAGTAGTCGGCCCGCTCCACGTCCAGATTCAGTTGGTCGTTCTTGGCGCGGGGATTGTAGGTGCCGAGGATTTCGGTCGCCCGGCCGTCACGGCGGGAGCGAGCCTCGGCAACCACCACGTGGTAAACGGGTGCGTGCGTCGTGCCGATGCGGGAAAGGCGGATTTTAAGAGCCATGGATGTGTTTCAAAAACGGTCTGGTTGCTTGCGAAAAGTGGAGGAATGCACCGGTCGACAAATGGCTTGTCAAGCCCCGACTCCCCGGAGTGTGCTCGGCACTTTATGAAAGCCGGAATCGTCGGTCTGCCAAACGTGGGCAAGTCCACTCTCTTCAACGCCGTCACCCGCTCCCGCAAGGCGGAAGCGGCCAATTACCCGTTCTGCACGATCGACCCCAATGTGGGCGTCGTCACCGTGCCGGACGCGCGCCTCGCCGTGCTGAAGGACATTGCCAAGACCTCGGTGGTCATCCCCGCCGCGATCGAGTTCGTCGATATCGCCGGTCTCGTCGCCGGCGCCTCCAAGGGCGAGGGTCTCGGCAACCAGTTCCTGGCCAACATCCGCGAGGTCGACGCCATCATTCATGTCGTCCGCTGCTTCGAGGACGACGACATCATCCACAACATGGGTTCGGTCGACCCCGTCCGGGACATCGAGGTCATCACCACGGAACTCATTCTGGCCGACTACGAGGCGGTGGCCAAGCGTACGGAGAAGTGCATCAAGAAGGCCCGCGGCGGCGACAAGGAAGCCCAGGCCGAACTCGCCCTGCTCCAACGCCTCGAGCCGCACCTCAACCAGGGCAAACCCGCCAACCTGCTCGAGGTCGACGAGATCGAAGCGAAGATTCTCCGTCTGTTCCAACTGCTCAGCGCCAAACCCGTGCTCTACGCCTGCAACGTGGCGGAAGCCGACCTGGCCGACGCCGAGAACAACCCCTTCGTGCAGAAGGTGGCGGCTTTCGTGCGCGCCCATCATGACGCCGCCTACGTGCCGATCAGCGCCAAGATCGAGGCAGAGCTGATCGATCTGGAACCGGAGGAAGCGAAGGCCTTCCTCGCCGACCTGGGCGTGAACGACTCCGGCGTCTCCATGCTGATCCGCGAGGCCTACGCCCTGCTCGGCCTGCAGACCTATTTCACGGCCGGGGAAAAGGAGGTCCGCGCCTGGACCATTCCGATCGGGTGCAAAGCCCCGCAGGCCGCGGGCGTCATTCACACTGATTTCGAGAAGGGCTTCATCAAGGCCGAGGTCGTGGCCTACGCCGACCTCGTCGCCCTCGGCAGCGTCGCCGCCGCCCGCGACGCGGGCAAGTACCGGCTCGAAGGCAAGGAATACGTCTTCAAGGACGGCGACGTCGCGCTGTTCCGCTTCGCCAACTGAGGCGCGCGTGTCACTCGCCTGAGCACGTCAGCGGACCGGCCTCGCCACGGCCGGTCCGGCCGGAATCGGTTTCAAAGCTCGAAACCGTGCGGGATGGTGACGCCCTTGGGCACCACGAGCACCCCGTCACGAATCACCACGCCGTGCTGGTAGACCCCGTCCTGCTTGCCGTCAGGCGAGAGCACGACGCGGTCGCCGATGCGGGTGTTCTTGTCGATGATCGCGCCCTTGATGCGACAGTCGTGCCCGAGGCCGAGGTGCGGCAGGCTGGCGGCCTCGTTGCGCCGAAACTCCTCGTCGGTCTCGTAGCTGTCCGCCCCCATCATCACCACTTCGGTCAGCTGGCAGCCCGAGCGGACAAACGAGCGCGGGCTGAGGACCGCGCGGTGCATCGAGCAGCTTTCGATGATGCAACCGTCGCCGATGACGACGTTCTGGAGCGAACACTCGTTGATCTTCGATGGCGGCAGCGCGCGGTTGTGCGTGTAGATCGGCGCGTCCTCGTCAAAGAAATCGAAGGGCGGCAGCGGGTCGGTGATGGCGAGGTTGGTCTCGAAGAAGGCGCGCACCGTTCCGATATCCTCCCAGTAGCCTTCGAAGGCGTAGGCGTGGAGTTTCTTGTCGCTGAGCAGGCTCGGGATGACCTCCTTGCCGAAGTCGGTCATGTCGTTGGCCAGGGCTTCGTCGAGGGCCTTGCGGTTGAAGACATAGATGCCCATCGAGGCGAGGCAGCGCTTCTCGGGCAGGTTTTCGTGCCCCAGCTGCTTTTCGAGTTCGTCGCTCATCGCCAGGCTGTTGATCACGGCGGGGTCCTTGGGCTTCTCGGCGAACTTGACGATCTTGAAGGTATCATCGACGCCCATCAACCCCAGCCCCTCCACCCGCGAGACCGGAATCGGCATGGCCGCGAGCGTGACATCGGCCCCGGAGGCTGCGTGCTTCTCGATGATGTCCGAAAAATCCATCCGGTAGAGCTGGTCGCCGGAGAGAATGAGGACGTAATCGTGATCCTCGTTGCGCAGGTGCTGCAGGTTGCGCCGCACCGCATCGGCCGTGCCCTGATACCAGTCGCTGGTCTTCTCCGTCTGCTCCGCCGAAAGAATGTCGACGAAGCCGCCGCCGAAGGGATCGAAGTGATAGGTGTTCTGGATATGCCGGTGCAGGGACGCGGTATGGAACTGGGTCAGGATGAAGATGCGATTGATGCCCGAGTTGATGCAGTTGCTGATCGGGATATCCACCAAGCGATACTTGCCGGCCAGCGGCACGGCGGGTTTGCACCGTTCGGTGGTCAAGGGGTGCAGGCGGGTGCCGCGACCACCGCCCATGACAACAGCGACAACTTTCTTGAATGTGCTCATGCGTTTCGGATGGATTGGGGTTTCAAATGCCTTGCTCCAAAATTGGCGGGAGCCGTAGTTTCGCCAGCCTAATAAGGTTAAAATTATGTGTGGAATCGTAGGTTACGTAGGCAAGGCCAAGGCCGCGCCCATCATTCTCGACGGCCTCAAGCGGCTGGAATACCGCGGCTATGATTCCGCCGGCGTCGCCGTACTCGACGACGGTGACTTCAAAGTAGCGAAACAGACCGGTCGCGTCGAGGGCCTCCTGAAAAAAGCCGGCGCCTCCACCCTCCCCGGCTCCTGCGGCATCGGCCACACGCGTTGGGCGACCCACGGCGGCGTGACCGACGCCAACGCCCACCCTCACCTCTCGTCCGATGGCCGCATTGCCCTCATCCACAACGGGGTCATCGAAAACTTTTCCGCGATCAAAAAGTTTCTCCTGTCCAAGGGCTACACCTTCTCCTCCGAGACCGACACCGAGGTGCTCTGCAACCTCATCTCCTATCACTACGACAAGGAAGCCGCTCCCGCCGACGGCAGTTCCCGGCTGCTGGCCAGCGTGCGCAAGACCCTCTTTCACGTCGAAGGCACCTACGGCATCTGCGTGTTGTGCCGCGACTGCCCCCGCGAACTCGTCGCCGCTCGCAAGGGCTCCCCGCTCATCCTCGGCGTCGGACAGGATGAACTGGTGGTCGCCTCCGATGTCGCTGCCCTGGTCAGCCGCACGCAGAACGTGGTTTACCTGAAGGACGGTGAACTCGTTGGCATCCGCGACAAGGTGTTCGAGATCTCCACCATCGACCAGACCGACGTTTCTCCCGTGATCGACAAGATCACCTGGCAGGTGCAGGACGCCGAACTCGGCGACTTCGCCCACTACATGGAGAAGGAAATTTTCGAGCAGCCCCAGGCCCTCGAAAACGCCATGCGTGGCCGCTTCGCCGAGGACGGCTCCACCGCCAACTTCGGCGGACTCAATGCCAACGCCAACGAGCTGCGCACCATCTCCCGCCTCATGTTCTGCGCCTGCGGCACCGCGCTTCACGCCGGCATGGTCACCGAACACCTCGTTGAGCGCTTCGCCCGCATCCCGGTCGAGTGCGACCACGCCTCGGAGTTCCGCTACCGCAACACCCCGCTGTTCTCCAACACCCTCTTTTTCGTCATCAGCCAGTCGGGCGAAACCATCGACACGCTCGCCGCCATGCGCGAGGCCCAGCGCAAGGGCTTCAAGGTGCTCGCGATCAACAATGTCGTCGGTTCCACCATCGCCCGTGAGGCCGACGGCGGCATCTACCAGCACGCCGGCCCCGAGATCGGTGTCGCCTCCACCAAGGCCTTCACTTCGCAGCTCATGATCGGCGCCATGCTCGCGCTCTATCTCGGTCGCATCCGCGACATGAGTTTCCGCGACGGCGTCGAAATCGTCAAAGCCCTCAAGGACGCCCCCCACAAGGTCCGTCTCGCTCTGGAGCAGGCCCAGCACATCCGCGAGGTCGCGAAACGCTACGCGCGTTTCAACGACATGCTCTTCCTCGGCCGCCTCGAGCTCTTCCCCATCGCCCTCGAAGGCGCCCTCAAACTCAAGGAAATCTCCTACATTCACGCGGAGGCCTACCCGGCCGCCGAGATGAAGCACGGTCCCATCGCGCTCATCAACACCGAGTGCCCCTCCGTCTTCCTCGTCCCGCAGAACGAACTCTTCAACAAGGTCATCTCCTCCATGCAGGAAATCAAGGCGCGCGGCGGCCCCATCATCGCCATCACGACCGACGACGCCGAACTGCCCGAGGGCCTGGCCGATGACGTCATCACCATCCCCGCTTGCCACGAGGCGGTGCTGCCGATTGTCGCCACGATTCCACTACAGCTCTTCAGTTACTTCGTGGCGGTCGAACGCGGCTGCGATGTCGACAAGCCCCGCAATCTCGCCAAGTCCGTCACGGTCGAGTAAGCAGGCCTCGCAGGCGCCGACTCGCGGGCCAGCGCGCACACCCTGAGGTTCGGAGTTCCGCCTTCAGGCGGGGTCTTGGTCCACGCCCCGCCGCCCACCGGCAGGCTGAATGGCTCCCTTGTCGGCCGAACTTCGCATCGCCACCCGCCTCAATTTCAGGTTGCGCCCCCGGCGTCGCCACCGACCCAATACCCGTTCGCCCCGTCCGCGCCATGCACATCCAGCCCTCCCGCGAAACCTTTGCCCAACTCAGTCAGCAGGGAAACCTCGTCCCGGTGTATGCGGACCTCCTGGCCGACCTCGAGACCCCGGTCTCCGCCTACGCCAAACTCAAGCAGGCCGGCCCGTCCTTCCTGCTCGAATCGGTCGAAGGCGGTGAACACCTGTCCCGCTACAGCTTCATCGGCATTCGTCCGCGCAAAATATTCGCCTGCGGCCCCGTCACGACCATCGTCCGCCGGGCCGACGGCAGCTCCGAGGAATTCCCCACCCCGGCCGACCCTCTGACCCTGATCGAACAGGAAATGGCCGGCGTGACGCCCGTCTCCTCACCCGATCTGCCCCGCTTCACCGGCGGCGCCGTGGGCTTCGTGGGCTACGAATACATCACCCGCATCGAGCCGACCGTGCCGGCCGCCCCGGTCGACGAGCACCGGCTGCCCCTCATCTACTTCATGCTGGTCGACTCGACGGCCATCTTCGATCGCGCCAAGCAGACCCTGCGCCTCTGCGTCAACGCCCACGTCAACGGCGATCCCGCCGCCGCCTACGACCACGCCGTGGCCGAGCTGCGCGAACTCGCCGCCCTGCTCGCCCAGCCGAGCCAGCTCGCCCCGGCCGATCTGGTCGAAGTCCCCGCCGTGAGCGTCCCGCCCGGCAATTTCACCCAGGAACGCTTCGAAGCCGTCGTGGACGAGTGCAAGGAATTCATCCGCTCGGGCGACATCATCCAAGTCGTCCCTTCGCAACGGTTCTCGCGCCCGTTCAGCCGCTCCCCGCTCGATCTCTACCGCGCTCTGCGCACGGTCAATCCGTCGCCCTACATGTTCATCCTCGACACGGTCGACTACGCCATCGTCGGCGCCTCACCCGAGGTGCATGTGCGGCTCACCGGCGAACGGGTCGAAATCCGCCCCATCGCCGGCACCCGCAAACGCGGCGCGACGCCGGAAGAAGACGTCGATCTTGAGCACGATCTCCTTGCCGACGAAAAGGAGCGCGCCGAGCACCTCATGCTGGTCGACCTCGCCCGCAACGACATCGGCCGGGTCTGCGCCTACGGCAGCGTGCACGTGCCCGAGATGATGGTCATCGAACGCTATTCGCACGTGATTCACATCGTCTCGCAGGTCGAGGGCCGCATCGCCCCGGACCGCACGGCCTACGACCTCATGCGCGCCACCTTCCCCGCCGGTACCGTATCCGGCGCGCCGAAAATCCGCGCCATGCAGATCATCGCGACGAAAGAACCGGTCCAGCGCGGCTTCTACGCCGGCGCCCTCGGCTACTTCGGCTACGACGGCAACCTCGACTCCTGCATCATGCTGCGCACCTCCCTCCTCAAGGACGGGCAGATCCACATCCAGGCCGGCGCCGGGATCGTCGCCGACAGCGTCCCCGAATCCGAGTTTTTCGAGACCATCAACAAAGCCTCCGCCCTCTTCAAAGCGGTCCGTCTCGCCGAACAACTCTAGGATTGCGGCCGTCTTCCGAGCGGCCCATTAGGCCACGAAATCCTTCCCGTCGATCGGGATTTCCTAGACTTATATCGGTCGATTTGCACGGGATCCATTGGCGAATAGTTGACCGCTTGGTTAGTGAATCTGGAACCATTCTAACCCGCGCGAGTCGAAGCCTGCCAGCCCGAGGGAATTTCTCTCCCGGTCCCAAGCTCTTAGCGCGAACCACATCCTCCCAATCACCATGGCCATCTCGACCACCCTTGCTCGCCCTGATCGCTCTTCAGCCCCGAACGTCGAAGCGGCTCCGGAAGTCAACCTCGTGACTCCCCCGTCGTTCCTCGAGCGCCCCGAGTCCGCTCCGGCCGAGCAGGCTTCACCGTCCGATCGCAGCCATCTCCAACTTTACCTGCAGGAAATCGGCAAAACCCCCCTCCTCACTCCCGACGAGGAGGTCAAGCTCGCCAAACGGATTCGCAAGGGGGACAAGGCGGCCCGCGATCATATGATTTCGGCCAACCTGCGTCTCGTCGTGAAGATCGCGATGGACTACAAGGATTTTGGTCTCCCGCTCCTCGACCTCATCAGCGAGGGCAACATCGGTCTCGTCAAAGCCGTCGAGCGCTTCGACCCGTCCAAGGGCGGCAAGCTCTCCACCTACGCCGCCTGGTGGATCAAGCAGTCCATCAAGCGCGCCTTGGCCAACCAGTCGAAGACGATCCGCCTCCCGGTCCACCTGGTCGACAAGATTGCCAAGATGCGCCGCACCGCCCTCGCCCTCACCGAGGAGCTGGGCCGCGAACCGACCGACGAGGAGATCGCGATCGAGCTGCAGATTCCGACCAACAAGGTCGCGCACCTGAAGAGCGTGAGCGTCCGGCCGGCTTCGCTCGACGCCCCCGTCGGCGAAGAGGGTGACTCCACCACCTTCGGCGAGATCGTCGGCGACGAGAATACGGCGAGCCCGCTCGAGGCGCTGCGCGAACATTCCGAGAAGAGCGATCTGCACCGCATGATCGATCAGCTCGAGCCGCGCGAGGCCGAGATCCTCCGCTACCGCTTCGGCCTCGATGGCTACGACGAACTCACCCTCGAAGAAGTCGGGCAGAAGTTCAACGTGACCCGCGAGCGCATCCGGCAGCTGCAGAACATCGCCCTCTCCAAGATGCGCAAGGCCATGGCCGCGCACAGCGCCCAGCGCAGCCGCGAGGAGATCGAGATCGAGAACCGCCGCGTCGCCCGCGAAGAGGTGATTCGCGAGTTCATCGAAGCCCGCAGCAACTGATTCCGCCCCTTTCCTGAACGTAGACGTTGGTCCCGGCCGGATCGCTCCCGCGGTCCGGCCGTTTTTGTTGCACCTCCCGGTGTCCTCGGTGCTTTGTCGTGAGCTTCTTCCCCTCCGCTCATGTCGTTCCCGCTCCGCCGCCCCGCCTCTGCCACGCTCTGGCTGCTGCTGTGGTTGTTGCTCGGCACGGTTCATGTCACGCAGGCGATTTGGACGAGCGGCTTCGCCGATCTGCCGGCAGGCCTCGGCGATGGTCGCTTCAACCACTTGGTGCTCGAGCACGGCTACCAGTCCTGGCGCGGCCATTATGACTGGATGAGTCCCGGTCAGTTTTTTCCCGTGCGCGACACCCTCGGCTGGAGCGACACCCATGCCGGCACCCTGCCGTTCTACATCGGCTTCCGCGCGGTCGGGTTCGACCCCGAGCTCGCCATGCAGGCGTGGTATTTGGTCTGCGCCGCGCTCAACGTCGCGAGCGCGGTTTTTCTGCTGCGTCGGCTTGGGCTGACGGCGCGGTGGGCGCCGCCGGTCGCAGTCGGCGCATTCGCTGGGCTGCCGATGGTCTGGACCACGGGAACCCACCCGCAGTTGCTGCCCTTGTTTCCAACCCTGTGGGCGGCGGCCCACGCCGTGACCTGGGCGCACGATCGCCAGGCTTGGCGCGGCCTGGCCGTGGTGGGCGGTCTCGCCTGGCAGTTCGCCGCGGCGCCGTATCTGGCATTCTTCGCGGCCTTTATCGGCGCCGTCGCCGGGGTGGTCTGCCTGCTGCTCAAACCCACCGCAGATGCTGCGCCCTCCGCCGCGGCGCCACCGCGCTTCGTAAAGTTCGGGCACCTCTTCCTTGCCGGGGCGGGCGTCGTCGCCGGTGCGGTGAATGTCAGGGTCTATGCCCATGCGGTGCAGAGTGGCGTGGGCCGCCCGATGCATGAACTCATCGATCTTGCGCCGCGCTGGAGTTCCTGGTTCGCCGCGCCACCCGGCCACTGGCTTTACCCGGCCGCCTGGCCGGCGGGCGACGCCGCGTTCGGCGAGCGCCTGCTGCTCGGCGGATTCCTGCCTTGGATCGGCGGACTGGCCGCGCTTGTGGTCGGGCTGCGCCGGGGTGCAAGTGCGACGGCGCGCCGGGCCGGCGTGCTCGCGGTCACGGCGTGGGTGACGGTGCTGTTCTTCACGTCCTGGCCCGGAGAACATTCACCGTGGCTGTGGCTCGGCGAGCGGATCGAACCCCTGCGGGCGTTTCGCGCCGCCGGCCGTATCGGCGGTCTGGTCCACGCGCTGTTTTTCGCGGCCAGCGGACTGCTGCTGATGCTCCTGTGGATCGGCGGCCGCCGCACCGTCGCGGGGATTTCGCTGGCCCTGCTGTTGCTCGAAACCACGGCGATTCGCCAACCGCATTACGGTGTCGCCGAAGCCCAAGGGCGACGGGACGCGCTCGTCGAGGCATGGGAAGCGGCCGGCGACGGTCCCATCCTGGCCTGGGCACCGGGCTTCACCAACCAGTCGATGCCGGCGCAGAACCTCGACGCCTGGGCCGCTGCGCTGGCCAAACATCGGGTGACCTTGAACGGCTATTCCGGCGGCGCGCCCGGCAGTCACCAGCTGTTCATTTGGAACCCCAACGAACACACCGTGGGCGCCTTGCTCACGCAGCTCGATATCCCGCGCGATGAGGTGTCGATCGTCACCCGCCTGCCCGCCGGGACCGCCGATCGCATCGGCTACGAATTCCGCGACGCGCGGGTCCTTCAGCCATTGGAGGATTTTGACCTGCAGCCGACTGCGTGGGACCTGCTCGTTCCGCCCGAGCGATTTGTTTTCGAGCAAATCGTCTTCTATCAGTTCACGCCCAACGCGAAGGTTGAGTTTCGGCTGCCCGACGCCGCGCGACGCGTCACCTTCCAGACGGGTCCCCGCCCCGGTTCCTGGAACAACGGAGGCAACTCCGATGGTTATGCGCTGCGCTGGAAGGTGCTGGCAACCGACGGCCGCGTGCTGGAGGCGCACGAGGAGATTGTGAATCCGCGCGACAATCCCGCCGACCGCGGCTTCGCTCCGCGTAGGATCGAACTCCCGGCGGGGACGCAGCGCCGCTTGATCCTCGAGACCGGGCCCGGCCCGAGTGGTTCGAACAACTGGGACTGGCCGCTGATCGGCCGTCTGCGGGTGGAGCATTAGCCCGCATATTTCACACTTCGATCGTAAATTGCTCACACCCCGTCGTTGTAGGGCTGCCGCTTGCCGGCATGCCGCTGGCTGACGGTGGACTGAGAGGCAGGTGCGGCATGCCGGCAAGCGGCAGCCCTACAATGTGGAATATTCGCGTTAGGGCGGGTCGGGCGCGCCGGGCCGACCGGCTCCCCCCCCAAAAAAAAACGCCCCGCGTGAAAGCGGGGCGTTCGGGGGAATTCGAAACGATCGGACGATCGAACCGGGGCTTACTCCTTGTTGACGGCGTCGTCGAGGATGTCGCCGAGGTTCATCATGTCGCCGCTGGTGTCGCGGTTGAGGGCCTCGTAGCTGGCGGTCTCGGCGGCGAGCTCGTCCGCGGAGTAGTTGGCGGCCTTGATCGAGAGGCCGAGGCGGCGCTCGTCGCGGTCGATCTTGATGACGCGGGCGGTCACCTGGTCGCCGGCCTTGAGCACGTCCTTCACCTTCTCGACGCGCTCCTCGCTGATCTGCGAGATGTGCACGAGGCCGTCGATGCCGTCCTTGAGCTCCACGAAGGCGCCGAAGGAGGTGAGCTTGGTGACGGTGCCGTTCACGACGTCGCCGATCTTGAAGTGGGCGTCGATGTCGGACCACGGATCGTCGGCGAGCTGCTTCATGCCGAGGCTGATGCGCTGCGACTGGGCGTCGACGTCGAGGACGATGGCGTCCACCTCGTCGCCCTTCTTGAGGACTTCGGACGGGTGGTTGACCTTGCGGGTCCAGCTCATGTCGGAGACGTGCACCATGCCGTCGATGCCTTCCTCGAGTTCGATGAAGGCGCCGTAGGTGGTCATGTTGCGCACCTTGCCGTGGACGCGGGCGCCCACCGGGTAGTTGTGGCGGACCATGTCCCAGGGGTTGGGCTCGAGCTGGCGGAGGCCGAGCGAGATCTTCTGCTCGTCCTTCTGGATCCCGAGGACGACCGCCTCCAGCTCCTGGCCGACCTTGAGCAGCTCGGAGGGCTTGGAGATGCGCTTGGTCCAGGACATCTCGGTGATGTGCACGAGGCCTTCGACGCCGGGCTCGATCTCGATGAACGCGCCGTAGGGCACGAGGTTGACGACCTTGCCGTGGATCTTGGAGCCGACGGGGAACTTCTTGTCGATCTCGTCCCAGGGATTGTTGGTGGTCTGCTTGAGGCCGAGGGAGACCCGCTCCTTCTCGCGGTTGACCTCGATGATCATGACCTCGATCTCTTCACCCTGGCGGAGCATTTCGCTCGGGTGGGAGATGCGGCCCCAGCTCATGTCGGTGATGTGGAGCAGGCCGTCCATGCCGTCGAGGTCGATGAACGCACCGAAGTCGGTGATGTTCTTGACCACGCCCTTGCGGATTTGACCCGGCTCGATCGACTCGAGGAGCTCGCGGCGCTTGTTGGCGCGTTGCTCTTCGATGAGCTCGCGGCGGGAGAGCACGATGTTCTTCCGCTCGAGGTTGATCTTGAGGACCTTGAAGTCGTAGGTCTGGCCCACGTATTGGTCCAAATTCTTCGGCGGCTGCACATCGATGTGCGAAGCCGGCAGGAAGGCGTCGACGCCGATCGAGACGATCAGGCCGCCCTTGACCTTGGAGCGGACGCGGCCGGAAGCCACGGTGCCCTCGGGGAACTTGGTGAGGATGTTCTCCCAGTTCTTCTTCTGCTGGGCCTTGTCGTAGGAGACGATGGGGTTGCCCTCCTTGTCCTCGACTTTTTCGACCAGCACCTCGATCGGCGAACCGACCTGGAGGTCGCCGAGGTCGATGAACTCGTGCGCCGGGATGACGCCCTCGGACTTGCCGCCGATATCAACGATGACCTCGTTCTGGCGGATTTCGGTGATGATACCCTCGACGATCGAACCCTCGGTATTGAGAGTGAAGTTCGACTCCGCGAGGAGTTCTTCCATGATGGAACTCATTTTTTGGGACGGACTTCCGCGGCTTGCTCCACGGCCTGGGTCATCCGGGTTGCCCCGCCGGAGCGGAGCATGGGTTGATGGTTTGCACTGACAGGAAGGCGATCGACGGGAGCACCGCGGCGGGACATCGATCGATCAAAGGAACGGCCGCGAACGGTCAGACTCGCCAGAACCACGATCGAAGCGCAAGCGGTAAATTTGCGCCGGCCGGGGTCGGCGGGAGGCCCGGCCTGCTACTCGGCGACCGGCTGGCTGGGCGGGAGCCAGCTCCCCTCGCCCAGCGCCTTTTCGAGCGCCTCGTAGATGCTGTCGTAACGCCCGTGCCGGGCGTGCGCCTGACGGGTGGCGCCGGCCGAGAACGTGCCTTCGCGGGCTTCCCGCACGGTCAACTCCACGCTGGTCTCCTTTTCGCCCACCTCGCGGAGACGCGCCGAAATGTAGAACTGACGCGAGGTGCCCGGCGCGTCGCCTTCCAGCAGGTGCCCGTAAGCCTCGATCACCCCCTGGGCCGGCAAGGCCCGGGAAATCGTGTAATCCATATCCTCCAGGACCGTGACCAAGGTCTCGAAAACCGCGGGCTTGGCGCGGGCGAAATAGTTGGTCTGGGACGGGGCCGAAGCCAGCGGCAGGGAAGAACGTTCCTCGATCGAGGCACATCCCGCGCCAAGCAGCGCGAGGCTGGCGAGCAGCAGAAGGGGGCGAAAGCTGGAGGTCATGGGGAAGGTGGGACCGCTCAGGCGGGCTGTTGTTGCGAAAGACAATGCAAAGTGCCCAGGCCCCAGATGATCTCGGCACAGTCGATGGGCACGACTTCGCGATCCGGAAAGCAGGAACCGATGATGGCACAGGCCTCGGCGTCGCGCCTGCGCTGGCGGAAGGTGGGCACGAGCACCGCGTCGTTGATGATGAGAAAATTCGCATAGCTCGCCGGCACGCGCTCACCTTTGATGAAGTGCGGCCGCGGCATGGGCAGTTCGACGATATCGAAGCCGCGCCCCTGCAGGGTGCGAAAGCCGCGGAGCCGCTCGAGGTTGGCGGCGAGCAGCTTGTGATTCGGATCGCGCCGGTTGCGCTCGACACAGGTGAGGATGCCGTCGGGCCGGAAGAAACGCGTGATGTCATCGATATGCCCGTCGGTGTCATCGCCCACGATGCCTTCGCCGAGCCAGAGGATTTTCCGCACCCCGAGAAAGTCCTTGAGGGCCCGTTCGATCTCGGCCTGCGACAGGCCCGGGTTGCGGTTGGGGTGCAGCAGGCACTGCTCGGTCGTGAGCAACAGGCCTTTGCCGTTCACGTCGATCGAGCCGCCTTCCATCACCATCGGCTTTTCGAAGCGCCGCAGTTTCAGCGCCCGGGCGATCGAGGGCGGGATCTCGTTGTCCAGATCGTAGGGCGGGTATTTGCCGCCCCAGGCATTGTGCATCCAGTCGGTCAGCGCGACCTCGCCGGTCTGACGGTGTTTGACGAAAATCGGACCGTGATCGCGGCACCAGGCGTCGTTGGTGGGATGATCGTAGAACTCGATCCGGGCCAGGTCGGCACCGGCTTTCGCACACAGCTTCCTGGCCCGCTCCTGCAGCGGAGCGGCGGCGTTGATGCGTACGGTCTCGTAGCGGCTGATGGCCGCCACGAAGGCCGCGTAGTGCTGCGGGATGTTGCGGAACAGCCCGGGCCAGGACGCCTTTTTGTGCGGCCACGACAGCCACACCGCTTCCTGCGGTTCCCACTCGGCGGGCATGCGGAAGCCGAGCGCGGCGGGAGTATCCGTTTTTCCCTGACGTGGAGTCGCCGGTCGCGTCGCGGCCATGGGTTCAGGTACGGTCGATGAAGCGCTTGGTGAGTTCGCCGTAGGCGTCGATCCGGCGGTCGCGCAGGAACGGCCAGTGCGTGCGGGTCACATCGACCTTGCCCAGCTCGACGGGCACGAGCAGCACTTCCTCGCGGTCGGTCGAGGCCTTGGCCAGGATCTGGCCGCTGGTGCCGGCCACAAAACTCTGGCCCCAGAACTCGATGCCCTCGCCGCCGACGGGCGTTTCGAGACCGATGCGGTTCACCGCCGCCACGTAGCAACCGTTGGCCACGGCGTGGCTGCGCTGGATGGTTTCCCAGGCCCCGTGCTGGTTTTCGCCGTATTCAGCTTTCTCCGACGGATGCCAGCCGATGGCGGTGGGATAAAACAGGATCTCGGCGCCCTGCAGCGCGGTGAGGCGGGCGCCTTCGGGATACCACTGGTCCCAGCACACCAGCACGCCGATGCGGCCGAACTTGGTGTCCCAGGCGCGGAAGCCGGTGTCGCCGGGGGTGAAGTAGAATTTTTCGTAGAAGAGCGGATCGTCCGGGATGTGCATCTTGCGGTAGATGCCCAGGAGCGACCCGTCGGCGTCGATGATGGCGGCGGTGTTGTGGTAGAGGCCCGATGCCCGCTTCTCGAACAGCGAAGCGATGATGACCACGCCGTGTTTTTTGGCGATTTTCTGGAAGGCCGCAGTGCTCGGCCCCGGGATCGGTTCGGCCAGCAGGAAGTTGTCGTGATCTTCGCTCTGGCAGAAATACTGCGAGCGAAACAGCTCCTGCGTGCAGATGATCTTGGCGCCCTGCTTGGCCGCCTTCTCGGTGAGGGCGAGCGCCTTCTTGAGATTGGCCTTGGGATCGCCGGTGCAGGCGTGCTGCAGGAGGCCTAGAGTGACGGTCTTCATTTTTGGTTTTGGATTCGGGATTTTCGATTCAGTGGCACGCAACCGGGCTTTCTCAATCGGCGACTCTGTCGAATCGAAAACCGAGAATCGCGAAATCGAAAATCAATAGACCACTTTGTTGAGCGGATACTCGACGATGCCCTCGGCTCCGAGTTCCTTGAGCTGCGGGATGATCTGACGGACCACTTTTTCGTCGATGACGGTCTCGAGCGCGACCCACCCTTCGTCGCTCAGGCGCGAGATGGTGGGTTTGTGCAGGGCCGGGATGCTGTTGACCACGGCCTCGAGCGCCGACTCGGCGAGATTCATTTTCAGACCGACCTTGCTCTCCGCTTCAAGCGCGCCCTGGAGCAGCATGGCGATGGTCTCGATCTTGCGGCGCTTCTCGGGATTGGCCCAGCTCTGCTTGTTGGCGATGAGTTTCGTGTTGGTCTCGAGCAGGGTATCGACGATGCGCAGTTTGTTGGCACGCAGCGAGGATCCCGTTTCGGTGATGTCCACGATGGCATCGACGAGGTCCGGCACCTTGACCTCCGTGGCGCCCCAGGAGAACTCCACCTTGGCGTCGATGCCGCGGCTTTCGAAGTAGCGTTTCACGGTGCCCATCAACTCAGTGGCCACACGCTTGCCGGCCAAATCTTCGGGCTTTTTCACCGGCGAATCCTCCGGCACGCAAAGCACCCAGCGGGACTTCAAGGTCGAGGCCCGGCTGTAGATGAGGTCGCAGACTTCAACGACATCCGACTCGTTTTCCTTCACCCAGTCGTAGCCCGTTAGGCCACAATCGAAGAACCCGTGCTCCACGTAACGACTCACCTCCTGGGCGCGCACAAAACGGCCGTCGAGTTCGGCGTCGTCGATCGACGGGCGATAGGAACGTGAACTCGTGGTGATCTTCCAGCCCGCCTTGGCAAAGAGGGCTTTTGTCGACTCCTCGAGGCTGCCCTTGGGCAGTCCGAGCATGAGCAAAGGTGTGGATGCAGACACGCCCGGCACCGCACACACCGTGCACATCGCCTTCAAGCGTAATCTTGCCGCAACAGGGGAGTTGCGCAGCCGGCCCAAAGTTAACGCGTTTCGGCCAACGCTTTGCTTTGACACTCCATCCTTGCGGGATTTGTAAAAAAATCGCTTTTTACAACCGTTACCGACGGCCGACGATTTTACCCAACCGCCATGCGCTCCGAACCCAAGCCGCTCATCCTGGTCGTCGAAGACGAAGAGGAACTGGCCAAACTCATCTCCGTTCACCTCGAGGAAGCCGGCATGCAGGCCCAGATCTGCAGCCGGGCCGCCCACGCCACCCGTTTCCTCAAGCGCAACTTCGCCAACCTCATGCTTCTCGACGTCAACCTGCCCGATCAATCGGGATTCGCGCTGCTCGAGGAGCTGCGTCGGGAGGACATCTCGATCCCCACCATTTTCCTGACCGGCAATTCCCTCGAGACCAACAAGGTCAAGGGTCTCGAACTCGGCGGCGACGACTACATCACCAAGCCTTTCGGTTACGCCGAGCTGGTCGCCCGTATCCGCGCCGTCCTGCGCCGCACCGAATCGCGGGACGATCTCAACGTCACCAAGAACGCCCGCGTCAGCGACGAGCCGTTCGAGATCTGCGGCGGCACCGTACACCCCGGTCGCCTCGAAATCCAGTTTGACGAGCGCATCGAAAAGATCGGCCGAAAAGAACTCGGCATCCTGGCCTACCTGCACGAACACGAGGGTATCGTGATCACGCGCAAAGCACTCATTCACTCCGTCTGGGGAATCCACGCCGACGTGAAGAGCCGCTCGCTCGATCAATATATCGTAAAAGTGCGCGACCTGTTTAAACGCAACGGCAGCTCGCTTGACGCCTTCCGTACCGTGCATGGGGTCGGTTATATTTTCGATCCATCCGGTGCCGCCAACGCAGGCTGATCGCCCGCGCCGGCCGCCTCCCCCTTTCCCCTCCCCTCTCCCCGTTTTCCCGCACCGCGTGCGCTTTTGCGTTCCATCGTTCCGTCGCGCCCTTCGCGCGGCCTGGCTGCCGGGCCTGCTGGCGACAGCCATCCTCGTTTCCGGGCTGCGCGCCATCATCCCCTCGGCGCCTCCCGGCCAACTTGAATCCGGGGTCCCCCCGTTTTCCGTGCTTGGGCGCGAATCACTCGGACTCGCCGCCCTGCCCACCGATCTCCATCAACTGCCGGACGGACGCCTGCTCGTCGTCACGCCGCAGCAGGTCGCCGTCGGCGACGGCATCCGCTGGGAAGTCTTCAATCGCAAGCCGGGCGATAACGGCGCTCCGCTGGACGGCGTGGCGGTCTCGGCCGAGGGCCGCATCTACGCGGGCATGCGCAACGGCTTCGGCGAAGTCACCTTCACCCCCGACGGCACCTGGGAGCTGCGGCAGGTGGCGACGTGGCCTGCCGAACTGCACGACCGCACCCCCATTCCGCGCTTCTGTATCGATGTCGACGGAGACTGGTTCTGGCACAGCGAAAGCGGCAACGTCATCCGTTGGCGCCCCGGCGAGCCCGCCACCCTTTTCGGGCGGGCCAGCACCGTCGAGACGATCTTCAAGTTCCGGGACGACTACTACCTGAGCGACCGCGTTATCGGCCAACTTTTCCGCATGGGCCCCGCGGCCCAGGGCACTCCCCTGTTCGGGGGCCTGCGGCTCACGGCCGACGACGCCATCTCGTGCACGGTCCCCTTCGGCGACCAATTGCTGGTCGGCACCTACGCGAAGGGCCTCTTCCTCTTCGACGGCGAAAAGACCACGCCGTTCGGCGGATCCGGCATCCTCTCCACCGACGGCGGTTATGTCGATCTGCACACCACCGCCGAAAACCATTTTGTCGCGGCGATCGACGGCTTCGGCATCGTCTATTTCGACGAAAAGGGACAGGTACTCGATGTCTTCGACCGCACGCGTGATCCGCGCGTAACGCGGGTGCGGCGACTGGTCCCCACCGCCGACGGCGTGCTGTGGGCCCTCCTCGGCGACGGCATTGCCCGCCTGGAGCTGCCCGCCCCCCTCACCACCTTCGAATCGCTCCTGCCGGCCGGCGCCGATTTCGTCAGCGTGCAGCGCCATGACGGCGAGCTGTGGATCATTTCCAACGGTACGATCATGCGCGGCAATTACACGCCCTCCGGCCGGCTTCTGGATTTCGCAGAGGTGCCCATCGACCGCGGCTTCGCCTTCTCGCTCTCGACCGCCACCGGCGAAGTACTTGCCGGCACCGACCGCGGCGTCTTCGCCCACCGGCCGGACGGCTGGGAGCGCGTGAGCGCCGAGACCATCAATTTCCGCCTGCTCGCCGGTCCGCCCCGCAATGGTCGCTGGCTCTACGCGGCGACGGAGGAACTCGGCTGGGTCGGGCACGCCGCCGATGGTTCGCTGCAATTCGAGCGGCACACCGTCCCCGGTTTCATCGGTGTCTTCGATTCCTGTGCCGATCCGCGCGGAGTGGTCTGGCTCGAAATGGGCTCGGGCCTGCTCGGGCGCCTCGAGGCGCTGCCGGATGGCACGTTCGACCTGCAGCAGCTCGGCGCCGCGCAGGGGGTGCCCGAGGGCTGGGTCCAGGCCTACGTGATCGACGATCGCGCCGCCTTCAATGTGGGCGACCGCCTGTTCCGCTTCAACGAACAGACGCGGCAACTGGAACCCGCTTACGAGCACCTGCGGCAGTTTGCCGGTTTTCGCCACGCCATCGGCCGGCCCGTGCGCGATGCCTATGGCCGGGTGTGGGTGGCGGGCGACGATCGTATCCATGTTTTTGACACAACGACCGATCCTTGGACCGATCTCGAGTTCGACCTGCCCGGCGGTCTGCGTCCCTATTTCTTCACTCCCGAGGAAAACGGAGTGATGTGGTTGCATGGCGACCGCCGCCTCGCCCGCTTCGACCCGTGGCTCAAGCGCGCACGCCATCGCCCCCAGGAAGCCATCATCACGCGACTGAGTTTCCCGGTCAGCAACCGCACGCTCTTCGAGATCGGCGATCAGATCGACGCGCTCGATTACGCCGACAACTCGCTCACGGTCTACTTCGCCGCCCCCAATGCCGAGTTGCGGCCGCCCACGACCTTCGAGGTGCGTCTCGGCGAGCAGGAGGAATGGGAGTCCCAGGGCACCGCCGGCTCGGCCACGTTCAACCGTCTGCCGGAAGGCAGTTACCGCCTGCAGGTCCGCGCCCGCACCGGCGAGCACCTCACCGAACCCGACTCCGTCTCGTTCCGCGTCAACCCGCCCTGGTACCGCAGCAACCTCGCCTACCTCGGCTACGGTCTCGGCGCCCTCGCCCTCATCGGTCTCGCCGTCTGGTTCTCCACCCTGCTGGAGCGTCGGGAAAACCAGCGCCTGGAAAACCTCGTCAAGCAACGCACCGGCGAACTGAAGGAAATCAACGAACAACTCGAGGAACAGGTGGAGGAAATCCGCATCCTGTCCCAAGCCATCAACCAGAGCCCGGTCAGCGTGCTCATCACCCAGACCGACGGCACCATCCTCTTCGCCAACCCCCAGGCCTGCGCCTTGTCCGGCTATCGGGAGTCGGAACTCGTCGGCCAGCCCGCCGCGATGCTGCGCGTCCCGGAGTCCCGCGACGAACACCAGGCCGAGATCGAATCGAGCCTCGCCGCCGGCAACATCTGGACCGGCGAACTCACCAATCGCCACGCCGACGGACACAACGTGCACGTGCGGGCCACCATCAGCCCCATCCGCAACGCCGACAACACCCTGCGCTTCCACCTCATCCTCGAGGAGGACATCACCGCCTGGCTCGCCGAACGCGAACGCCACCGCCGCCTCGAGGATCAGCTCTTTCAGGCCCGGAAACTCGAGTCCATCGGCACCCTCGCCGGCGGCATCGCCCACGACTTCAACAACATCCTCACCGGCATCCTCGGCCACTGCGAAATCGCGCTGCTCGACATCGATCCGCAGACCCCGCTCGCCGCCGACCTCAAGGACATTCGCAAATCCGGCCTCCGCGCCAAGGACCTCGTTTCCCAGATCCTCACCTTCTCCCGCAAGGCCGACTCCAAGCTCGCGCCCACCGATATCTCCCGCCCCGTTTCCGAGGCGCTCAAACTCGTTCGCGCCTCCACGCCGTCCTACATCGAGATCGCGCAAAACCTGAGCCCGGGCGTCGTCATGGCCGACGCCACCCAGATCCACCAGATCGTGCTCAATCTCTGCACCAACGCCGTGCACGCCATCGACGAGAAGTCCGGCCGCATCTCCGTCGAACTCAAGCCGATCGAGGTCGAGCCCGACCTCTGCGCCGAGATTCCCGACCTGCGTCCCGGCAGCCACATGGTGCTTGTCGTCACGGACAATGGCACCGGCATGGATGCCGCCACCCTCGAACGCATCTTCGACCCCTTCTTCACCACCAAGGAACAGGGCAAGGGCACCGGCCTCGGTCTCTCCACCGTCCAGGGCATCATGGCCAGCCATCGCGGTGCCCATCGCGTGCGCAGCCAGCGCCATGTGGGGACCACCTTCGAACTTTACTTTCCCACCTGCAGTGAATCCGCCCCCGTCCGTCCGATGATTCGCGAATTGATCGAAGAGGGCGCCGCGCGGGAGGTTCTTGTCGTCGATGATGAAACCACCGTCGTCCAATTCGTCTCCACCCGCCTGCGCCAGTTCGGCTACCTGCCCCAGGTATTCGGGGATCCCCGACAGGCGCTGCAGGCTTTTCTCAACGATCCGCATCGCTACGAGGCCCTGATCACCGACCTCACCATGCCTCACCTCACCGGGGCCGATCTTATTCAACGGATCCGGGACACCGGCTCCACGATTCCCGCCATCGTGATCACGGGCTATGGCCGCGAGAACGCCTTGGAGAAGCTGCACACGCTCAGCAACACCTACGTGCTCGGCAAACCCTTCTCCGGCGAGGAACTGGCCCGCCTGCTCGGCCGGGCCCTGCGCTCCGCCGCCCGCGTGCACCCCTGATGCGACGGGAATCGGTCCGCAGGAGCCGCCTGGCCGCAGCGTGAGGATTCAGAACAACTCGCCCTGCGCCGCACCGTAGCGCCGCTCCGCCTCGGTCGTGGTCGATTTCATTTCCAGTTCGGCCAACTTTTTCACCAGCGCCGGACCATCCGGCGCCGGGCGTACCGCCGGTTGCACCGGCAGCTCCAGATTGAGCGTAGTGAGGCGCAAGTTCAGGCGGAGCCGCTCCGCGTCCGCCACCACCGGCGCCTGAAAACGGTCGGGTTTCAGCTGCCCCGTCGCGGCCGCGGCGATCACGCCCTCGAGATCGCCGTGGGCGTTCAGCCACTTCGCCGCCGTCTTCGGCCCCACGCCGGCCACCCCCTTGATGTTGTCAACGGAGTCGCCCACCAGGGCGAGGTAATCGGCGATGCGCGCCGGGCCCACGCCGAATTTGGCTTCCACCTCCGCCGGTCCCATCGACCGCCAGCCGAGCCGCGGATTCGCCGCCGGCGGCGGCAACATCATCGAAATGCGATCACCCACGATCTGCGCAAAGTCCTTGTCGGAACTCACGATCTTCACCGAGTGCCCGTCGCGCGCCAGGGCCACCGCCTGCGCCGCCAACAGGTCGTCGCTTTCCACCCCGTCGACTTCGATGCCGCCCAGACCCATCAGCCGCGTCAACTCCTTGATCACCGGGATCTGCTGGCAAAGCGCGTCGGGCATCTCCTCGCGCTGCGCTTTGTAGTCGGGCAGCAGGGCCAGCCGATCCTGCGCGCCGCCGAGGTCGAAAAACACCAGGATGCCTTCCGGCTTCTCCTGGTCCTCCAGCTTCCACATCGTCTTCACCCAGCCATGCAGGGCATTGGTCGGAAACCCATCCGAACGGGTCAGCTCGGGAATCGCGAAAAAGCAGCGGTAGGCGAGATTGAAACCATCGACAAGCAACCAGGTGGACATGGCCGAGCAGTCAGCCCCCACCTTCGACGCGGCTCAAACCAAAACACTTTCGCTCCGCCCGATGCTTCCCCACGTTTCCCGCGTGCTTTTCCTGCTCAAGAAAATCCTCGGCAACGCGCTCATGCCGCTGTCCCTGGTCCTGCTGCTTCAGCTGCTCGCGCTCGCCCTGCTCGTGCGCCGCAAGACCCGCGCCGCCGCGAGCGCCTCCATCACCGGCCTCGTCCTCCTGGTGGTCGCCTGCAACGAGGGCGTCGGCGATCGTCTTACCTTCTCGCTCGAGAGCCGGCACCCGCCCATTTACCTCACCGCCGACGACCGCCTCCCCGCCCCCTACTCCGAGGCCCGTTACATCGCCGTTCTCGGCGGCGGCCACTACCTCGATCCCCGCCTGTCCGCCTTGGGTCGCCTCTCCGCCTCCTCCCTCTCCCGCCTCGTCGAGGCCGTGCGCCTGGCCCGCCTGTTGCCCGAGGCCCGACTCATCACCTGCGGCCCCTGCCCCAACGACGATCCGTACCTCGAATCACATGCCAGCGTGCTCGCCCGCGCCGCCGTGGAGCTCGGCATCGACCCCGCCCGCATCACCCAACTCCCGGACGGTCGCGACACCCACGACGAAGCGCTCGAAATCCGTGCTCTCGTCAACGACGCTCCGGTGCTGCTGGTCACTTCGGCCTGGCACATGCCGCGAGCCCTCGGCCTCGCCCGCACCGCCGGCGTCGACGCCACGCCCGCGCCGGCCGACTACAGCATTGCGCCCATCGGCAACCCGCCGTCCGGGTGGTTCAGATTCAGTGTCTTCGGCCTCGAACGCACCACCCAGGGCCTGCGCGAATACCTCGGTCTCGCCTGGACCCGCCTCCGCGGCCAGCGCTGAGGCGCCCACCGGCGCTCCGGTACGGCGGAAACCAAGCGCCGTCCGGCCGGTCTGTCGCCCCATGGCGCGAAACGCGATCACCCTCCGGGCTGCCGGCCGCAATGTCCGCCTCTCCAATCCCGACAAGGTGCTCTACCCGGCCACCGGTTTCACCAAGCGCGACCTTGCCGACTACTATCTCGCCGTCGCCGATGCCCTGCTCCCGCACCTGCGTGACCGTCCGCTCACGCTGAAACGTTACCCCGATGGCGTCGACGGCGAGTTCTTCTACGAAAAACGCAGCCCGGCGCATCGGCCCGACTGGATCAAGACCGTCACCGTGCAACCCGAGCCCGACGACAAGAAGATCAATTACACCGTCGTGACCAACGCCGCCGGACTCGTCTGGCTTGCCAGCCTGGCCGACATCGAGCTGCACGTTCCGATGGGCCGTGCCCGTCGACCGAATACGCCGACCGCCATGGTGTTCGACCTCGATCCCGGTCCCGGCACCGGTCTCGCTCAATGCGCCGCCGTGGCCGTGCGGCTTCGCGATAAACTGCATGCCCTCGGCTTCGATGCCTTCGCCAAAACCTCCGGCTCCAAGGGCCTGCAGGTTTACGTGCCCGTCAACTCGCGCGTCACCGCCGACGAAACCAAACAGGCCGCCCGCCAACTCGGCGACATCCTCGCCGGCGAAACGCCCGCCAAGGTCACCACCACCATGGCCAAGTCCGCCCGCCGCCATCGTGTATTCATCGATTGGAGTCAGAACGACGCCCACAAGACCACGGTCTGCGTCTACTCCCTGCGCGCCACGCCGCAGCCGCAGGTGTCGACCCCGCTCCAGTGGACCGAGGTCGAACGCGCCGCCCGCAGCCGCCGGGCCGACGCCGGCCTCGTCTTCGGCCCGGCCGACGTCCTCAAGCGCCTTGAGCGCCACGGCGACCTCTTCGCTCCGGTCCTCCAACAAAAGCAATCCTTCGCCCGCCTCCGCCGCTGAGCCCGGGGCCGGCGGGCACACGGATCGACACGGATACAGGCCGAATTGAATCCGGGGTCGTCCGGGGCGAAAACGGTCACGAGCCCCCCTCGTCCGTCCGCTCACCTCCCCCTTCTTACATCATACATCCTACATCTCACATCATACATCAGGCCTCTCACCTACCTGCCACCGCTTCACGTCGCACTTCCCTCGCCGGCTTGTCCTCCCGCAGCCCCAAAAACGCGGGCTGCCGCAGGCGGCCGTCATCGGTCCATTCCGCAAACTTCACCTGCGCCACCAGCCGCGGCTTGACCCAATGGGCCTCGCGCGCAATCGGCGCCGGCACGTCCCCCGCCTCGAACACCGGCGCCTTGCGCTCCACCCGTGCCAGCCTACCGCCCAGCTCCCGCAGCGTGTCGGCGTCGAAGCCCGTGCCCACCTTGCCCGCATAGGTGAAGCGGTCCTCCTCGTCGAAGAACCCCACCAGGAGGGCGCCGAAGTGTTTGCGCGATCCCTTGGGTTCCGTGAACCCTCCGATTACGAACTCCTGTTCGTGTACGATCCGGCACTTCAGCCACGCTCCCGACCGCCGGCCCGGCTCGTAACGCGAACCCACCGCCTTGGCCACGATTCCTTCGAGACCGTGCCGGCGGGCCGCCTTAAGCAAAGTCGCCGGCGCTTCGTCGAAGACCGGGGACAGGGCCAGCAGGTTGCGCCCCCTACCCGTCGCGCTGCGCACCAATTTTGCCAGCGCCGCCTGCCGCTCCTCGAGCGGACGGTGTATGAAGCCCTCGCCGTCCCATCGCAGCAGGTCGAAGACATAATAGCGCAAGGTCGCCGCCTCGCCGCCTTTCAGCATGTTCTGCAGCAACTGGAACGATGACCGTCCCCGTTCATCGAGCGCCACGATCTCGCCATCGAGGACCGCGTCCCGACACGGCAGCGCCGCCAGCGTCTCGGCAATTTCGCCAAAACGGTCCGTGAACCGTTTGCGGTTGCGCGACCACAGCTCCGCCTCGCCATCGTGCAGGAGCGCGAGTGCCCGATAGCCGTCGAACTTGATCTCGAGCCGCCAGTCCCCGTCGGGCACAGCCGTCACCGCCCGGGCCTTCATGGGCTCCACAAACTCGGCGGTCGACTTGGCCCGCGCCTTCACGACTCCCCCTCCGCTTCCCGCGCGATTTCGTTCATTGTGCGCCCCGTCGCCACCGAGCGCTCGCGCCCGTCGCGTTTGATCACCGTCCGCCGCGTCGGCTCGCTGCGTTTGATCAACAACCATTGCGGCTTGTCGCCGTCCTGGGTGCGCATTCGCCGCAGGGTCCAGTTGCCGCTGCATTTCGCCCCCACCAGCGCAAAGTCCAGCTTCCCCGCCCGATGCGCCGCCGCCGGATCCTCCTCCGCCGTGAGGTAATGGCCGCGGTCCCACACCATCACCGTGCCGGCGCCATAGTGGCCGGGCGGAATCACACCTTCGAATCCGGCGTAGTCGAGCGGATGATCCTCCACCTCGATCGCCAGCACCTTGCGACCCGTCCGCGCCGGCAGCCCCTTTGGCACCGCCCAGGAGCGCATCACTCCCTCCATCTCCAGGCGCAGATCGTAGTGCAGCCGCCGCGCGTCGTGTTTCTGAATCACAAAGGTGGGCAGATCCGGGCCGACCGCGTTTCCGCCGCGACGCTGCGGCCGCCCGCTTCCGGCCGGCTCGCCGCTGCGGGACAAATCGCGTTTGCGCCGGTAGGCCGCCAGCCCGCCGGCCTGGGCGCGCACACTGGGGGTCGTCGTGGTCATGCCGCCCGCTTGGTTTTGCGCGCCGGCTTCTTCCGGGTCGCACGCTTGCTGCTGGTGGCCTTCTTGCGTGCCTTCGTTCCCTTTCCGCCCGACTTCGACTGTTTCAGGCTCTCCTGCAATACGGCGACCAGATCGATAACCTTGCCATCGCTCGCCTTCCGGCCCTTCGCCTTCGGCGGACTCTTGCCCCCGCGCTTTACCTTTTCCTTGATGAGGCCCATGAGGGCCGACTCGTAGTCGTCGGTGTAACGCTCCGGATCCCACTCGACGGTGAGTTCCTCCACCAGCGAACGGGCCATGTCCTGTTCACGCTTCGTCGGGTTGCGTCCGCTCTTGGGCACGTCGAGTTCCTTGGGGTCGGCCAACTCGTCGGCAAAGTGCATCAATTCCAGCATCAGGTAAGGACCGCGCGCCCGCAGCGCGGCCAGGTGCTGGCGGGTTTTGATGACGACCTTGGTGATCCCCACCTTGCCGCTCTTTTCGAGTACGCCGTGGAGCAGCCGGTAGGCCGGCACCCCGCCCTTCTGCGGCTCGAGGTAATAGGGCTTTTGATACATCACCGGGTCGATCTCCGCCTCGTCGACGAAGTCCATCACATCGACCGTCTGGGTGGCCTCGACATCGACCCGCTTGAAGTCCTCCTCGGTGAGCACGACGAACTTCCCCTTCTCGTATTCGTACCCCTTCACGATCTCCTCCCACGGCACGATCTTCCCATCGACCTCGGCCACGCGCTGGTAGTTGATCGGACTCAAATCCGTGCGCCGCAGCAGGCGGAACTTCAGGTCCTCGCGCCGGGTGGCCGGGAACAGCGCCACCGGGATGTTTACCAGGCCGAAGTTGATCGCCCCTTTCCAAATCGCGCGCATCCCGGAATGGACCGCCCTCCGCCTCCCCGGTTCACGCCCCGCCCCCGTAGGGTCGGCTTCAGCCGATCCCTCTCCGTTCCCGATCTCGCGAAGAAAGACCGATGCGCCCCCCCGATCCCGACTGGCGCAGCAACCGCAGGCTACTTTCCGAACTCGACCTGTGTCACCCATTGCCGACACTACCGCCGAGCACGTTGCTGACGGAACGACCACCCCAGTTGCGTCGCCCCGAATGCAAAGCCGTGAACTGCCGCCGGCCCCCCCTTCCCAATACTCGTTTCCGCAACAGACATCCGACCCTCCTGATGAGCGCCAACTCACTTTTCATTCTGAAGCCCTACAAGTTCGAGGGCGCCTGGGTCTTTGACGACGAAACTGTCGATCTTGTGCGAGAGCCGTTCGTCTTCGGAATCGATGCCATGATCGAGCGCCTCGTGGCCTCGATTGAGGACGCAGAAAAGGGATTCCGGCTGATTTTTTCGCCCGCTCCGTTTCCCGGTTATGCCGCAAAGCTCGAATGGCGGAGAGAAGAATACGGCGGAAACTGGTATTATTCACCGACGTTCGAAATCGAAGGCTGGTTGTGTCCCGCGTTGTTCAAATACTTCGACGCAGCCCCGAAGGAGTTCTACGCCAAGGCGGAGCCTCTGCAGAAGTGAGGACAACCTGCTGCGGACTGCTCGGGTCAAGCTGAAGCGGTCCACCCGCCCTTGGCAGTCAGCTCGGCTGCAGACTCGCCGAGTTCACGCCGGCCGATGTCTCCGGAGCGCACCGGGAACTTTCCCGCCTCACTCCCGCACCGCCGGGCCGGCGGGGGTGGTGAGGGTTTGGTTTTGGTAGGCCGAACTCGGGGGCACACCGCGCAGGCTCTGCTTCTTCGGCGATCCGCCGGGGCTGACGAGGTTCGCCGTCACAAAGATGAGCAAATTGCGCTTTTGCGTCGTCTCGCCCTTGGAGCGAAAGAGCCGGCCCAGTCCGGGAATGTCGCCGAGAAAGGGAACCTTGTCCTGCACCGTCTTCACCTCCTCGCGCGTGAGGCCGCCCATCACCAGGGTGGCGCCATCCCAGAGCGTCACTTTGGTCGAGACCTCGCGGGTGGAGAAAATCGGCTGATAAAACCCCGAGGGCACCGTCACCGTCGTGTCGTTCGAGATCGCCACGCTCTGACCGCCGTATTCGACGAAGCCCTCGAACTCCGTCACCCGCGGGTTCAGATCCAGGCTGATCGAGTAATCGTCCTCCTCCACCGTCGGCGTCACTCGCAGCTCCACCCCGACCTTGCGCGTCTCGAAGTCGCGCGGCGTGCCGGCCGTGATCGTGACGCCCGCGGACGAACTGTCGCGGCTCGACGAACCGACTTCGCTGCGCACTTCCCCGTAGCTCGTCGGATACCGCAGTTCCTGCGCCACCGTGATCGTGGCGGGATTACCCGAAAGCACCGTCACTTTCGGCGCGCTCAACAGGTCCGAACCCGCCGTACGCGAGAGAGCGCGGATCACCGCGTTGACATCGAACTCGCCGATCAGGCTTTGAATGTCGGCGATCGGTCCGGCATCGGCGGCCAGATCGAGCGCGCGCGGCAGGGTCGCCGGATTGTTGACGATCGGCAGGCTCAGCTCGTCGGTCGCCTCCTGGATCACCGCCCCATCGGCGTCGGTCAACTCGCTGCGCGCCGGGCGGAAGATGCGTCCTTCGGTCCCGGCCACGGTGTTGGTGAAAGCGTCATTGAGCGTGCGGTTCTGCGTGCCGCCGCGGGCTTCGTAACGCGGATCCCCGCGCACACCGTGCGTCACACTCCACTGGATACCGAGTTCCTCCAGCGCGCCTTCCTGCACCTCCATGAACTTGGCCTCAATCTCCACCTGCCGCACGTCGTTGTAGCGATTGAGGATGTTGCGGATGCGTTCGATGTTACGGCTGGTCTGCGTGACGATCATGGCCGAGCCGTCATAGGCCAGGCTCGCGCCCGCGATGCCTTCGAAGTCCACCCCCGCCTGTTGCAGAAATTGCCGCAACGCGACCGCCTCTCCACCGCCTCCCGGGGCATTCACGGGCGCGGGGGCCGGCGAAAAGGGATCCTCCGTCACCGGCGCGCCGCCCGATGCCAGGCCGCCACCGATGCCGGTCATGCGGATGACCGTGGAGCGCGTGATGGGAAAAAATTCCGTGTCGAGCGTCGAGGTCTCGCCGCCCGGCCGCACCACCACCGCATCGGCCTGCACTTCGTATTGGTAGCCGATCGAGTCGGTGATGAAATCGAGCACACGCTTCAAGGAGAGGTCGCGCAACGTCAGGCTGACGGGCGGTCGCCGGTTCTGCGGATCGATGACGAGAATATTCACCCCGCGCCGATCCTCGGCGGAGTCGAACTCGCGCGACAGGTCGCTCAGCGTGCTGACCACGCGCTGCAGCTCCACCGAGTTGAAGCTCACGCTGGGAATGCGGATGTCCGCCAGTTTCGCAATCAGCGGATTCTCGCCCGCGTCGTCATCGGGGTTTCCGGTGTCGGCTTCGGCCGCCACCGTGGGCCGCGCCCACGAGAGACCGACTTCCTGCATCAGCGTTTCGCGCGTGCGCTCGCGCAGAGCTGCCGCCGCCGCGACTCGTTCTTCGCCGATCCGCGCCAACAAACGCTGCGCGCCGCGATGCGCCGAATCCTGGGCCAGGATCGTCTGCAGCGCCGCTTCAGCTGAGTCAAAATCGCCCGCGGCGTAGAGGCGGCGCGCCGCCTCCCACGCATCGACGGGTTCGACGGATTCCGCAGACGCCGCGGCAACGATCGCCGGGGCACGTTCGGCTCGGATCTGCTCCCGCGACTCAACCTGTTCCTGTGCCTCGACCTGCAGCCGCACAGCCAGCGCACGCTCTTCCTGCAGTTCGCGAATGACGGGCAGCGTGAGCGGATTCTCCGGCAGAGAATGCATCGCCGCATCGAGTGTCGCCACGGCGGCCGCAGGGCGGCCCGCCGCGGCGAGCTGCCGCGCCTGCTCGCGCTGACTGAGCGCGGTCTCGATCAGTTCGCGCTGCCTTTGTTCCTCGGCGGCCGCGAGGGTGGCAACCTCGGCCGCCATCGCCGCCTCCGCCTCGGCGGCAACGAGCGCTGCATCGGCCGGCGCATCCGCCGACGAAAGCACGGGGTCCGCTGCAGCCGCACCCGCCGCGGCAGGTTCGACCGGCCGGTCGGGTCCACGCAATGAAGCCCGCTCCGCCTCGAGTTCACTTTGCACGCTGTCGAGCAGTCGGGTGACCGCGGGATCCTTGGGTGCCAGTTCCGCCAGTTGCAGCAGGTTTTGCTCGGCCACTTCGAGATCACCGCGGTCGCGGGCGCGCAAGGCGTCGGCCATCAGCCGGATCTTCGTCTCGGTGGCGCTTTGGGCCGGCAGTGGCGGCGACAGTACCAGCACGGCACTGCCCAGGAACACCCTGCCGAGCCGGAACAGGAACGGTCTCAGGGATGGAAGCGGGCGGCACATCGGGGGCGGGTGGTTCATCGGGGCGGGGGGATTTAGAAGGGGCTGTCGCCCTTCAACTGCGGTTCGGCCGGCCTGTCCGGTCGTAGAATCATTTCCTCCCGCGTACCGTCACGGTGGTGCTTGACCACCAACGCGCTGACGGGGGAGGCGGTCACGGCATGGATCTCGAAGGTCGCGGCATCCGTTTCCATGCGGTCGCCAGCCTGCAGCGCCCTCACCTCTCCGGTGGCTTCGAGCCGCACCTGCGCGATCGGCGCCTCGCGCCATTGCCAGCCCGCCGACGATAGCCGCACCAGACGGCCGGCAATCTCATCCCAAATCTCGGCCACCGCGACCGTTTCCCGCAGGGGCATGCTCTCCGGCACGATCGTGTCCTCGCGCCGCACCTCGAGCGAACGCAGCTCGAGGCCGAGGTCGCTGAAGCGATGCCCGGCGCGCGCGACCACTCCGTCGCCGGTCTTTTCATTTTGAAAAATCCCCAGGTAGTTGCCCGCCTCTCCGGCGAATCCCACCAGCTGCAGGGGATAAGCTTCGCGTTGCACCTCGAGCAGCGACACCCCGAAACCCATCGCCGCGGCCTCCTGGGGTTCCGCGGCGTCCACTTGAGCGGGACTGACCGTATACCGTCTGCTGTCCCGGTCGTAATAGACAACCGGCGGCGTGAACAAATCGAACCCCCACCCCGTTGCGCTCGGCTCCGGCGCGCGCCACACCTCGAGGCGCCGCTCCGCCTCCTCCGGCGTTGCAAGGGCCAAGTCCCACTGCGGCAGGCGGCCCTCAAGGGGCGGCACCGGCCGTGCCACCCGTGTCACCGTCCGCTCGCTCCACCCTGCCCAGCCGACACCGACCAAGGCCAGGGTGGCTGCCACGATCACGGCCAGACGGTCGGCGCCGATGCCCGGTGGCATCTTCATGGGGTGGCCTCCGTTTCGGGGGTGGTCGCTTCGTTCGAGAAGTCGAGGTACTCCACGGTCACGAGAAACTCCGCGTCGCTCATGCCGATGATCGGCACCGCCGCCTGCTCCTCGCCGCCATCGGTCGTCGCCGCCGCTTGTTCATCCGGAAACAGGTCCGCCAGCGTGCGCACGCCGCCGCGCGCCGTGCCATCCGTCCCCAGGGGTTCCACTTCGACGCTCCGTACCACCAGGGGCAGCGGCCGACGCGTCAGTTCGTTGAGGTAGTTCCGCAGGGTCGAAGTTTTGCCCACAAAACCAATCCGCAGGGCGAGCGTGTCGACCAAGCCGGCCCGGGCGAGGCTGCGTGACGCCGGCAACTGCAGGTAGTCTTCCCGCCGCCCTTCCACCGGACCGCTCCCACGCACCGTCGTAGACTCCGTTCGCAACTTGTCGGCCGGAACCTCGCGCTGCATGCGCGTAAGTGCGCGGGCTCCGCTGCGCCAGAGTATTTCTAGCAATCCCTGCGTCACTTGCTGCTGCCGATGAACCAGCGCGAGTTCCTCATCGGCCGGCCCGCGGTGGGCATAGGCGGAAAACCCAAACGCGCACTCCTTCGGCAACGCGACTCCGGCCCGCCCGGCCGCCGCCCGTTGCTCCTCGACAAAACGGGCCAGGGCGAAAAAGGCGTCCGCGCGCTGCGCAGGCGGCGGCGAATGGGTGATGGCGTTGTTCGTCCCTGCGCCCAGGGCCGAACGCGCCCGCTCCAGATGCCGCTCCAGCGATTCCCGCCGGGTGCGCCATGCTGCCGCCACCGCCGCGGTCGGCACCGGCTCGCTCGCCTCCAGGCTCCGCCAGCTCCGTTCCGCCGCAGCCAGCCGCCGGGCGGCTTGCTCCGCCCGGCCGTGCGCCGACCAGCTCCACCACCCCGCCGCGCAAACTGCGCCGAATATCAGGACTCCAGCCACTCGTGCCGCCCGATCACGCGGGATACCCGGCGCCCCGCTCATAAGGCCGCGTGCGGGTTGAGGACGAGCGTGAAGTCGAAGCGCAGGATTCCCGGGTTGTTGGCATCAAATCGCTCGCCCTCGATCGCGAGAACGAAGGGCGATTCGACCAGGCCCTGCAGGAGCCGTGTCGCCTGTTCGTAGGAGTGCGGGCTGACGCGCCTCAGCGGCGCTTCCCGATCCAGCAGTCGACCGGATATGCGGAGCTTTCCGTCCGTTTCACCGTCCTGCCCAGGCAGCACCTGCAGGCGCTCCAGCCAGGCATCATCCACTGCCGCGACCCGGGCGCTCAAGTCGGCCAGAAAGCGCAACCAGGCCCCCCGCGCCGCCAGCACCTCGTCCAACTGGCGCGCCTGTTTCTCCAGTCGCTCCACGGCAACAAGATCCTCCTGGACCTGCGCCTGGAAAGCCCGATGGGGCGCGGCCTGTCGATCAAGCGCCGCGGCGGCCGCGGTGCGCGCGGTGGCCAGACGCTGGAAATGCACTCCGGGCAGCGCCAGCGCCACCGCCAACAACGCCGCCGCCGCATACCAGCGCGGGCGAACTCGCCGGGCCCGCCCGGCTTCGACCAGCGACCGCGGGAGCAGGTTGATCTGCGGCACACCGGAGAGCGCCTCGTGCGCCCCGCCCCACCATTCCGGCCGATCGGCGAGCGTGTCCGGCCCAGCTTCGCCTCCCCCGATCGTCCAGAATGCGGCCGGTAGGCCCAGGCGCTCGACCGCGTTCTCCCGCAGTCCCGGCATCGAAGCCGCGCCGCCGGACAGCCACACCTGCGCGGGCACCACGCCCGATTCGGATTGGCGCTCCAGGAGCAGAAACCGGCCGACCTCGGCAAACAGGCGCTGACAATACCGGGCCGTGGCTTCGCGCATCGCGGCCCCCGCCGGCGAATCGGCCGGCAACGCGATCTCGCCTCGCCGGACACCGTCTTTCAACCGCTCGGCTTCAATGGCCGACTGCTGCAGGTTCTCCGCCATGTCTTTGGCAACCTGATTGCCGCCGAGCGCCAGCGTACGCATCCGCCTGCGCCCGGGATCGGCGAGCAGCACCTGCGTGCTGCGCGCGCCCAGGCTCAGCAACAGCCCCGCATCAGGTCCCGGCGCGTGATGCTGCCAAGCGGTCGCGAGCGCGAAGCCCGCGGGCATGAGGCTCACCGGTTCGAAGCCCGCCGACTGCACTCGTTCAACCAGCCCAAGCACCCCATCGCTCTTGGCCGCTGCCAGCAGCACCGTGTGATTCTCCGCGCCTTCCTCGATCACCGCGTAATCCCAAACAACCTCCTCGAGCGGAAAGGGGATCGCCTGCCGCGCCTCGAAGGCGACGATGCGGTCGCGTTGCGCGCGGGAGGTTGCGGGCACCTGCAACGGTTTCGTGAGCACGAGGTGACCGGGGATGACGAGATGGACCGGCCCGCCCTCACCCCACTCCGCCCGCAGCGCAACCAGCGCCTCATCGAGTTCCGCTCCCGGCTCCCCCGCCAGTCCGCTCCAGCTGCGTTCAAACGCCCGCTTCACCCGCACGGCATCGCCATTCGCCTTTGCCCGATACGCCAGCCCCGCCGTCAGGTGGGCCACGCCGATCTCGATCACCTTCGCGGCCGGCTCACCTGATCTTTGTATCCATAGTCCCATGACGACGGTTGCTCCGGCGGGTTCAAAAGGGGCCTGCGGACGCTTCGAGCCGGATCGGCACCGGAGCATCCGCGCGGGCGGGCAAGGCGAAGGGCGTGAGATACCAGGGCAGCAACACACCGTCGTTGGCCGGCGCCCGCGCGCCGAGCCGGCGTCGGAAGTTTTCCAGCGACTCCGGGCTGGACAGGCCCGGTCCGACGCTGCGACGGGAATCCGGCAGCTGTATCCCTGCCGCTGATACGACGGCCGACCAGAAACGGGGCGCCGATTCGATCCGATCCCGCCGCACCACCGCGGGCGGCAGATAAAAGCGGTACACCGCCGTCCCGGCTTCCACCGCCGCAGCCACCGCCGCCGCGCGATAGAATTCGAATCCCTCCTCAGCGCCGGCCACCTCCGCGCCCCACTGCAGCTCGACCCGCACCCGCTCGGCGAAACGCGCCCGGTCTCCGCCCAGTCCGGCTTCGATGCGCAGTTCGACTTCTCCGCACCACCACACGGCACCGGCGCTGTCTGGCACCACCCCAAAACGAACCCCTGCCACCTCAACGGTCGCAACTCCCTGTCGAGCAAGAGCCGTCCCGCTGGGTGTTGCTATGGCCAGCAATAACAACAGGGCGCGCCACAAAAACATTAACTGGCGAAAGTCATTGAGGACGATGCGGCGCACGTCACGTTCAAAACCGGTCTGATGCCAATGTTTTACGTATGAGTTCCGTTCCCGCTCCCCGGCTCCCTCCTCTCGGCTACAAGGTTGCCGTGCTCGTCTTCATCGAAAACGAGGCCGGCGAACAGCTCCTGCTGCACCGCGCCAAGGCGCCCAATCTCGGCCGCTGGACTCCGATCGGCGGCAAACTTGAGACCGCGATCGGCGAGTCGCCCTTCGAATGTGCCGCGCGCGAGACTCGGGAGGAAGCCGGACTCCCCATCACGCCCGCCGACCTGCATCTGTTCGGCATGATCGCCGAAAAGGCCTACGAGGGACAGTCGCACTGGCTGCTGTTTCTCTTTCGCTGCACCCGGCCGATCACCGCCCTGCCCCCCGCCATGGACGAGGGCCGCTTCGGTTTTTTCAGTCGCGCGACCATCGACACGCTGCCACTGCCCGACACCGACCGCACGGCGCTCTGGCCCATCTACGACCGCCATCGCCATGGCTTCGTCGCCCTGCGCGCCGACTGCCATCCGGACGCCCCGCTCCATATCACCGTGGAGCAGGAACTCGGTCCCCACGGGTAAACGACTATCTCACCAAGCCGCTGGACCTTGGCTCGATTCGTGGAACATTGGGCCGCATCGGTCCGCGGCTGTCCTCCCAAACCCAGCGTTGAACGGCAGTTCCGCGGCCGGGATCCACTCGCCACCGGACAATTCACTTGCCTCGACTTGGGGCCACCGAAGACTCGACCGTTCACCACCAACTCACCAGCCTTGTGAGCAAAGACACGAACCAACCAACGACTTCCGACGCCGCCCGGGCCGCGATCAACGCGGACCTGCTGGCCGAGGGTAAAATCGAGCTCTATCGCAAGATGATGCGCATCCGGCGCTTTGAGGAACGCTCCCTGCGTGCCTACCAAGCCAAGAAAATCGGAGGCTTCCTGCATCTCTACATCGGCCAGGAGGCCGTCGCCGTCGGCAGCTGCTCCCTCATGGGCGAGAACGACCACGTGATCACCGCCTACCGCGACCACGGCCACGCCATCGCCGTTGGCATGGAAACCGGCCCGCTCATGGCCGAGCTCTACGGCAAGGTCACCGGCTGCTCCAAGGGCAAGGGCGGCTCGATGCACTATTTTGCGCCCGACAAGAACTACTGGGGCGGCCACGGGATCGTCGGCGGCCAGATCCCTCTCGGCACCGGCCTTGCCTACGGCATCAAATACCAGGGCAAAAAGGGCGCCGCCATGGCCTTCATGGGCGACGGCGCCGTCAACCAGGGCGCCGTCCACGAGGCCATGAACCTCGCCGGTCTGTGGGACCTGCCCTGCGTGTTCGTCATCGAGAACAACCGCTACTCCATGGGCACCTCGCAGATCCGCTCCTCCGCCGGCCCTGGCCTCGCCGAACGCGCCGCCGGCTACGGCATGCACTGGGCCAAGTGCCTCGGTCACGACGTCTACGAGGTCCGCGCCTGCCTGCATGACTGTCTCGAACTCGCCCGCAACGAGTCCAAACCCTCCGTGGTCGAGATCGACACCTACCGCTACCGCGGCCACTCCGTCGCCGACCCCGACAAGACCTACCGCACCCGCGACGAGATCGAGGAATACCGCAAGACCAAGGATCCCATCACCGTCTTCCAGGCCGAACTGCTCGCCGAAGGCGTGCTCAACGACGATATCATCAAGGAGATCGACACCGCCGCCCGCGACGAGGCCGAAGCCGCCGCCAAGTTTGCCGAGGACAGCCCCTTCCCGACGCCGGCCGACATCCAGCGCGACGTCTATTGGGAAAGCGACCATCCCGAGCAACGCACCTCCCGCGGCCGCCTTTTCTTCAGCTGAACCTTTTCTCGCACCACCATGCCTGAACTCACTTACCGCGAAGCCGTCCGCGCCGCCCTCACCGAGGAACTCGCCCGCGACGAAAACGTCGTGCTCATGGGCGAGGAAGTCGCCCAGTTCAACGGCGCCTACAAGATCTCCGAGGGCCTGCTGGAGAAATTCGGCCCCAAGCGCATCGTCGATACGCCGATCTCCGAGGCCGGCTTCATCGGCACCGGTATCGGCGCCTCCATGCTCGGCATCCGCCCCGTCATGGAGCTGATGTTCTGGTCCTTCTACTCCGTCGCCTTCGACCAGATCCTCAACAACGCCGCCAACGTGCGCTACATGTCCGGTGGCCTCATCAACTGCCCGATCGTCATCCGCGGCCCCGCCAACGGCGGCACCAACGTCGGCGCCACCCATTCCCACACCCCGGAAAACGTGCTCGCCAACCACCCGGGCGTGAAGGTCGTCGTGCCCGCCACCCCGGCCGACGCCAAGGGTCTGCTCAAGAGCTCCATCCGCGACAACGATCCCGTCTTCTTCCTCGAGAACACCATGCTCTACGGCGAGAAGGGCGAGGTCTCCGATGATCCGGAACTGCTCATCCCGCTCGGTCTCGCCGACGTGAAGCGCGAGGGCTCCGACCTCACCATCGTCACCTACGGCCGCTCCGTGCTGCACTCCCTCGCCGCCGCCGAACAGCTGGCCAAGGAAGACAGGGTTTCCATCGAGGTGGTCGACCTGCGCAGCATCCGCCCGCTCGACATCGACACGGTGCTCAAGTCGGTCGCCAAGACCCATCGCGTGCTCATCGTCGAGGAACAGAAACCCTTCGCCTCGGTCGGCGCCCAACTCGGCTTCATGATCCAGGAGGAGGCCTTCGATCAACTCGATGCGCCCATCACCCGCGTCACCACGATCGACGCCCCGGCCATCTACAGCCCGCCCGTCGAAATCGAGCAACTCCCCAACATCAACCGCGTCGTCACCGCCGCCCGCCAGGCCCTCCGCGCGTAACACCCTGCGCAGAAGTCGGAAGTCAGACCATCAGACTTCAGATTCTCCGATTCCTGCGTTTTCCATCCTCTGACATCTGATTTCCGACATCTGACATCTTCCGAAACATGGCCGACATCATCGAAATGCCGAAACTCAGCGACACCATGACGGTGGGCACGCTGGTCAAATGGTTGAAGAAGGAGGGCGACAAGGTGGCCACCGGCGACATGCTCGCCGAGGTCGAGACCGACAAGGCCACGATGGAGCTGGAAAGCTTCTTCGACGGCACCCTGCTCAAGATCTTTGCCCCCGATGGCTCCCAGGTCGCCATCGGCGAACCCCTTTGCGCCGTCGGCGAAGAAGGTGAAAAGGTCGAAGCCCCCGCCAAGCAGGCGGCGCCTGCGCCCAAGTCGGAAGAAGCCAAGGAGGAGAAGCCCGAGACCGACGAATCCGCACCGGTCAAGGACGAGGAACCCAAGCGCGAAAAGTCGGCGCCGCAGCCCGCTCCCCTTCCCGCTTCGGCTCCCGCCGGCGCCAATCCCGCTCCGGTGATCGAAGGCCAGCGCCTGCGCGTTTCCCCGCTCGCCCGCAAGCTTGCGCAGGAAAAGGGCGTGGACCTCGCCCGGGTCAAAGGCACCGGCACCGGCGGCCGCATTCGCCGCGCCGATGTGCTCGAGGCAGAAAAAAGCGGCGGCCCCGGCGGCGCCTATCGCAGCAAAGGCCCGATCCAACCCGACAAGACCATGCCGGTCTCCAACATGCGCGCGACCATCGCGCGCCGCCTGGTCGAGTCGAAAACCCAGATCCCGCACTTCTACCTCGATATCGAGGTCGATGCCGCGCCGATGCTCGCCCTTCGCGCCCAGCTCAACGGCGGCCTTGCCGATCAGGGGGTGAAGCTCTCGCTCAACGATCTCGTCCTCAAGGCCAGCGCCGAGGCCCTGCGCAAGGTGCCGGCCGTCAATTGCTCGTGGGAAGGTAACCAGGTTCGCGCCCACAGCCGGGCCAACATCTCCTTCGCCGTCGCCATGCCGGAGGGTCTGATCACGCCGGTCGTCTTCGACGCCCATGAGAAATCGGTCTTCGACATCAGCGCCGAGGTCCGCTCCCTCGCCAAGGCCGCGAAGGCCAAAAAGCTCACTCCCGCCCAGTTTACCGGCGGCACTTTCTGCGTGAGCAATCTCGGCATGATGGGCATCCACAGTTTCCAGGCCATCATCAATCCGCCCAACGCCGCCATTCTCGCGGTCGGCACCACCGTCGAGAAGCCGGTCGTGGTCAACGGGCAGATCGTCATCGGCCAGCGCATGAACCTCACCCTGTCCTGCGATCACCGCGTCGTCGACGGAGCCGTCGGCGCCGAATTCCTCGGCGCCCTCAAGGTTCTACTGGAAAGCCCGGCCCTCCTGCTGGTCTGAGCGATACGCCTCGTTTCCGATCCCCCCAAGGCGCGCCCCGACGGCGCGCCTTTTTTTGTTGGAAGCGGCAGGCGCATCCGTGGGCATCCCGTGGGCATCGCAGGACCTCGACGCCCGCAGCGCGGGCCGCCCAAGCCCGCCGGCACAGAGGCCGTCGCGACGGTTGGCGACTCCCAAGGCGCTGCGAATAGATAATGCATTTTGCATTTGACGATAGGGTATACCCCCTACTTTCTTCGTTGTTATCGCCAATGATTATCCCTTCTCCTCGTATCGAACGGGGGATTTACCCCAGATTTCTCTTACCCCACGGCCCCCTTTCCCATCCGGCTTCGCATGAGCTGCTGTTCCCACTTTCGCCCGCTCCCAAATTCCTCCGCGGGCGTTTTCCAGCCAATCCAACCCACCAACCCGATGAAACCACTCCCCCGCACCCTCTCGCGGTTCATCAGCGCGCTGCTGCTCAGCTCCAGCGCTCTTCTCACCCCGGCCCGCGCCGAAATTCAAACCCTCACCGTCCTCGGCGCCAACGGTAGCGCCGGCTCCATCGACACCTTCTCCGAAGCCTCCCGCGACCAGGTCAATTGGGGTCCGGCCTACCTGTTCACCGGCCACCCCTGGGGCAACGTCACCGGCACCAACGCGTGGCTGAACTTCGACCCCGATCCCGCCGCCGGCGTCGGCACCGATGCCAACCACGCCTTCACCTACTACCGCATCCGTTTCGTCGCGCCGGCGAGCTGGGTGGGCGAACCGGAGATCGCGATCCAGATGATCGCCGACAACCGTGGTCACGCCACCCTCAACAGCACCTTCCTCGGCACGATCGACGGCAGCGGCAGCTTCAGCCCGCCCGGCGACGCCCTCGTGCCCGGCGTCAACACCCTCTACGTGACGCTGGAGGACTGGGGCGGCATCAATGGCATCAACTACCGCATCGACATCAGCGTCGATTCCGATGACGGCTTCATCCTCGCCGAAGTCACCGATACCGATGTCGACGGCCTCAACAGCGACGAGGAAACCGCTCTCGGCACCGATCCCGACAATCCCGACACCGACGGCGACGGGGTGCTCGACGGCGTCGACCCCAACCCGCTCGACGCGCAGCCGGAACTCGAAGCCCGCATCGCCGCCCTCGAGCAACAGCTCTCCGATTGCGACGACCTCGTCGCCCTCCTGCAACAGACCCTCGATGATCGCGACGCGTCAATTACCGGCCTCTCGTCCGATCTTGCCACCGCCCAAGCGCAGGCGACGAGTCTCGCGGAGCAACTCAGTCTCTGCCAGGCCCACAAGGTGCAGCTCGAAACGCAGCTCGACGAAGCCGCCGCCCACCTTGTTGCGTTGAACGCCCAGCTCGACACCGCCGTCGGCGCCAATGCCGCCCTCCAGGCTCAACTCGATGCCGCCAACGCCACGGTGGCCGGCCTGCAGGCGGACCTCACCCACGCCGTCGCGCAGATCGCTTCGCTCGAAGGCCAACTCGCCGACAGCCAGGCCCAGGTGGCGTCCCTCGAGACCCAGCTCGCCGCCGCCAACGCCGCCAACGCCCAGCTCACCGCCGATCTCGCGGCCGCCCAAAACCAGATCGCCACCCTCGAGGGCGAACTCCAGGCGGCCACCGCTCAGATCGCCGGCCTCCACAGCGAACTCCAGGCCGCGCACGCCAACATCGCCGCCCTCCAAAGTGAACTCCAGGCCGCCACCGCTCGGATCGCGGAATTGGAAAACAGCCTGATCCTCGCCCTCCAGGAGAACGCCAGCCTTCAGGCCCAGTTGGCGGACACCCAGGCCCAGCTCGCGGACACGGCCGCGCAGCTCGCGCAATGCATGGCCGATAAGGCTGCACTCGAGGCCGCCCTCCAGGTTGCCGAAGACACCATCGCCGCCCAGCAGCAACAGATCACCGACCTCACCCTCGATCTAGAAGCCGCCTTCGCCGTGATTGCGGACCTACAGACGGTCAACGCCGATCAAGCCGCGCTTCTGGCAGCGGTGAGCGGTGACCTCAGCGCCTACGAGGCTTTCCTGCGCCAGACCTTCCGCGATCCCGACTTCCAGATCGCCGGCGCCACGCCCGCCGAAAAGGTCGCTCATCTGGTCGCAGCGTTGCTCGAAGTGAACCGTGGTCGCAATCTCGACATCTACCGTGAACTCGGCGGTCGCGTCGGCCACGGCCATGACGATCGCGACGACCACGATCACGACCACGGTAAATCGGATAAAAAGCCGTCCAGGAAGTCCGAAAAATCCGACAAATCCGGCAAGGACTCCGGCGGAAAATACACCGGCAAGGGCAACGGCAAAGGCCGCGGTTGAGGTTTCCGGCAGTTTGCCGCCATCGGCAACTCCTTCCAGGCGCGCCCACCGGGGCGCGCCTTTTTGTTTTCGCGCCCCCGCTACAGCACCAGAATCGCGGCCCATTTGGCGGGGAGCGCAATGCGCAGTCCGGCATCGGTCGATGCGACCGTTCCGCCGTTCAAAACGTCGCGCCAAACTCCTGCGGCACGCACCGGCACCGTCATTGTGGTCGCTTCATCGGCGCTGTTGAGCACCACCACCACCTGTGCCTTACCCAACGTGCGCGTAAAAGCGAACACCTCAGCGTCGTCATCCGCCAGCAGCGTCGCGTAGGCGCCACGCTGCAGTGCCGGATGCGCCGCACGAATCGAAATCAGCTTCCGGTAGTGCGCCAGGAGTTCGCGATTTGGCACGACCCGATCCGGTTCGTGCCGGGTGCGCATGTCCGGAGCAAACACCTCGTCGGCGTATTCAATATCCGACCACAACATCGGCTTGCGGCAGTCCGGATCGTTGCCGCCCCACAAGCCGACTTCGTCGCCGTAGTAGATCATCGGCGCGCCGAGGTAGGTCATCTGAAAAATCACCAGCAGTTTCTGCAGCGCCCGTTCCTCCAATCCCGGCCGGCGCGGACTGTAGGCGGGATTCTCCGTCGCCTTGGAGATACTGAAGTAGCTGTTCCAATCGCGGTAACGGCCGATCCCCCGGTTCACCAGGTAGGAGCCGATGCGGTTGGTGTCGTGGCTGCCCAGCAGGTTCATCACCACATCCGCCACGCCATCCGGATGCAGTTCGCGCAACTCCCGCAGTTTCCGATCAAACTCGGTCGCGCTGCTGCGCTGCGGCGGCGGATCGGCCAGGAACTCCACCGCGGTGAACAACCAGTTGTAGTTCATCTCGGCATCAAATTCGTCGCCCAGGAAATAGGGCGTCACCTTCTCCGGCACGTCGACGATTTCCGCGGTGAGATAAGCCTCCGGATTGATCGCGCGCACGTGCCGGCGCCAGGCCTTCCAGAACGGATGGCCGACACAGAAGGCGACATCGAGCCGCCAACCGTCGATGCCGTGGGCAGCGCCACGGCCCTTGGGGTTCATCCAGCGTTCCGTGGCCGCGAAAATGTAATCGCGGGGCCCGGCGACGATGCCGTGTTCATCCTCGCGCAGTTCCGGCAGCGACGGCACGCCGAACCAGCCTTCGTAGGCAAAGCCCTCCCCCGTTTGCGGATCGGCCCAGGACGTGACGGTGAACCAGTCACGAAACCTCGACTCCCGCTGCCGAACCACAAGGTCGCGGAAGGCAAAGGAGTTCTGTCCCATGTGATTGAATACACCGTCGAAGATGATGCGCATGCCCGCGGCGTGCGCGGCGTCGATCAGGTCGAGCGCAAGTTCGTCGGCCCGGGTCCAGACCCAGGTGCGTGGATCGGCCGGATCCTCGCTCGCCATGAGCACGCGATCGCCGACGGGATCGGGGCCGAAGTTCGGATCGATGTGATGGTAGCTGGCCCCATCGTATTTGTGCAGCGAGGGCGCCTCGAACACCGGATTGAGGTAGAGTGCGGTGACGCCGAGTTCCTGGAGGTAGGGCAGTTGGTCGATGATGCCCTGCAGGTCGCCGCCATAACGTCGCCGCAGCAGGTGCTTCCAGGCCTCCGGTTCGCCGTTTTCGATCTCCCAGGGTTGGGGCTCATACCAGTCACTGCCCCAGGGGCTCACCGCCCAGGCGCGCGGCGGTTCCGGCGGATCGGCGCCGGCGAGGTCGGCGGCGGTGGGATCGTTGCCCGGGTCGCCGTTGCGGAACCGTTCGGGGAAGATCTGATACCAAACGACCGAGCGCGCCCAGTCCGGCACGAAATCCTCGGCGGCCAGCGCGGCCGGCACGCCCAGCCCGATGAGCGGCAGCAGCCGCAGGAAAGACTGGAGAACGTGCGGGCGCATGGCGGCGGAACGCGCTACGGGTTGAGCTGCTTCAGCTTGTCACGGAAAAAGGCGCCCTGGGGGCTGGGCGTGTAATCCCAGTCCATGATCAGGTTGGGCGTCCACAGCGGATCGAAGACCCAGGGCGTCCAGGAGATGCCGCGTTCCTCGAAGAACGCGATGATGGCTTCGCCGTAAACCGTGTCACCGATGACGGGCACATGCGCGCCGCGCTCGTCTTCACGCATGAAGCCGAACTCGGTGGCGAGGAGCGGATATTTTTCCGCCACGAAGCCCCAGACCTGCTGCCAGTTGTACTCCCAGTTTTCGCGCGACTTCTGCGGATACGGGTGCACCACGTAAGCGATGCCCTCGGCTTCGATCGGCTCGCGCAGAACGTTGCGCAGGTCGTAGCCCCAGTTGAAGCCGCAGACGGCGGGAATCGCGGTCGGGTCGATCTTCTTGATCATCCAGATCAATTCTTCGAGGAAGGCCTTGTAGTCACCCCAGGGCATGCGGCCGAAGGTGCCGTTGTAGTTGGTCGCCTCGTTCCACAGTTCGTAGATTGCGACGGTGGGGTTGTTGCGGTAGCGACTGGCGATGGTGTGCCAGAACCGGAAGGTCTCGTCGCGGGAGGTGATGTAGTCGGGTCCGTGGTAGACCCCGGTGAGCGGGTTGCCAATCGTATGCCAGTCGATGATGACATACATATCCAGTTCGGCCGCCCAGCGCACGGCGTCGTCGAGCATGGACAGATACTGCTTCTCGCCGAGCGCCCGCCAGTGGCCGGGGTGAATCGGGATGCGCACGATGTTGGCGTTCCAGCTTTTGGCCGCTTCGAAATAGCCGCGCCCCCAGACGCCGCGATCGAGCAGCGACGCCGGATCGGAGAAGGCCAGCCCGCGGAAAACGACCGTCTCGCCGGTCTCGTTGACGAACCGGTTGCCGTCGACCGAAACAAACGACTGCACCTGGGCGGCCGCCATGGCCTGCGGCCGATCGCTGAAGGTGGCGCCGGGTTCGGCGGCCGAGGTCGCCAACGCGGCGAAGCCGGCCAGTGCTATCGGGATGAGAAGCGAACGAAGGGGGGTGAATCGAGGAGTACGCACACTCATGCAATCGCCCAATCGGCGTGACGGATCAACTTCCATTGAAACCTCCGGCTGGCGAATGTTGCGCAGCAACGATCCGCCCTGCGCCCGCGAAATGGCGGGATCGGCTCGGCGGCGGTTTTTCATCAGGAAGCAGTAGCGGCATCGACTCCGTGAATCCCGCCATCCAATCTCGAGCCCTCCCTCCTTCGTCGTCATGCCCTGTCGCCCGTTGTTCTGGTTCGGTTTCGCCTGCGTCACGACGTTGATGGCCGGCTGCAACGCGACCGTCTTCACGCCCGCGACCGCGGCCGCCGCCAATGCCGCGGTCGCCCCGCGCGTGCTATCGCCCACCGAACAGTCGGTGGCGGTTCGCGCCATCCGCGACTGGCATCGCCTCCACGCCGTGAAAGGCGTGATGTATGAACTCGATCGATACGACCGCCGCATCAACCGGAGCATGCGCAACGCCCTGCGCGACATTTGCCCCGCCCTGCCGCCGGCGATCGACCGCGAGGACCCGACGCTGCTGAACGTCTCGATCGACCAGGTCGAATTGCCGCTCGGCAACTACGCCTTCGCCACTCTGCTCATCGGCAATCGCTTCGACAGCGAGGAACACGCCTTCGTGTACGAATATCGGGACGCCGGTTGGGTGCTGCTCGACCACTACCTGATCGCCAAGGGGCTGATGGACGTGGTGATGGTGGATTTCAGCTGGAGGTCCTACTGTCGCGAAAAGGGAATCCGGTTGCCGCCAGAAGAACCGGTCGTCCGCGCCCCGTGAGGCAATGCCGGCACGCCGCGGCTGGGCGGCCGGCGCTACTCTTCGCCGAGTTGCTTGCGCAATAGGTCCATCACGTCCTGGAACTTCGCGGCGTTGCCTTCGTCGGCTTCGACCAGGTTCTTGTGCATGTCGAGCACCAGTCGCGCGGCCGCGATCTGGTCCTCGATCGGCGCGCATTCGAGCGAAGCGGTGGAGGACGGAGCCGGCGCGGCCGCGGCGGCGGATCCATCATCGACGGTAAGCAGACGCGACAGGCCGAGATTCTGCACCAGCTCGATGTTGCGCTCGCTCAGGTTGCAGACCACGAGCGAGCCGCGCGGCTCGGTCTTGCGCAGCTGGATCGAGGTGCCGGCCAGCAGCCCGAGGAAGGTGCTGTCCATGCCCGTGCATGCTTCGAAATCCATCACAAAGCGCCGCTTCCCGGCGGCGATGGCGCGCTCCAGAAAGTCCTTTACGCAATTGCAGTTTTGAAACGACGCCTTCCCCTCGATCCGGATGGCGACCGGATCCGAGTCGGGATCGACGAGGAATCGGGTTTCGGGGGGGATCGGCACGGGACAAAAAAGAGCCGGAGAGCGGGATACTCTCCGGCTGCGCGGGTGAATCAGTTGCGGGCGATGATTTGTCGCAGCACGTAGGGGAGGATGCCACCGTGCTGGTAGTAATCGACTTCGATCGGCGTATCGATGCGGCAGGCGACCGGGATGTCTTCACTGGAGCCGTCGGCGCGCGTGATGCGCAGCGTGAGGTCCTGCTGGGGCTTCACGTCCGGCGACAGACCGAGCACATCAAAGACCTCCGAGCCGTCGAGTCCCAGCGTCTTTGCACTGGTGCCTTCCTTGAACTGCAGGGGCAGCACGCCCATGCCCACCAGGTTGGAACGGTGAATGCGCTCAAAGGACTGCGCCACGACCACCTTTACGCCGAGAAGGTTGGTGCCCTTGGCGGCCCAGTCGCGGGAGGAGCCGGTACCGTATTCCTGGCCGGCGATCACGATGAGCGGCGTGCCACGTTCCTTGTAGGTCATGGCGGCGTCGTAGATCGACATCTCGGTGCCCTCGGGCTGCAGCTTGGTGTAGCCGCCCTCCTTCGGCGCGACCATCAGGTTCTTGATCCGCACGTTGGCAAAGGTGCCGCGGGTCATGATGCGGTCATTGCCACGACGGGATCCGTAGGAGTTGAAGTCAACGAACTCCACGCCGTTCTCGGTCAGGAACCGGCCCGCCGGCGAGTCCTTCTTGATGGCACCGGCCGGCGAGATGTGGTCGGTCGTCACCGAGTCGCCGAAGATGCCCATCGGCCGCGCGCCCTTGATCTCGGCGATGGTCCCGGGCTCAAGCGAAAAATCGGTGAAGAACGGCGGCTCCTGGATGTAGGTCGATTCGCGATCCCACGCATAGACGTTGCCGACCGTGGAGGGAATTTCGTTCCACTTCGGATTCTGCGAGGCAAAGTCGCTGTAGAGGGCCTTGAACACCTCGGGCTTGAGGGCGGCGGCCATCTGATCGCGGATTTCCGTCAGGCTCGGCCAGATGTCCTTGAGGTAAACGTCTTTGCCGTCCTGGTCGCGGGCCAGAGGCTCGCTGGAGAGATCGAGGTCGACGCGCCCGGCCAGGGCGAAGGCGACGACGAGCGGCGGCGACATGAGGAAATTGGACTTGATGTTCTGATGAACACGGGCCTCGAAGTTGCGGTTCCCCGAGAGCACGGAGGCGGCGACGAGGTCGTGGTCGACGACGGCCTTTTCGATCTGGGGTTCGAGCGGACCGGAGTTGCCGATGCAGGTGGTGCAGCCGTAGCCGACAGTCTGGAAGCCGAGTTGGTCGAGGTAGGGCTGCAGGCCCGTCTTGTCCAGATAGTCGGTCACCACGCGGGAACCCGGGGCCAGCGAGGACTTCACCAGCGGATTGACGCTGAGACCGCGCTCAACCGCCTTCTTGGCCAGGAGGCCGGCGGCGAGCATGACGCTCGGATTGGAGGTGTTGGTGCAGCTGGTGATGGCCGCGATAAGCACGCTGCCGTGGCCCAGATCGCCATGCTTGGCGGGGCCGTTAGGATCGACTTGATCAGGCGTGGGTCGGTTGTTGGCCATCTCGCCCTCGGTGGTCGGATTGATATCCGCCGCCTTGGCTTCGGCGACTGAAACGGGTTCCTGACTGCCACCGCCCGAGGTGACTTCCGTCGCTTGGGCACCGACCGCGTAGGTGGTGCCGAAATCATCCGCCGCGCGCCCGAAACCGCCCTCGGCCACCGGCGCGGAAAACAGTTTCCGGAAAGTCTCTTTCAGGCGGGGCAGCTCGATGCGATCCTGCGGACGCTTCGGTCCGGCCACCGACGGCACGACCGACGAAAGGTCGAGTTCCACATCGACCGAATAGTCGACTTCACCCTTTTGCGGGATGCCCCACAACCCTTGGGCCCTGTAATACGCCTCGTAGAGGGCGACGTGCTCCTCAGCCCGGCCGGTGCCGCGGAGGTAGAGCGACGTTTCCTCATCGATGGGGAAGAAGCCCATGGTGGCGCCGTATTCGGGGGCCATGTTGGCGATGGTTGCGCGGTCGACCAAGGGCAGTGCCTTGGCGCCGGGGCCGTAGAATTCAACGAACTTGCCCACGACCTTGTGCTTGCGCAGCAGCTCGGTGATCGTGAGGGCGAGATCGGTGGCGGTGACCCCTTCCTGCAGCGCGCCGGTGAGGTGCACGCCGACCACATCGGGGGTGAGAAAATACACCGGTTGTCCAAGCATGCCCGCTTCGGCCTCGATGCCGCCCACGCCCCAGCCGACGACCCCCAGGCCGTTGATCATGGTCGTGTGCGAGTCGGTACCGACGAGCGTGTCGGGATACCAGGTGCCGTTGCCGTCCTTGAGCACGCCCTTGGCCAGATACTCGAGGTTGACCTGGTGCACGATGCCGATGCCGGGAGGCACGACCTTGAACGTATCAAAAGCCTGCATACCCCACTTCACGAACTGGTAGCGCTCACGGTTGCGCTTGAACTCCAGCTCGAGGTTCTTGGCCAGCGCCTCGGCCGAGCCGGCGAAGTCGACCTGCACGGAGTGGTCGACCACCAGGTCGACCGGCACCAGCGGCTCGATGATCTTCGGGTCCTTGCCGAGCGCATCGACGGCCGAGCGCATGGCCGCGAGGTCGACCAGCAGCGGCACGCCGGTGAAGTCCTGCAACACGATGCGGGCCACCACAAAGGGCACCTCGGCGGTGCGCGGCGCCTTGGCCTGCCAGCCGGCCAGGGCCGCCACGGCGTCCTCCGTCACCCGCTTGCCGTCGCAATTGCGCAGCAGCGACTCGAGCACGATGCGGATCGAGACCGGCAGGCGGTCGATCGCGTATCCGGCTTCCTTGAGCGCGGGCAGCGAATAAAAGGCGTGCGAGGCACCATTGGCTTCGAAGGTGCTCCGGGTGTTGAACGGATTGGGGAGACTCATGTGGTTCGAACGGTATTGACGGGAAACGGATGACGGCCGCCGCCGGGAAGGGCAAAGCGCCCTCGCTCCACGGCGGCCGGTCTGGCGGGCGCGGCGCGCGGAAGGTGCCGCGCAACGAAATCAGCCGGCGAGCGCGGCTTTGACGGCGTCGAAATTGGGCAGCTCGGTCGGAGCCGGAGTCTGCTCGGCGTATTTGACGACGCCATCCTTGCCGATGACAAAGGCGGCGCGGGCCGAGGTATCGCCGATGCCGGCGAGACCGGGGAAGAGCACGTCGTAAGCCTTGGTGACCTCCTTGTTCAGGTCGGAGACGAGCGTGATGGAGATGTTGTTGGCCTTGGCCCAGGCTTCCTGAGCGAAGGGACTGTCGACACTCACGCCGATGACGCTGGCGCCGAGCTCGGCGTATTGGGCGAGACCGGCCGTGACGTCGCAGAACTCCTGCGTGCAGACACCGGTGAACGCGAGCGGGAAGAACAGCACCACGGTCGCCTTCTCGCCAAAGTTGTCGCTCAGCTTCACATCGACGAGACCATCGGCGGTCTTGCTCTTGAGGGTGAAATCGGGGGCGGAGGATCCTACGGCAATGGGCATGATGATAAGGAGAGGTATGGTTGTGGTTGGTTCGCGCCACGCGATGCGGCGAAAAGGACGTCGAAGCTACGTAGTGCCGCGAGGGCGTCGCAATCCGTTTTTACGAATAGAAGCGCCTCTATTTTTTGACTTTGCGTTCGCATAAGCAGCCCTGCGCCGCCCCGGCATGCGCCGCAATTCCCCCTTGCCCCGTGCTCCGCGCGGCCGCTTGTTTCTCCGTTTTCCCGATGAACATCCTCGAAGAGCTTCAATGGCGCGGCCTCCTCGCCGACTGCACCGACCTCGATGCCCTCCGTGCGCGCATCGCCCAAGGCCCCATCACGCTCTATTGCGGTTTCGACCCCACCGGCGACTCCCTCCACGTCGGCCACCTCATGGGTCAGCTCACCCTGCGCCGCTTTCAACTCGCCGGCCACCACCCCATCGCCCTCGCCGGCGGCGCCACCGGCATGGTCGGCGATCCTTCGGGTCGCTCCGCCGAACGCAACCTCCTGACCCGCGATCAGCTGGCCCACAACATTGCCTCGATCAAGGCCCAGCTGGCACGCCTGCTCGACTTCGAGGTCGCCGCCAACCCCGCCCGCCTGGTCGACAACGCCGATTGGATCGCGCCCATCAGCTTCCTCGATTTCCTCCGCGACGTCGGAAAGCACTTTTCGATCAATGTCATGCTCGCCAAGGACTCCGTAAAGTCCCGCCTCGGCGGCGACAACGGCATCAGCTACACCGAGTTCAGCTACCAGCTCCTCCAGGCCTACGACTTTTTCCACCTGTATGAAGCTTTTGGATGCACGCTGCAGATCGGCGGCTCCGACCAGTGGGGCAACCTCGTCGCCGGCACCGACCTCATCCGCCGCAAGCTCGGTCCCGAGGCGACCGCGTTCGGCTGGACCTTTCCGCTCATCACCAAGGCCGACGGCACCAAGTTCGGCAAAACCGCCTCCGGCGCCGTCTGGCTCGATCCGCAGAAGACCAGCCCCTACCGCTTCTACCAGTTCTTCGTGAACACCGAGGACGCCAAGGTCTGCGAATACCTGCGCAAGTTCACCTTTCTCGACCGCGCGGAAATCGAATCCCTCGAAGCCGCCCATGCGGAGAACCCCGGCGCCCGCACCGCCCACCGCGCCCTCGCCGAAGCCGTGACCACGCTCGTCCACGGCGAGTCCGTCTGCGCCGACGCCATCCGCGCGAGCACGATCCTCTTCGGGGGCGGTCTCGACGGCATCAGCGAGAGCACGTTCGCGGACGTTGTCGGTGAAGTCCCCACCGTCGACGTTCCACCCGAGTCCTTCGCCGACGACGGCACCAACCTCGTCGACCTCGCCGTAACCGCCCGGCTCTGCCCCTCGAAGGGTCAGGCCCGCAAGGACATCCAGGCCGGCGGGGTCTACGTGAACAACGAGCGTTGCGCCGACTTCACCCGCAACCTCACCGCGACCGACCTGCTCTTCGGCCAGTATCTCCTGCTGCGCAAGGGCAAGCGCAACTACGCCGTGTTGCGCGTGAGCCGCTGAGGGACACCGAGCCCCGCCCGCAGAAGCCGCGTTAGGCTTTTGTTAAGGCCTCCGCAAAATGGTTAAGCGCGGGTAAACTCCGGAACGCTCGCCACTTGCCGTGCGTCTTCCGCGGCATGATACCTCGCGCCGTTCCCGCCCTGCTTGCCTGCCTGCTCACCGCCGCGCCCCTCGCGGCCGAGCTCATCCCGGTCCTGCCCGACCTGCCGTCCGACTACGCCGATCTCGCCCTGCCCGAGCACTACCTCGAGAATCAGATCCCCGACCCGTCGCCGTTCCAGAGCGCCGCGATCGACAACGACAGCACCCCGGCCGACAACCCGACCACCGACGATGGCGCCACCCTGGGCCGGGTGCTCTTCTACGACATCAAGCTCAGCGCCAATGGCACCGTGGCCTGCGCCTCCTGTCACGTTCAGGCCAACGGATTCGGCGACACCCGCCGCCTGAGCCTCGGCTTTGAGGGCGGCTCCACCCGCCGCCACTCGATGGGCCTCACCAACGCTGTCTTCAACCAGTCCGGCAAATACTTCTGGGACGAACGCGCCGCGTCACTGGAGGAGCAGGTCCTTATGCCGTTCCAGGATGCGACCGAGATGGGGCTCACGCTCGAACAGCTCGTATCCATTGTTTCGACACAGGATTACTATCCGCCACTCTTCGCCAACGCCTTCGGCGACGCGACGATCGACGCCGATCGCATCGCCCGCGCCCTCGCCCAGTTCGTGCGCAGCCTCGTGAGCGTCAACAGCCGCTACGACCAGGGCCGCGCCACCGTCGACAGTCCGCTCGCCCCCTTCCCCAACTTCTCCAACCAGGAAAATCTCGGCAAAAACATTTTCTTCGGCGTCAACCGCCCGGGTCCCTCCTGCATCGACTGCCATGTCACCGAGGCGTTCATCAGCCCCGGCCTGCTCACGCCCCATGCCAGCACCACCACCGGCGCCACCAACAACGGCCTCAACCGCGTCTCCACCGACGATCTCGGCATCGCCGAGACGACCGGCAACGTGTCGGACACCGGCCGCTTCCGCGTCCCCTCCCTGCGCAACATCGCCGTGCGCGCCCCCTTCATGCACGACGGCCGCTTCGATACGCTCGCCGAGGTGATGGTGTTCTTCGACCGCGACATCCAGCCGCACGCCCAGCTCGCCCAGCTGCTTCGCACGCCCAACGGCCAGGTGGCCCGCATTCGCATGAACAACAACGAGCGCGCCGCCGTTGTCGCCTTTCTCGAAACGCTCACCGACCCCACGCTCCTGACCGACCTCAAGTTCAGCAATCCGTTCGTCGATGTTCCCGATCCAGCCGAGGACAACCCGGCCGATGATGATCCGGTCGACGACGATCCCGATCCGGCCGATCCCGAGCCCGACCCCGCGCCCACCGACCCCGTGCGCCCGGTACTCGCCAACGTCTCCAGTCGCGCCGTCGTGCGCCACGGCAGTGAGCCGCTCATCTCCGGTTTCGTTATCACCGGTGACGCGCCCAAGACCCTGCTCCTGCGCGGTATCGGCCCTCGCCTCGCCGACTTCGGGGTCGCCTCCCCCCTCACCTCGCCCGTCCTGCGCCTCTTTGCCGGCACCGAACCGATCGCTGCCGCCGGCCCCTGGGCCGACCAGGACAATTCCGCCGCCATCACGGCCGCCGCGCAGCGCCTCGGCGCCTTCGCCCTCGATCCCGACGGCGACGACAGCGCCATGCTGATCACCTTGCCCCCGGGCGCCTACACCGCCCACCTGCTCAACCAAACTCCGGTCGCCGGCGAAGGCCTCATCGAGGTCTATGACGCCGACCGCCCTCGCCGCACCGAGCGCAGCCGACTCACCAACCTGTCCGTGCGCACGGTCCTGGCCCCTGGCGGCGAACTCCTGGTGCCCGGCTTCGTGGTCACCGGAGACGCCCCGCGCACTTTTCTGATTCGTGCCATCGGCCCCACTCTCACCGATTTCGGCGTACCCAACGCGCTCGCCGATCCGCGTCTCACCGTCATCTCGGCCGGCGCCACCGTGACCACCAACAATGACTGGAGCAGCGCCGGCAACGCCACCCAGACCGATGAGGCCACCCGCCGCGTCGGCGCCTTTGCCCTCCCCGCGGGCAGCCGCGATGCCTCCACTTCCATCGCGCTGCCGCCCGGTGCCTACTCCGTCCTCGTCGACGGGGCCGACAGGAGCGGCGGAGCCTTGCTCATCGAGATCTACGCCCTGGAAGACTGATCCGCCGATCGGCCGCCTACGATCGGCCCAACAACCAGTTCCACAGCCGCGACCAGGAGTGCGTCGCCTGGTCGCGCCCCTGTCGGAATCGTTCCCAATCCTCGGCGCTCATCAGCCCGACCGGCCCGCGAACGATGCCGCCCTGGCTCCGATCATCGTGCACCCGCACCGCCAGCACATTGGCGTCGACACCGTCGCGCAGCAGCGAAGCAGGAAACGGGTAGGCCCGTTCACGACGCCAGACCTCGTCGTCCGGATCGCTGCGCTTGGTGCTGCCGATCAGGGTGCCGTTCAGATAAGCTTCATCCTCATCGTCGATCACTCCCAGCACCATGACCAGTCTTTCGTCGGCCGGGAGACGGCTCGCGGGCGTGGTGAATGTCACCCGATACCACAGATCGCCGTCGAAGCTCTCCCGTCCCTGCCGGTCCCACGGTCCCGGGACGACGACCGGATCGAAGCCGATCGTATCCACGGCGTCGTTACGGTACGCCGGGTCGTCGCCCTGACTGAGCCGCCAGCGCCCCGTCAGGTCAAGCAGCGGCGCGGGCAGGTCCTGCGCCACGATCGCCGGTTCGCCGTCGACCAGGCCGCCCCCGCTTTGCCCATCCCATACCCGCACCGCGATGACGTTTTCGTCCCCCGGTCGCAGGAGGTCGGAAGCGAGCGGATAGCGTCGCGGCGTGTCCCACGCCGAACCGAGCCCCGCCCCGCCCATCTCGCCGGTTCCGCCGACGCGCCTGCCGTTGACCCAAACCTCGTCGGCGTCGTCGATACGGCCCAGCCGGAGAAACAGCGCGGCGGTCGGCAGATCGGAGGTCAGATCGAAGTGGCATCGATACCACCCAAATCCGTCATACTCGCCGACGCCCTGGTCTTCCCACGTGTCATTGATTTCAATGCTTCGCCAGTCCCGGTCGTCGAACTCGGGCGCCGACCAGCGGGGATCGTCACCGGTGGCGAAGCGCCAGCCCTCCGCCAGATCCACGACTCGACGGGCGGCTTCGGAGACGTAAAACCGATCGGCGGTCGCCCGCCAGGCGGAGGGGGCTGCGCCGCCGCCATTCCCGTCGTCGCCCCAATGCAGGATGAGGCCGGCGAGTCCGCTGAACACCGCCGTGGCGGTGGTAAGGATGACAGCCACGGGGTGGGATTCTCCGTCCCGCTTACCCGACGCACAGGCCCACCAACCGCAGGCCAATTTTCGTTTCGGTCTCATTCTTCGAGGTCTCCGGCACTGGGGGTTGAAGGTTTGGTGCCGCCTTTGCGTCGGCGCACCGCGTCGCGCAGCAGGTACTCGATCTGTCCGTTGACGCTGCGCATCTCCTGATGAGCCCACGCCTCGATCTCGGCCCATAGCTTCGGGTCGACACGCATCAGGAAGGATTTTTTGCCCGGACTGGCCATGAGGGATCTATCGCTTCGCCGGATCGGCCAGCGTGCTGCACCAGGGCGTGAAGTCTCCGATCGGCTCGAGCAGGACGGCGGCCGGCCGGGGTCCGCTGCTGGACGCGCCGGCCACCGCGGCCAGCACCCAGCAGAGCACCAGCACGACGGCAGCCGAGCGGACGGCGATGCCCGCCGGACTCCAGCATGCCGGCAACATCGCCGGTCCGATCCACATGCGCAGGCTGCCGAACATGATTCAGCGCTCCTTGTAGATCGCCTGGTGCATCCAGGTTCCCGCGCAGGTCAGACCGCCGACCGGACGCCAACCGCGCGCGATGGCCAGGTTCACTTCCTTGGCGAGGGCGGCGATGGCTTTCTTTTGGGAGAAGCCGATCGGCACGGAGATCACTTGATAGGTTTCCATCGGGAGATCCTTCGCTGGGGCATTAGCTGTAGAGCGTGCCGGTGTTGACGACCGGGTGGACTTCGCTTTCGCCGCACAGGACGACGAGCAGATTGCTGATCATCGACGCCTTGCGCTCGCCATCGAGATCGATGACGCCCTTCGACTCGAGTTCGTGCAGGGCCATTTCCACCATGCCCACGGCGCCCTGCACGATCTTGGTGCGGGCGGCGATGACGGCCTCCGCCTGCTGGCGGCGCAACATGGCCTGGGCGATTTCGGGCGCGTAAGCGAGGTGCGTGAGACGGGCCTCCTCGACCTCCACGCCCGCCTTGTTCAAACGGGCCTGCAGTTCGACCGTGAGGGCCTCGGCCACGGCATCGGCGGAGGCGCGCAGGGTCATCTCCTCGTCGTCGCCGCCATCGTAGGCGTAGCCGCTGGCGAGGTGGCGCACGGCCGACTCGCTTTGCACCGAGACGAAGTGCTCGTATTGATCGACATCGAAGACGGCCTGGGCCGTGTCGCGCACGCGCCAGACCACAACCGCAGCGATCTCGATCGGGTTGCCGCGTTTGTCATTCACCTTGAGTTTCTCGCCGTTGAGATTGCGGGAACGCAGCGAGACCTTGTGCCGCTTCATGAACGGGTTGGTCCAAAAGAAGCCGCTCTCCCGCACGGTGCCCTTGTAGGAACCGAAGAGGATGAGCACCGCGGCCTCGTTGGGCTGGAGCGTGAAGAAGCCGCAACTGGTGAGGATGGCGGCAAGCAACAGGATCACGGCCAGGATGGCGAAGAGCGGAACCTTGGCCACCGCGGTCGCGATGAAGAGGGCGACGACCCCCAGATAGGAAAGCAGATTGATGACCAGAAACACCCAACCGCTGGCGGAGGAAACGCGCTGCTCGTGGTTGGTGGAGGAAGGGGTGGTGCTGTGATTCATGATGAAGTAAGGACGATTTCAAAGTGATATCACTTTGAAATCGTCCGTCAATGCGCGTCTGCGCTGATTACAAACGCGGCGCGGGCATAAAAAAACCGGCGACGCCAAGCGTCACCGGTTTGAGATTCTGGCGGGTTGATCAGAAGGGGCTCTATTCGTCTCCGCCGCGGCCCTGCAGGATCATGAGAATATGCAGCAGTGATCCCAGCGAGGCGGCGAAGGCGGCAACGTAGGTCAGCGCGGCGGCGTCCAGCGTCTCGTTCACGCCGCGCATTTCGTCGCGGTCGACGATGCCGAGGTTGACCAGCTGGGCCTTGGCCCGCCGCGTGGCGTCGAACTCCACCGGCAGGGTGACGAAGTGGAAGAGACAGATCACGCCCAGCGCGACCGCGCCCAAAGTCAACAGGTTGTAGCCCAGCGCGGAACCCGCGAAACTCAGCAACAGGATGCCGCCGATGATGAGGAAGTTCGACGCGCCGGCCGCGATCTGCGTGGCGGGAGCCATGGTCTGGCGAACCGTCATCATCGAGTAGCCGACCTTGTGCTGAATGGCGTGACCCGCCTCGTGCGCCGCGACGCCGAGCGCCGCCAAACTGGTGCCCTGGTAGTTGTGCTGCGAGAGGGCCAGGCGCTTCTTGATCGGATCATAGTGGTCCGTCAGTTCGCCCGGCACCTGCACGATCTCCACATCGTGGATACCGGCCGAGTTCATCACGGCCTGGGCCGCCTCGTAGCCGGTGATCCGGCCGCGGGAGGGAATGCGCACGTTTTTGTTGTAGGCGCTGCGGATACGATGCTGAGCGTAGAAGCCGAAGAGCATCGGCACGATAACGAGAACAATCCAGATGAGCATGGTGATAAAGGGGGTTGAATGAGTCCGACTGCCTGCAGGCTTCACGCCAGGTTCGGCCCGGCGCGCCGGTCAAGCAAGCAGTCGCAAGCAACTTATTCGCGTCTGCCGATTTGCAAGGCGAACCGGCCGGGGCTCGAATTGAAGCGCAAAATTGTAACGGGCAAGTTCGGCACGGTTCAACGGCCGCCTCGGGGTCATTACGTCGCGAACCGTTCCCCTGCCTCGCCCCTTCGTCTAGAACGGGAAGCCGATCGAGAGGTGCACCGTCCCGCTGGGGTCGGCCGGGCGTGGATTCAGGTTGTGTCCATACTCCAATCGCACGGGACCGATGAGCGTCTGGTACCGCAGGCCCGCGCCCAAGGTGTGCAGCTTTACGTCCCACAATCCGTCCTCCAGTTGCGCCGTCTCGCCCAAGGCGTCGTAAAACAACACCGCGCTCAATCGCCGCGTGAGCGCCTGTTCGAACTCGAGGTTGAACAGCGTGAAACTCTTCGCCCCCGTAAACTCACCCGCGGCATTGCGCGGCGCCGCCTCGCCGTTGGTCATGCCCCGCAGGCTGTGCTCGCCGCCCGGGAAGAAGCGCTTGTTGTTGGGCAGGTCCCGGTCGTCGTCCTGCCCCAGCGTCAGCACTGTGCCATGCACCAGACCGACGTGCAGCCAGTTGGTGTCGCCCAGGGGCCGGTGCCACGCCAGCCCCGCCTCCAGGCGCTGAAAACCGGTCTCGCCACCCAATACCGGATCGGCGGCCTCCACCTGCGCAAACCAACGCAGTCCCTTGCGCGGCATCAGCGGATTGTCCCGCCCGTCGCGATTGAGTCCGAGCGTGAGACTTGCGCTGGTCGTCTGCACAATATCCGTGTCCCGTGTGGCCAGGTCACTGTCCCGACTCCGCAGATCCTGAAACGTGTAGGCGGCGGTGAAGTCCGCGTCTACCCAAGGCAGACTCCGCCGGGTCAGACTGGCGGTCGCACCGTATTCCTGGCGTTGAAAGGACAACTCCTCCCGATCCAGGCCAAACAAACGGAGCTTGGCGTCGAGGGTTTCGCCGAACAGGTCCGGCACCGTGTAGACCAGATCACCCCGCACGCTTTTGATCGATCCGATGGCCTCGATCCTCACCTGGTGAGAACGACGCAACAGGTTGAATCCGCGCACCTCGAAGCCGCCGCGTACCTGCTCGTAACTGCCATATCCCAGCAGCAGGCTCGACTCCCAGGGCTCCCGCTCCTCGAGCACAAACACCGGGATGCGCACGCCGCCTTCGGCCTGCTCGTAGTGCACGTCGACACCGGAAAGAGCCCGCAACCGTCCCAGACGGCGTCGCGTCGACTCCACCTCGGTCGGATTGAGCGGCTGCCCCGCCTCCACGTCGACTCGACGGCGAAGGACGCTGCGCTCGAGCACCACCTCCCCTTCAAAACGCGCCTCGCCGGCCGTGACCTGCTCCCCCGGGTCCGCCGCGATCCGCACCGTCGCGGCCACCGTGTTGCCGGGCTGCTCGCGTCCGCTGCGCTCCGCGCGCAGCCGCACATCCACGTATCCAGCCTTGTAATACGCCTGCCGGATCTTCTCGACCACGTCCTGCTGCCAGCCGCTGGTCCAGCGCTGGTCGGCCGCCGGGGTCACCGGGGGCAGGGTCACCCCCTCCGGCGGAGCGGAGACCTCGACGTCCTCCACCAGCCATTGCGGGCCCGGCGTCACCCGCACCGCGACATCGACCGCCCCGGTGGCGTGGTCCCGCGTCTCGCTGGTCGCCTCCGCCGCGGCGTCGGCGTATCCCCGTGCCTCCAGATAGACTTCGATCTGCTCCAGTCCCGACCGCAGCCGCTCCGGGGTGAACAACCGGTCCGACCGCAGGCGAAAGAGCCCCGTGCTGGGCACCACCAGTTCCTTGGCCTCCTCGGCCGGCAGGATCGCCTCCCCGCCTTCGATCGTGACGTCGTCGAAGTGGTAGCGCACCCCCCGCTCGACCTGCAGACGCAACGCCCGCGCCCGCAGGGGTCGCTGCAGCAACTCGTCGAAGTCACGGTCGAACTCATGCGTGAAGGTTTCCCCGGACTCCCGCTCGATCTCCGCCGTCACGGTCGGGCGCAGGAAGCCGTCGGAAGCCATCGCCGACAAGGTGAAGAACACCGCATCCTCGACCGCATTGGCGTCCAGGGTCTCGCGCTCCTCCAATCGCGCGAGGCTCCGCACCGCACGCTCGATGCTGTTGTTGCGCAGCCAGCCGGCCCCATCGATCTCGACCTCCGGCTCCGCCGCCCACAGTCCCGGACCAAGGCACAGCGCGCCCACCAGCGTGCTTTTCAGAAAACGGTTCATGGCGCGTCCTCTCCGTCGTCGGCGGCGGATTCCTCGTCATTCTTCCACGGATACCAGCGCCACCGCACGCCGGCATTGTAGTAGTCGAATTCATCGTATTCGCCCGTCAGCGTCCACCGCTTGTTGAGTTCGTAGTCGAAGCGGTAGGTTTCCTTGCCGCGCCGCGACAGTTGCTCGCCGGTCGTGACGGTGAGCTTGTCGCTTGGCTCCAGGCCGAGCAGGTCGCCCACCAGCTCGCGACCGAGATAGACGCCAAGCTTCAGGCTGCGCTGACGCGTGTCGAGGTCCGAGGCGTCGTCGCCGGGCGGAACACCGGCCATCACGAACAGCAGCACCTCGGCCGCCGGCAGCGCCGGATCCGAGGACATCTCCAGGCGCGGATCACTGGCGGTGCCGCTCAGCTCCAGCGTGAGGTCGTAGCCCAGCCGCCGGCCTTCGCCGCGCAGAAAGATTTCCGGCTCGTAAGGCGAGGCGCGCGACAACCGGGCGTAGGCCTCCTCCACCTGGAAGTTGGCAAAGGGAAGTTTCACCGACCCTTCCTCCAACGTCACGCTGCCGATCGCGCGCGGGTTGAGCAAGGTGCCCTCCAGCCGAGCATCGATTGATGCCACCCCATTGAGCACCGGAGTGCGCATGCGCAGAAAGCGTTGCCCGCTTACCTCCACGTCCAGCTGCCAGGCGCTGAAGGGTTCGACCTCCACGCTGAAGTAGGGCGGGCGCCGGGACTGGCGTTCACCGCCTCCCGGCACCAACGAACGTACATCGGCCAGCATGAGTCCGTCGCGCAGCGTCACCGCACCCGCCACCGTGGTGGAGCCTTCACGACTCGTACGCAGACTCAGGTCGAGATCGCCGCGCAACAGTACCCCGGTGTTGCGCACGAGCGGCACGTTGGAGCCCTGCAGGTGAAGGTCCAGCCGCGGTTCCTCACCAACCCGCCACTCAACCGCGCCGTCCAGCTCCAAGGGCTGCCCGCCCATCATGGCCGTCACCGACTCGAACCGCACGGTGTCTCCGCCGAAGCTCAGATCCGCATTCACCTCCTGCAGGACGCCGAGCGGTCCGATCGGCCGCGTGACCGCGCCCCGCAGCGCGGCCGTTCCGTTGACCTTCCCGCCATCGCCAAAGTGCAGGGAAACATCCACTGTGCCGGTGGGCACGAGATAACCCGGCAGCAGCCGCGCCACCGAGGCCAGTTGCGCCTGCGAAACGTCGAGTTGCGCTTCTCCGCGCCGCCGGAGGTAAGTCAACGGGTCATCACTCAGCGCCTCCCAGTCCGCGCGGGCCAACGGCAGACGACCGCTCGCGCGGATCAGGTTATTGTCGATCTCAGCGCTCAGACCCTCCAGACGCAGTCCTTCGCCATCGGCCGCCACCCGCCCCTGCACGTTGCTGATGACCGGCCATTGCACTCCGCCCAATCGCTCCGCGAGTTCCAGACGGGCCAGGCGAATCTGTCCGTTCCCCCGCAGTCTTCGCCAGGTGCCGTCGAGTTTTACCTGCACGTCGGGACCAACCAGAGTTACCCCGGTGAGCTGACCCCAGGCGCGCCAGAAATCCGGATTGGGCGCCAGCATCGCCTCGAGCGACAGCGGCGCTTGCTCGTCGAGTTCCACGACCTGCAGGCCGTCCCGGTGAAGCGCGAGGGGCAAGCGGCCCGTCACCGAAGCGAAACGTCGATCCGCCTTGCCCACCTGCATCCGCTCGATCAACAGGCCGCGTTCGTCGAGGGTCAGTCTCGCTTCGCCCGTCACGGTGCCGACCTTTTCCAGATCGAGATGCGCCCGCAATGCCGCCGCCGCCTCGAAACTCTCCGGTGTCCATCCGAACGATGCATCCAGATCATCGATACGCGGAAGCATTTCCGGCAACCCGGCCCACCAGTCCTGCACCCAGGCCGTATCCAGTTTCCTGGCACTGACCGCCACAGCCCCTTCCGCCGCCGAAAGCAGATCCGCCCGCCACTCCCCCAGGGCGCCCGCCAGCCGCAGATCGCGCACGACTTTCTGTCCGGCGGCCAGGCGAACCGGTTCCACGAGGGCGAGGAGTCTTTCATCGCCGTCGCGGAGTGCGGCTTCCTCGATGGTGAGGTCGCCCCCCTCCCAGTGACCGCGCGCCTGCACCGAGCCGTTGCCCTCCACCGTGCGGGCCACCAGCGCCACGGTCGTGCCCCCGCCGTCCCGCGGCGAAAATTCGGCCATTATGTCCGCGGGCCGCAAGGGACTCCAGGTCACGCCCCGGGCGGCCGCCTCTCCGTTGACCCGTAAATTCGGCCAGCGCCCCTCCGCCCGGCCCGAGGCCGAAAGCGACTCGAAGGCCACGCCTTCCGGCAGCCAGGGTTCGACGCTGCCGCGCTGCACATCGAGCCGGGACGCCGTCACCGTGAACTCCTTCGATTGCACGTTCCCCTCCCCCGCCAGATCGATCTCGCTGCCCTGAGCATCGCGCGCCTGTGCCGTGTGGATCCGCCAGGTCGGCCAGGTGAATTCGCCCGCCACCTCCGCTTCCTCCAACGCCCATTCACCGGCGACGATCTCCGTCATCACCAACTCCCCGGCGAGGTGCGGCCATTGCGTTCCCTGCGCGGTCACCTCAACGAGTCCCCGCACCTGGCCCTGCAATCCCTCCCACGGCAGTTCGGCCAGGTTTGCCCGGAGCCGAAACTGCGAGCGGGCCCCGGATACCGCCTCGGCATCGAGGGCTATCTGAACCGGTTCGTCCAGTTGCGCCTCCACCCCCGGCATCCGCACCGTCAGGGCGGCGAGAGTGACGGCGGTGCGGCTACCTTCGGCCTGCAGATCGACCTCGAGCGCAGGCAGCTCCGCGCTTGCCGCCGGTTCACCCGCCGCCTGCACCTCGAGCGCGAACCGCTCGCCATTCCACGCCAGCGAGGCACTCGCCGTGACGGTGCCGTAGTGCGGCGCCAAGCCCACCTCCGCGCCGTCGAGAGTCCAAGATCCGGTGCTCGCCTCCGCCTCGGCCGGCATCCAGCCCGTATCCGGAAACCGGATTCGGCCGCTTACCGGATGGTCCTGCCAAGTCCCCTCAAGATCGATCGTGTCACCGTCCGCCGCCAGACGCGCCGCCACCGCCGCCGAGGGTTCCTCCAGTACAACCCGCAACTCCCGGGCTTCGCGCGCGAACTCGGCGTGCGCCACGTGGTCGGCGTAGCCGATCGACGCGAGGCGTACCCCGGTCGCGTCCCAGTCGGCGCCGCCTATCCGGATCGTCTGCCCGTCGGCCCAGGTCCAGCTACCTGCCGCCACCTGCACGGGAGGCAGCCGCCGGGCCGCCGCGTCGAATTGCGCCAACAGGGTATCCCAGTCCGGTCGGGTCGCGCTGGCCTCATCTTCCTGCGCCGGCGGTCGGCCGGAGCCGTGCCAGCTCCCCACTTCGATGGTGCCGGCCTCCGCACCGCGTCCCCACAGGGCGAGCGGGTGCGGCGCCTCGATGCGATCGATTTCCAGACGCAGTCCGGGGCGTTCCACCACCACATCGTTGATCGCCCAGCGACCGTAACCGACGCGTTCGTAGTCGCCGAACGTAACGCCCTGCTCCTCGGCGGGTCCGCGCAGGGCCGCGCCCCACCACCATGGCAGCGCGGCGACGGCCACCGCGACCAGCAGCAGCAGGACCAGGAGGGCGATGAGCAGGCGCTTGATCACAACGGCAAGGGCGTGGGTCGCCCGGACCTCAGCCCGCGGCCAACAGTCCGCTACGCTCGAGCAGGGCCGTGACCTCCGGGTCCCGGCCACGGAAGGCGCGGAACAGCTCCGCCGGATCCTCCGAATTTCCTCTGCTCAGGATGTGGCGCACGAAATCCGCTCCTGTATCCGGATTGAAAATACCCTCCGCCTTGAAGCGTCCGAAGGCGTCGGCATCGAGCACTTCGGCCCATTTGTAGGAATAATAACCGGCGGCATAACCGGTGGGGTCGCTGAAGAGATGACCGAAGCGATACAGCAGCGGTCGCCCCGGCGGCTCGGTGGGGATCATGGTGTCCGCCACCGCGGCGCTGACGCGGGCCTCGATCCCGTCGGTTTCGGCGAGGAAGGCAGCGGTGTCGGTATGCAGGAGAAGGTCCATTTTGGCGAATTGCACCTGACGCGTGGTCGCGCAGGCGGAGCGGAACTGGCGTGCCGCCGTCATCCTCTGAAACACATCGTCCGGGATCGGTTCCCCGGTTTCGTGGTGGCGCGCAAACAGATCAAGGCTCTCCCGCTCCCAGCACCAGTTCTCCATCATCTGCGACGGCAGCTCGACGAAGTCCCAGGCCACATTGACGCCGTTGAGCGACTTGATCTCCACTTCACCCAGCAGGTGATGCAGGAGGTGGCCAAACTCGTGAAACACCGTCTCGACCTCGTGATGGGTGAGCAGGGCGGGTTTGCCGGCGACCGGCGGCGTCATGTTTCCGAGGATGTAACCGAGGTGCGGCCCCCGCGACCCATCGGGCCGCGGCCCGCCGGTGATCAGGTAACCCATCCAGGCGCCGCCCCGCTTCGATTCGCGCGGGTGCCAATCGGCGTAAAAAGAGCCCAAATGACGGCCGGCGCGATCGTGGAGGGCGTAGGCCTTCACCTCCGGGTGCCACGCATCCACCTCGCCAGCCGGAAGCTCGACGATGGTGAGACCGAAGACCCGCGACGACAGCTCGAACAGGCCGGCGATCACCCGGTCCATGGAAAAATACGGACGCAACACCTCGTCGTCGAAGGCGTAGCGGTCGCGCCGCAGTTTCTCCGCCCAATAGGAAACCTCCCAGGCCTTCAGGCGGGTCGGCGATGAGCCGGTGCGGGTTGCCTTGAAGGCTTCCAGTTCCTCGCACTCGCGCGTGAAAGCGAGCGCGGCCTTGGCCTGCAGGTCGGCGATGAAGTCGAGGGCCCGCTGGCCCGAGCGCGCCATGCGGCGCTGCAGCACGTGATCGGCAAAATGCGGCTGCCCCAGCAGCTTCGCCTCCTCGTCGCGCAGCGCGAGGATGCGCGGCACGAGCGGCCGGTTGTCGTGCGGCTCACCGCGCCCCACCTCGACCGCGGCCTCCCACATCTGACGCCGCAGCTCGGCATCGTCGGCGTAGACCATGACCGGTTCCTGGGACGGCATGTGCAGGGTGAAGCGCCAAACGGGTTTGTCCGGCGTGCCGAGTCCCTTGCTTTCGGCGGACCGGCGGGCGGCGTCGCGGGCGTGTTGCGGGAGTCCGGCCAGCCGCGACTCATCCTCCACCAGCAGTTGCCAGGCGTTGGTGGCATCGAGCACGTTTTCGGAATATTTCTGCGTGAGTTGCGCGAGTTCGCTCTGAATGGCTTCGAGGCGCTGCCGCTGCTCGGCGGGCAGGTCGGCGCCGGCTTGACGGAAGTCGGCCACGGTTTCGTCGATGAAGCGCCGATGAATGCCGGTTTTCGCCCGCCCGTCGTCACTCTCGGCACAGGTGCGCAGGCGTTGCCAAAGATCGGCGTTGAGCGGGATGCGGGCAAGGAAGGCCGAGACCTCCGGCAACATCCGGTTGTGCGCCTCGCGCAGGGCCGGGGAGTCGGCCACCGACTGAAGGTGCGTGACCTTGCCCCAGGCGAGGTTGAGCAACTCGGTGGCCTGTTCCAGCGCCAGGAAGGTGTTTTGATAGCTCACCTCGGCGAGTGGTCGGGCCGCGATGGTGTCGATCGCAGTCTGCGCCTCGGCCAACGCCTGGCGAATCGCGGGCTCGATGAGGTCCGGCGTGTGCGCGGACCATCGGATATCAAATTCGGGCGAAAGGAACGGGTTCTTGTGCGACATGAAATGCCGCAAACGGGAACCGCTCCCCACGCCCGGAGCAAGTCGGCAGCGCGATCACCAGCGCCAGCGGGCGCCGGCGGCGACGAGGCGCGGTGCGGCGGGTACGGCGGGAATTTCCTCGAAGGCGGAGTCCCAGGCGTTGTCGACCTGCAGCGACAATTGAAGCCGGCGGTCCCAGGGCGTGCGCCAGTAGAGACCAATCGAACTGAGCACCGCCTCATCCTTGCCGTTGAGGCGCAGGGGATTCGGCTCCTGCCAGCGCAGTTCGTTGTCGAGGCGCAGGGTCAGGTCCTCCGTCGCCCGCCAGATGAGGGCCGCCGTCACCCGGTGGTTGGGAAAATTGAGCGCGTAGAAACTGCCGTCGACGATCGCGCTGCCGTAGTCGGCATCCTTGTGCAGCCACGTGTAGCCGAGCACCACATCGAGCTGTTCCCCGCTGCGCATGGCGTAGACTTCGAGGCCGCTGGTCTCGAGGTCGACCGCCGCCGCCGAACGCGCGAACACACCGTTGCGGAAGGTCCAGTCCACCAGCTCATCATCCCAGCGATGGAACGCGCCCACCGAGCCGGTCCAGTCGCCGAGGGCAAACTGGGCCTTGGCGTCGAGCGTGCGGCTGGTGGCACGGTCGAGGTTGGGATTGCCGCGGAACAGGCCCCCGTTGGGATTGCCCGCCACCGCGGTGTAGCTCGGGGCCTGCGAAGCCGTGCTGTAGCCGAGCGAAAAGCGCGACCAGGTCGCCTCGGGGCGCGCCAGCGCAACCTCCACCACCGGTGTCATCGCATCGGCACCGCGGTTGGTCGTGTCGTAGCCGATGCCGGCCAACACCTGGAGTTCACGACCGTTTTCCAGCGGCGCGGCGTGGTTGAAATAGGCGCCGGTCGTCAGGTGGGTGCGACTGTAGAACCGGCCGAAGCGTAGCGAGGTCGACTCCAATTCGTCGGCGAGCAGCCAAAGCCGGCCGTCGATCGAGCTGCGCTCACCCACCTGCCAGTGCAGGCGCCCGCCGCCGGCCGTGACGAGACCGGTGTGCTTGAAGGGCGGAACCGGGCCAACCGGGGCGTAACGGTTGAAGGCATAGTTGTCGTCGTTGCGCCGGTAGTAGCCGCCTACTTCCACATAGCTGCCGGCCTCACCGAGCTGCTGCCGATGGGTGCCGATGACGAGCAGGGTCTGAATATCCTCGGTCTCGGGTGAGTTGAAGGGCGTATAGAGATTGGGCCAGCCGAAGAACTTGTCCTGATAACCGACCGCGACATGGGTGGAGGAGCGCGGCCCGACATGCTGCACGCGGGCGCTGAAGCGCGAAAACTCGTGGTCGGCATCGGCAAACGGTCCATCGGAACTCGACCACGCCGCCGCCCCATCGGCAGCCCAACCTCCGCCCAGCTCCACGCCGGTGATGATGTCGGCCCGGCGGCTGTTCCAGTCGCCGATGCTCACGGCCAGCTCACCGCCGTCGCGCACCGGTCGCCAGTCATGCGCCACCCCGCCAGCGGTGGCATTCCAGGCACCGCCGACCGACAGATCGACGCCGGTGGCGATACGAGGCGCGCCCAGCATGGCCGGCGCCAGCGGCAACTCGGCGTAGTAGTGTCCGGTCTGCGGGTCGTAGAGGGGCACGCCGGCCAGCGTCCAGCCGGTGTTGGCGAAGGTGCCGCCGCGGATGGCGACATCGGCCTGGCCCTCGGCGAAGTTGCGCGCCTGCAGATCGACCGCCGGCTCGAAGCGCAGGGCTGAAACCGGCATGGCGATGGTCGCAACCGGTTCCTGATTCGCCACGCGCGGCGAGAGGATGGTCACGGCGTCGAGCGTGACGGCGCCGTCGCCGGCAAGGGCTTGGGCTTGGGCAAACGAGGCCCGCGGCCCGGCCACGGCCAGACTCAGCGAAGCAAGAATGGAAATGCGATGACGGAGAGAGATCACCCTTTCGGCCTAGAGCAGCGCGCCGCAGAATCAAGCCATTGTTAGCATTGCATATTGAATGCTTAACATACTGATCAGATGCAAAAGAAAACCCCGGCGCCGGCCGGGGTTCTGCAGCAGATAGGGAGGAACGGAGCGGACGCCTCAGGCATCGCCGTCGTCGCCGATCGCCTCGACGGGACAGCCCTCGAGGGCCTCCTGGCAGAGAGCAATCTCCTCGTCGGTCGAGGGTTGCTTGTGCACGAAGGAGTAGCCTCCGTCGTCATTGCGGGTAAAGAAATCCGGGGCGGTCTCGCGGCACAGGTCGCAGTCGATGCACTGCTGATCGACGTAAAACTTACCCGTTACGTTGTCGTCCCACTTGTCGTTTTTGTCTGCCATAGGTAACTCCGCACGAAACGGAATCCCCCCTTCGTGTCAAGAAGGCGAACGGGCGCTTTTGATTCCCCTTGCCACACGACGTTCGACGGCCGGATTTTCGGCCCGCCTTTCGGGCTCCGCCAGCCTCGCGCAGGACCTTCGTGTTTTTACGGACGCTTAAACGCGGGTGGAAACTTGTCAGCGTCCAATCAGGCACCTAGCTTCTCCCGATGCTTTCCGACCGGTCCTACATGCGCGATGATTATGCGCGGCCGACAACGTCCATCACGACGTGGATCATTTGCGCGACCCTTGCCGGATTCATCCTGCAGCATGTCACGCTGAAGTTCTTCCCGGGTGATGGAGCCAACCGGAGCTTCGAGAGCCTGTTTGAGCTGTCGGTGAACGGGATCAAGAGCGGGAAGATCTGGACGCTGCTCACCTACGCGCTGCTGCACGCGAAGAACAACCTGATGCATGTCGTGGTGAACATGGTGATGGTGTTCTTTCTCAGCCGCGAACTCCTGCCTCTGCTCGGCAACCGCCGCTTCCTCTGGCTCTACGGCGGCGGCGTGATCCTTGGCGGGCTGCTGTGGCTGGCCACCAATTGGACCTACGGCGGCGAAGTGATCGGTGCCTCCGCCGGCGTGGCCGCCCTGTTCATGATGTTCACGGTCCTCAACCCCAACCGGCCCATCACCTTTCTGCTCTTCTTCATCATTCCGGTCACAGTGAAGCCCAAATGGGTGCTCATGGCCCTGGGCGCCTACGATCTGTTCGGCTTCGTGTTCTTCGAGGCCTTCGGCGACACGAGCATGGGCAATATCGCCCATTCCGCCCACCTCGGCGGCTATGCGGCGGGTTGGCTCTTCTTCCGCTACGTTCACCAGCGCGAATGGCGCGCGGCCGACCGCGCCCCGTCGGTCGAGCTGCCGGCTTGGATGCGGCGCAGCCGCCGCCCCCCCACCGCCACCGCGGGCACCTACAAGGTCAATCTCTCGGGCACCGAGCCCGAGAAACCCACCCGCATGGGCAAGGCCGACCTCCGCGCCGAAGTGGATCGCATTCTCGACAAGATCAACAGCCAGGGTTTCGGTTCTCTGACGGACGAGGAGAAACGTTGCCTCGATCAAGCCAAGGACCTCCTGAACCGTCGTTGATCCGTTCCCGTATTTCACGCCGCCCCGGCGGCCCGCCTTGTGCTTCATTTCACCGAAGCCTCACATCCCTGAAACATTCTGCTCCCGCCCATTTCTTAGACCCGCAATGAACGTTTTGCTCCGCCGACCCGTCGCCGTCCTCCTCGCCCTGCTGGCCTGTCTCTCCCCCGTCCTCACCCAGGCACGTCCCGATCGCACGTTCACGGTCTCGGCGCTCGAAAAGACCGAGATTCGCAATTTCCTCAACCTCCTCCAGCAGGCCCACTACAACCGGGACCGCGTCTCTCGCGACGACTATCCCTCCGTCATCAAATCCTACATGGAGGATTGGGACGCCCAGCACCTGTTTTTCCTTCAGTCGGATGCCGATTTCTTTAACGAGCAGTTTGCCGGCGGCCTCTACTGGAACGTCACCAAGCTCGGCAACGTCGACTACGCTTTCGAAATCTTCCAGCGCTACGAACAACGCGTAGAGGACCGGGCCAAGTGGGTCTTCGAACGGCTGGACGGCGAGTTCAATACCTCCAGCCACGACTCCCTGCTCGTCGATCGCGAGGACGCCCCCTGGCCCGCCGACCAGGCCGCCGCCGACGCCCTCTGGGAAAAGCGCCTGCTCTACGAGATCGAACACGAACTGCTCAACGACCACGACCTCGACGAGGCCAAGGATCGCATCCGCAAGCGCTACGAACGCCGCCTCAAGAACCTCGCCGACATCGAAACCCACGAGATCACCGAGCTGTTCCTGAGCAACATCGCCCGGCTCTACGATCCGCACTCCACCTATTTCTCCGCCGACACCTACGAGGACTTCTCCATCCAGATGCGCCTCCAACTCGTCGGCATCGGCGCCCTGCTCGGCATGGAGGAGGACGAGTGCGTCATCCGCGAGATCATTGCCGGCGGTCCGGCCGATCTCGACAAGCGCCTCAAGCCCAACGACAAGATCATCGCCGTGGCCCAACCCGAGGGCGAGCCCATCGAACTGCTCGGCATGAAGCTGCGCCGGATCGTCGACCTCATCCGCGGCGAACGCGGCACCAACGTCCACCTCACCATCCAACCCGCCGACGCGCCCGATCCCTCCGTTCGCAAGGAGATCGTCATCACCCGCGACGTGGTCAACCTCGACTCCGCCCGCGCCCGCGGCGCGGTCTTTGAAGTGCCCGACGAATCCGGCAGGATGACCTCGATCGGTGTCATCTCGCTGCCCGCCTTCTACGGCCCCGATTCCAGCGGCGAGGGCGAGCAGAACAGCGCCAGCGGCGACGTCGCCAAACTCATCGGCATCCTGCAGCAGGAGGGCATCGAAGGCCTGGTCCTCGACCTCCGGGACAACGGCGGCGGCCTCCTCAGCGAAGCCATCGATCTCACCGGCCTGTTCATCGACCAGGGCCCGGTCGTGCAGGTGCGCACCCACTACGGCGACGTCACCGTCGACGAGGACGAGGACAGCTCCATCCGCTATGCCGGTCCGCTGGCCGTGCTGGTATCCAAATTCAGCGCTTCCGCCTCCGAGATCGTCGCCGGAGCGCTCCAGAACTACGGTCGCGCCGTCGTGCTCGGCGACAGCTCCACCCACGGCAAGGGCACCGTCCAGACCGTGTATCCGATGAGCAACCTCGACCCGCGCCTGCGCCTCAACGGTGCCAAGAGCGGCGCCGCGAAGTTCACCATCCAGAAATTCTACCTTCCCAGCGGTTCCTCGACCCAGCTCAACGGCGTCGTGCCCGACATCATCCTGCCGTCCATGGAGGACGCCATCGAGTCCGGCGAACGGTTCCTGCCGCATGCCCTGGTCTGGGACGAAATCGAAACCGCCAGCTTCGACGGCGCTCCCCTCGACCCGCACCTCCTCACCCCCCTGCGCGAGGCGAGCCTCAGCCGTCAGGAATCGCTCGAAGAGTTCAAATACCTCCGCGAAAGCATCGACTGGTTCAAGGAGCGCCAAGAGCAGAAGACCGTCACCCTGAATCTCGAGGAGCGCATCGCGCAGCGCGACGCCGACAAGGCCTTCAATGAGGCCATGGACGAACGCCGCAAGACCCTGCGTGACGGCAATTTTGCCTACACCGAATTCCTGCTCACCCCGCCCGAGGAAGCCGACGAGGCCGCACCCGTTCCCGATGATCGACACGTCTTGGTGGACGAGTCCGCCGAAGCTCCGGTGGTGACCACAAAGTCCGAACCTCAGAATGCCGCGATCGCCCAGACCACCGACGAGGACGAGGCCAGCGAGGACGGCGAAACCCTCAGCACCGACGAGGAACCGGAACCCGAAGGCTACGCCCGCCTCGACATCCACCTGCGCGAGGCCCTGCGCGTGCTGGTCGATGCCGTCGAGATCGGCCGCGAGCCGCACTACGCGGGCCGCGCTCCCCTCACCGCCCGCAACGCCTCGGGCGGCTGATCAGGCCGGCCTGCGGGCAAACACGAACCGGTCGCGGCCGGTCAGATCCTGCCGCGATTGCACCTCGGTATAACCGGCCTCGCTCAGCCAGCCTTTCAGGGTTTCGTGCTGCGCAATGCCGGTCTCCATCGCCAGCAGACCGCTCGGCTCGAGGTGCGCCTTCGCAGCGCCGATGATGACCCCGAACGCGTCGAGCCCGTCCTCCCGGGTTGAAAGCGCCAGCGCCGGTTCGTGCCCCTGCACCTCCGGCGCACTCTCCGCGACTTCGGCCGCGGTCAGGTAAGGCGGGTTGGCCACGATCACGCCGAAACGCTCCGCCGGATCGATCGCCTTGAACCAGTCCGACTGCAGCAGTCGCACGCGCGCGCCCAGGCCGAGCAACTCCCGATTTTCCGCCGCCAGCGCCAGGGCGTCGCTCGACAGATCGACCGCCAGGGCCTGCGCATCCGGCCACGCCGTGGCCAGCGCGAAGACCAACGCCCCGCTGCCGGTGCCGAGGTCCGCAAACCGAGCAGGTGGCGCCGACCCGCAAGTCTCCTTCACCAACTCGACCAGATACTCGGTCTCGGGGCGCGGGATGAGCGCGCGGCGATCGACCTTCAATTCGACCCCGCCGAACTCGACCGTGCCGAGGATGTGCTGCAGCGGCTCGCGCTGCGACCGGCGCTTTACCAGCGGTCGGATCAACTCCAGCTCCTTCTCCGGCAGCAGTCGCTCGAACTGCAGGTAAAGCTGCATGCGCTTCAGCCCCAGGGCGTGGCCGATCAGCAGCTCGGCGTTGAGCCGCGCATGTTCGACGCCTTTGCTTTCCAGAAACGTGGTGCTCTTTTGCAGCACCTCGAGAACGCTGATCATGGGCAACGGCGCTGAGGCTCAGGTTTTCCAGACCGCCGTGGGACCGGCGTCGCCCAGCGCGGCGAGCTTGAGGGTCATGTCCTCTTCCTGCAGCGCCGCTATCAGGGGTTCGAACTCGCCCTCCATGACCTGCGCGAGGCTGTGCAGGGTGAGACCGATGCGGTGATCGGTCACGCGGCTCTGCGGGAAGTTGTAGGTGCGGATCCGTTCGCTGCGGTCGCCGGTGCCGATCTGACCGCGGCGCTGGGCGGCGTATTTGGCGCGCTCCTCGTCCTCCTTCAGCTTAAGCAACCGGGCGCGCAGCACCGTCATGGCGCGGGCCTTGTTTTTGATCTGCGATCGCTCGTCGGCGCATTGCACGATGAGCCCGCTGGGCTTGTGCAGGATCTGCACCGCGGAATCCGTCGTGTTGACCCCCTGCCCGCCCGGACCGCTGGCGCGGCTCACACTGATCTCCAGCTCCTGCGGATCGATCTGCACGTCGACCTCCTGGGCCTCGGGCATGACCGCGACGGTGACGGTCGAGGTGTGGATGCGACCGTTGGCCTCGGTCACCGGCACGCGCTGCACGCGATGCACGCCACTCTCGAACTTGAGCTGCCGATAAACCTCCTCCCCGGTGATGAGCGCGATGACTTCCTTGTAGCCGCCGCGCTCCGCCTCGCTCGACGACATCGGCTGCACGTTCCAGCCGCGCGTGTCCGCATATCGTGAATACGCCCGGAACAGTTCGCCGGCGAAGAGCGCCGCCTCGTCGCCGCCCGCACCCGCGCGGATTTCCAGCAGGGTGTTGCGCGAATCGGTCGGGTCCGGCGGGATCATGCCGATGAGCACCTCGCGCTCGAGCTCCTCGACCCTGGCCTCGTTTTCGGGCAACTCCATCTCGGCGAGTTCGCGCAGGTCGGCGTCGGCCTGCGGGTCGCGCAACAGCCCCCGCGCCTCCGCGATCTGTTTCTCCAGCCGCAGCACGGCGTCGTAATTCTGCACCAGCCGCGACAGTCGCTGCTGGTCGCGCGAAACCTTGGCCGCCCGGCGGGGATCGGCAAACAGGTTGGGATCCGCCAACTGGGCGTCCAATTCGTCGAGACGACGGCGAAACGGAGTGATGTCGGGCAGGTCGGGCATGGCGCGGGCAAAGGTTTCATAAGGCCCATTCGCCGCCCAAAAGGAAGAACGAACCGAGATTTTGCGCATTGCGGTGCCCGCCCCCGGAAACATCGTGCGTTGCAGCAGCCGTTCGGCCCGATGGGCCCGGCTCCACCCGCCACCCATCATGGCCACCACCCTTTTTACACAGAACATTATCGCCTGCATCTGGGACTTCGACAAGACGCTCATCCCCGACTACATGCAGAAGCCGTTGTTCAAGCGCTACGGCATCGACGAAGCCAACTTCTGGGCCGAAACCAATGCCCTCGGCGCCCACTACCAACGGCGCGGTTACCACATCTCCGGCGAAATCGCCTACCTCAATCACCTGCTCACCTACGTGCTGTCCGGCCAGATGGCGGGCCTCAACAACCGCATCCTCCGGGAGTGCGGCGCCGACACCGCCTTTTATCCGGGCATGCCCGCTTTCTTCGACCTCAGTCGCCGCTGGGTCGAGGAACGGCCGGAGTACGTGAAGCACGAGATCGCCCTCGAGCACTACATCGTGAGCACGGGCCTCGCCGAAATGATCCGCGGCAGCGCGGTCGCCGACATGGTCGACGGTGTCTGGGCCTGCGAGTTCGTCGAAAACCCGCTGCAGCCCGGCTTCCTCACCCAGGACGAGATGGCACTCGCCGCCGAGGCCGAGATCGCGCAGATCGGCATGGTCATCGACAACACCACCAAGACCAAGGCCATCTTCGAGATCAACAAGGGCACCAACAAGAACGCGGCCATCGACGTGAACTCCAACATCAAGCCGGAGGACCGCCGCATTCCCGTGCAGAACATGATCTACATCGCCGACGGCCCCAGCGACATCCCGAGCTTCTCCGTCGTCAAGCGCGGCGGCGGCAAGGCCTACGCGGTCTACAATCCCGACTCGACCGGCGAGTTCGAGCAGAACGACCGCCTGCGTCAGGTCGGCCGCATCGACCACTACGGCGAGGCCGATTACCGCGCCAAGAGCGCGACCTCCAAATGGCTGCGCCTGCAGATTCACAGCATCTGCGATCGCATCGTAGCCGACCGCGAGGCCGCGGTGGCACAACGTGTCTCGCGCCCGCCCCGCCACCTGTCCGGCAACGACGACGATCGGCGCAAGCGCCCCGGCACGCCGGAACCGAAACAGGCGGATTTCCTGGAGTCGGCGGCCGAGCCCGAGAGCGGCGATTGAACGGCCAACGACCGGGCCGCATTCCCGCCGTTGGACAACCCGTTCGGAGTTCGGCCTTCAGGCGGCCCCGTGCCCGCCCCCGCTGTCTGCAGGCGGATCTCCAAACGAGCGCGCCAAACAAAAACGCCCGCGATGGAGCGGGCGATTTGATGGGGGTGAAAGTCGGGTGAGCGGATAACTCAGGTGCTCGGACTCACGATGATGTTGTCGTTCGGCACCTCGACGTCCACCTCGGTCTCCGTACCGGTCTCACCCGTTTCGCCACCGGTGCCGGTACCGGTGCCCTCCCCCGCGCCCGGCTCGCCGCCCTGGCTTTGATTGACGGCGTTCTCGATGGTCGTCGGGTTGATCGTCACGCTGCCACCCGAGGCCGTGTTGGCGACCTGGCTCAGGCTGGATGCCAGCGTCGATACCGGCACTCCGCTGGCTTGCGCGGCAGCCCGAGTGACGGACGCAACCACGTTGTTGGCCACGGCAGTGGAGCTGCTGGACCCGGAAGTGGCCGCGACGGCCGCCTGCACCACCACCTCGGCCACGGCGGGGTTCGTCTGGGCGGCCGTCGCCGCGACCAATGCCACCAGCGAGCCGCCGTCACCCGACTGGGCGCTCGCATTTGCCGCGGTGGTGACGACCTGCGCGAGCGTATCGTTGGTGACGCCGCTGTTCGGTTCGTTGACCAAGGTCGCCACGGCGGCGGCCGTGGCCTGCATGGCCTGACTCACGGCACTGGCCGTGGCCGGGTCGCTGAGGGCGGCCGCCAGCGTGGTGGCGGCGCCGCCGGTGGTTACTCCGCCCGGATTGAGCACGATGGGAGTAGCCACCTGCGGTATCGTAAAACTCACTACACCTCCGGAAACTGTGACGAGCACCTCGAAGCCATTGACTGAAACGGAATAGTTGGTCCCGCGCGCTGCGGCGACGCCTTTCGGCGTTTCGACGCCGTAGTCATGAATGCCGGTCTTCGAGGGATCGAGATTCGCCACCACGCTGCCGCGTTCGAGGCGCACCACGGTCGTCTCCCGACCGTCGTCCTGTTTTTGGACGGTCACGATCTCCATCGCACTGCCTTCGGTCAGCGTTGTGATGGCACCTTCGAAAGTGCGGATGAACACCTTGGTATTTGGGCCGGCCTGGATGAAGTCGCCTTCGTTGAGTTCGGCCCCACGCGCCAGTGGCACCTCCTCGCCGCTTTCGGTGATCAGTTTGACGTCCTGATCACCGGTCATGCGAATGATGGTCGCCTTTTGCGCGTGCAGGACCGCGGCGGTGAACAGTGCCGCGGAGAAAATGAGCATGAATTTGATCTTCATGGGATGAGGAAAGGATGAGGTTCCGGTTCTGAACTGGGAGCGAAAGCAATCAACCTGCATTTTATCGCACTAGGCAAGCCGGACCCCGGCGACCGCGACACTAGCAGTCCTACTTCTGTCGCATAGTGTAGACTCCATCCCACTCGCCCGTCGGCGGTGATGAACGGTATTCGCGCACGATCTCAAGGTAGGTGAGCGACGGATTGGTCGACACGCCAAAGTCCCGCCCCGGCCGAAACCACTCGCGCTCCGTGCAGGCGGTGAAGGCATGCTCGGCCTCGCTCCATCGTCGTGCATAAAAATGCGCCAAGGCCGTTTCGAAATCCGCAATCAGGGCCCGTTGCCCGTCGCCCACCACCTCGGCGAGCCCGACCACCTCATGGATCGGCACCGGACGCGAACGTCCCTTGACCCGGATGCGGCCAAGGGGTCGGAAGACAATGCGATTGCCGCCATGTTGTTCGCAGGCACGGCGCGTTTCTTCGGTCGCCATGTTGAACACGCCCCAGGTTTTGGCGCCGCTCTCCATGCGCGCCGCCAGGTTCACGTTGTCGCCCATCATGGTGTAATCGAAGCGCGTACGGCTGCCCATGTTACCGATAAGACAGCGGCCCGTGTTGAGGCCGATACGTGTGCGCATGCATCTTACCAACTCGGGCCAGCGGTCGCCCGCCGCCGCCCAGCCGACCCGCAGTTCCTCGAGTCGGCGCTGCACCAGCAGACTGGTGAGACAGGCCTGGTAGGCGTGGTTCGTCAACGGAACCGGTGCCCCGAACATCGCCACCACGGCATCGCCGATGTATTTGTCGAGGGTGCCACCCTGCTCCACGATGATGTCGGTGCAGGCCGTGAGGTATTCGTTCAGGAGGGCCACCAGTTGCGGCGGCTCCAGCACTTCAGAGAAGGACGAGAAGTTCTGGATGTCCGAAAAATAGGCCGTGACTTCAGCCTCGATGCCGCCGAGTTCCGGCTGGTGGCCCGACTCCACCATCTGGTTCACCACCACCGGCGAGAGATAGGATCCAAACATCTGGCGCATCTGCAGTTTCGCCCATTGCTCGACCAGCACGCGGTAGACAATGAATCCGAACTGGAGCATCAAAAACGCCAGCAGCGGCGCGATGAGCGTGATCCACACGTTGCGCTCGGCCCACAGCAGGAAGGCCGCCGCCACGAAAGCCACCACCACCCCGAGCGTATACAACACCAGCAGCAGGACCGAACGCTGCCGGAACAGGCCGATCCCGACATAGCTGACCAGCAGCGCGCCCCACCATACCCAGTTTTCGGGTACGCGCACGACGTGATCCCCCCGCAGGATGTTGTTGATCACGTTGGCCTGGAGCAGAACGAGCGGGCTCTGGTCCGAGAACGGCGTCGTGTCGGTGTCGGTCGCGAACTCCCCCACCAGCACGATGCGATCCGCCATCGGGGCCGGCGGATGGAAATCAAGGTTCTTGCGCACGTAGCGCTGATCCAGCCGCACGATCTGGTCGTAGTACTCCACCACCGGAAAGTCGGTCCCCGTCTGCTCGCCGGGCTCCGTTTTTTCGTAACGGTAGTTCACCAGCATCTTCCCCTCCTCATCGATCGGGATGCGCCGGTGTTCCGCCTTCGGTCCGAGGTCGATCGCTTCGCCGAGCACGACCTGCACCTCCTCCGGTTCGATCCGCCAATACCGCATCACGGTCTGCAGCGACAGCGACGGAAACACCCGGTCGCCCACCCGCAGCACCAGGGGCATGCGCCGCACAATGCCGCCCGCCCCGCGCGGGGCTTCGGCAAAACCAAAGCTGCCATGCTCCTTGATGCCGGGAAACGGCAGGGTCGCCGAGCGATCACCTTCCAGCAGCGTGACATCCCCCACCACGTTCTCCAGCGGCCGCGTCAGCCCCAGATCGTCCATTGCCGACTCCGGTTCGCGCGCACTGGTCACCGCCGCAAACACCACCGGCACTCCCGCCTCCCGCAGCATTCGCGTGCCGTAGGCGAAGTCGGCGTCGTCTTCCGGTTCGCGCGGGGTGCCGTCCGCTTTCCGCTTGTCCTGGAAAATGACATCCCAGGCCCACACCCGCGGGGGATCGTTCCGCGCGAGGACTTGAAACTCGCCGTGGTAGGAGCGCTCGAAGGGCCAGGGCGATATGTTGGTGGTGGTGTTTTCGCCCACGCCGATCACGAGGAGGCGCGGATCGGGCGGCGGCTGCCCGCGCTCGGCCCGCCACTGCGTGCGCCAGTCCAACGATCGCCACTCGAGCCGCTTCGCCACCTCGAGGCGGCTGTTCAGCCACACGAAGCCAAAGCACAACAGCGGCGCGAACAGCAGCGCGTAATCGGCCTTGGAAAAGCGAAGCGACATGGGGAAGGGGCTCGGTCACGCTGTTCCAGCGCCCTGCCCGATCCAAGACGGAAAAGCAGGGCTCGCGACATCGCGGCGTCGTTCATTCCGGGAGGATGCGATCCAGAATCGCCCGCGCGATCGCCGTCTTCGGTGCCGGCCCCAGCCGCGCCACCAGACCATCGCGGTTCCACAGCGACACCGCATTGTCCTCCGCCTCCATGCCGATGCCGGGCGCACCGACATCATTGGCCACGATCCAGTCGCATCCCTTCGCCGCCAGCTTGGCCGGCGCCTTCACGTCCAGGTCGCCGGTCTCCGCCGCGAAGCCGATCAGCACCTGCCCGGCGCGCCGGCGTTGCCCGAGCGTTTTCAGGATGTCGACCGTCGGCACGAGTTCGAGCGTGTGCGGCCCCTTCACCTTGGCCGCCTTGCCGTCGCTGCGGTGCAAGGGTCGGTAGTCCGCCACCGCCGCCACCGCAATGAACACGTCGCACGCGTCGAAACGCGTTTCGCAGGCTGCCAGCATATCGGCCGCAGAAACCACCCGCGCCAGTCGCACCCCCACGGGCGGGGCGATCGCCACGGGGCCGCTCACCAGCTCGACCTCGCCCCCGCGCGCCACCGCGGCCGCCGCCAGCGCGTAGCCCATCTTGCCGCTCGACCCGTTGCTCAGGTAGCGCACGGGATCGAGATGCTCGCGGGTGGGTCCGGCGGTGATGAGAAAACGCATACGGGCTCGGAGTCAGAAGGCGGACGCTTTCTTCCGCAAGGTCCGCGGTTCAATCCTCGCCGGTCTCGTGCGCGTGCAGGTCCTGCCAGCTCTTGGCCAGGATGATCTCGCCCTTGAGGGCGGCCACCATCGGCTTGAGCGGGGCCAGCGGATTCACGCCTTCGCGCGGCGCCTCGATGGCCATGCCCACGAAGACCATTGCCGAATGGGCCGATTCGCGCGCAATCACGTCGAGCGGCGGTTCCTCCGACACGATGATTTCGATTTCCGCCTCGAAGCGCGTCGCGGTCACGAGCTCCTTCATCGCCGCCTCCGTTTCGGCGCGGCCCGCCTCGGTTTCGACAATACGACGCACCCGCAGGGTGAAGGGTTTGCCGGCCGATTCCTGCTGCCAGAGATGGGCGAGCGTGAGCATAAAGCTGCCGTTGGCCCGGGCACGCCACCAGACGTCGATCACGGGTTCCAGTTTGTAGCTCGGCAATTCGGCTGCGGCAAAGATCAGTAGGTTGCGCTCGAGCTCGAGCACGCGGCGAATCGAACCGAGGAAAGCCTTCTCCCGCAGGGCATCCTCACTCCAGCCCATCAACACCGTATTGGGTTCCAGCGCCCCCACGCCCGCCACCTGCAGCAACGTCGAAACGCCCTGCTCATAGGAGTCGGCCATCACGGTCTTGCCCACGGCCGACAGCCGGCTCTCGCGGATAAAATCCTGCAACTGCCGCTGCAGCTTCGCCTGGCGCTGGACCATGGCCGACCAGTCACCGGTGACGATCTGGGCGAGGAACAACAATCCGCGCCGCGCCTCCAGTCGGTTGGCGAGCTCGACCAGCGCCAGCCGGTTGGTCGGATTGCCCACCAGCACCAGGATCACCGGTCGCCAGTTGCGCACGTGCTGACGTGAGGCCGCGAGCTGCAGCAGGCCGAAGCGGGCCAGTGCGAACCAAATGCCGCTGCGCTCGTCGCCCCAGGCGGTCTGGTATTGGCGACTCTTGAGCAGCGTATACAGGCCGATGATACACGCCACCGCGACGACCGTCGCCAAGGGGTTGAGCAGGAACATCGCAAACAGACACCCGCCCGCGCCCGCCAGGCAGGGCAGCCAATGCACCTTGAAGGTGGGACGATAACTGGGATTGGCCGCCAGCGCACTCAGGCCCGCCACCAGGTTCACCGTGCCGTAGGTAGTGAGAAAAAACATCGAGATCACCGGCGCGATCACATCCAGCTTGCCCGCCAACAGGCACAGCGCCGCCAATCCGGTCGTCGCCAGCAGCGCCAAACGCGGCTCGTTGCCCGGACCATGGCCCTTGCCCAATATGAGCGGTACGACGTGATCCTGCGCCAGTGCCTGCAAGGTGCGCGGTGCCGCCAACAGACTGGCCAGCGCCGAGGAAAGCGTCGCCGCCCACAGGCCCACGAAGATGAGCGGACCCACCAGCGCAATGCGCTCCATCACGAGATTGTTGGTCACCAGTTCCTCGCGATCGGCGTGCAACGACAGCCAGATCATCTGCAGGCCGTAGATCACAAAGGTCACCACCACCGCCAGGATCGTGCCCTTCGGCACACTCTTGGACGGATCCTTCAGATCGCCCGACATCGACACGCCCGACATGATGCCGGTCACCGCCGGGAAGAAGATGGCAAACACCATCCAGAAGCTGGCGCCCTCCGTGTAGGCCGGCGTGAAGTTGGCCGACCATTCCGGCACCGGCGACCAGCCGATGAAGAACGACACGAGCGACAGCCCGAGCGCGCCGAGAATAAAATACTGCGCCTTCACCGCGATGTCGGCCCCCACCCACGCGATCACAAAAATGGCCGCCAGGGTCGCGATCGTTACCAGCCGGGTGGGCAGGCCGGGCAGCAGAAACTCCAGCGACTCCGCAAAACCGATGATGTAGAACGCCACCGAAACCGCCTGGGCCAGGAACAGCGGCAGGCCGACCGAGCCGCCGATCTCCAGACCCAGGTTGCGCGAGATCAGAAAATACGCTCCCCCGCCCTTCACGCGGATGTTGGTCGAGATCGACGACAGCGAAAGGCTCGTGAGCAGCGTGATCGTGTTGGCGATCAGCAGAATCGTGAGCGCATCCTTCAGCCCCGCCTGCCCCACGACCCAGCCGGTGCGCAGGAACATGATGACGCCCAGGATCGTCAGCACGTTCGGCACGAACACCCCGCCGAAGGTGCCAAACTTGACCGGACCCGACTCCTTGTTCGCCGTGGCTTCTTTCATCAACAAGGCGACGCTAGACTGCGCCAGCCGCCGGGCAGAAGCGAATTTTAACCCGAAACCGACGGTGCCTGCGCCAAGCGGTAGCCGACCCCGTGCACCGTGAGAATCCACTGCGGCGACTCCGGCCGCACTTCGAGCTTCTTGCGCAATTGGGCGATGTGCTGATCGAGCGTGCGGGTCGTGCCGTAGTAGTCGACGCCCCACGCGCCGTTGAGCAGTTCGTCCCGGGTCAATACCTCGCCGGGGTGCAGGGCAAACAGCTCCAACAGGCACATCTCGCGGCGCGTGAGCGGCTGCATTTCACCATCACCGCGCACGACCATGTAAGCGCGGCGGTCGATCTTCACGTCGCCGATGGTGATGACCGCGGGCAAGGCTGCGGCCGCGTTGATCGACGCGCCCTGCGACAAGCGCCCGCGCCGCAGCAGCGCCTCCACCCGCGCCAACAGCTCGTGCACCCCGAAGGGTTTGGTGACATAGTCATCGGCCCCCAGCTTGAGGCCGACGACCTTGTCAATCTCCTCGCCCTTCGCCGTGAGAAACAACACGGGCACCGTTGCGCCCTTCGCCCGGAGTTCCCGGCAGACGTCGTAGCCGCTCGCCTTCGGCATCATGATGTCGAGCACGACCAGCTCGAACGTCCCCTGCCCCCATAAGCGCAGAGCCTGCACACCGTCGGCGGCGGCGGTCACATCGTGGCCTTCGCTCTCCAGGGTCGCGATCAACCCGCGGCGGATATCGGCGTCGTCTTCGGCAATCAGGATGCGGGCGCTCATGAGAAAATCAGCGTAACGTAAGGATGAATACAGCGCCGCCACCCTCGCGCGCTTCGCAGCGCAGCTCGCCGCCCATGCCGCGCGCCAGCTGCCGGGCCAGGCTCAATCCAAGCCCGGTGCCGCTTTGCTCCGCGGTAAGGGTCTCATCGAGGCGGGTGAACTTCTGGAAAATACGTTCCCGTTCCTTGGCCGGCACGCCGGGGCCGCGATCGGCCACACGCACGGTCGCGCCGCGCCCGCCTTCGCCCGTTGTGAGGGCATACCACAGCTCCCCGCCGGCCGCGGCGTACTTGCAGGCATTGTCGATCAGATTGAGTACGATTTGGTGCAGCGCATCGCGATCGGCTGTCACGCTCAAACCTTCCGTCGGCGTCTCGCCGCGCTCCAGCCGCAGGCCCGCCGCCTCAATCCGGGGAGCGTGGATCGCGAGCAGGTTCTCAACTTCCGCCGCGAGATCGATCGGCCGCAGGTCGAAGGTCTTCTTTCCCTGCTCCAGTCGCCCGAAATCGAGCGCATTGTTCACCAGCCGCGTCAGCCGCGCCGTCTCGCGTCCGATCACCCCCAGACAATCCCGCTGTTTCTCCGCACCCTGCACCCGTCCCTGTTCGAGCAGTTCCGCGTAAAGCCGGATCGAGGTCAGCGGCGTCTTGAACTCGTGCGAAATGTTGGCGACGAACGAGGTCTTCTGCTGCGCCTCGATTTCGCTCCGCCTCGCGTCGCGCACCAGCAACACCCCGCCAACGAGGATCGCGCCCGCCAAAAGAATCACCATCGCACCTCCGGCCAGCAATGCGCCCGTGCCGTTCGACCGACTGGCCGGTTCCGCCCAGCGCGATCCGACCACCTGCCACCCCGGCAACCATTGGTCCGACACCGGCACCACCGCATCGGCCGACGCCACCTCCGGCGCGCCCGCCTCAACTCGCATCAGCGCGTAGCTTTCGCCCGCCGGAACTTCCGTCGGCAGCACACCAGTCAACTGCTCGCGCAGGGCCGGCAGGTTGACCGCCAGACCGACCCGACCGCCCGCCTCCGCCTCGACCCACGCAAACAGCCCGCCCTCGACGCCCCGCACCGAAACGCCCCACCGCACCTCGCGACGCGGCGCGACGGCTCCATCCGCCTCCTCGGTCGACAGGCGAGCTTTCGCCGCTACGGCCGGTGAGGGCGCGGCGAGGTCGGCCAGCTCCAGCTTGGCGCTGGCGGCTTCGCGCAGCTCGGCCCGGTTGCGGGCATAGTTGTCCACATTGAGCGCGGCCTGTTTCTGCGCCTGGCGCTCCATCTGCCGTCCGCTCTCCTCCGCCTGCGCATCCTTGCGGGCCTCGACCTGGCGGCGCGCCGCCGCTGCCTCGACTTCGTCCGCCACTTCACCCTCGCGCAACCAGTCCGTCGTCGCGCGCGTCGTCGCGCCCCACCGCACCCGGCCGGCGGCGTCACTGGCGAAGACGTCGCCCACAAAGGGATTGCTGTAGCGCAACCCTTCAAGAAAGGCGCGCTCTCCGCTGCGCGGCATCGTTGCGAGCGTTTGACCCAGGGTCGTGCGCAGATCCTCCACCAGCACCGCCATGCTTTCGGCGATGAGACTCGTGCGTTCGATCACGGCCGCATGCCGGCGCGACTCGACGGCTGCGGCCTGCGCAGTGATGCGCGCCTGTTCGCGACGCAACAGCCACAGCGCACTGGTGCCCACCGCCAGGGTGGGCGCCAGCAGCAGCAGGCCGAACAACAGCGCACGGCGTCGGGAGGGTGACATGGCGCGAGGATGAAGGACTCCGCAACGTGCCCGCAACGTTGATACGCCCCGGACGACACCGGCACGGTAGGGCTGCCGCTCGCCGGCACGCCGCAGGCTGACCGGACACGACCGGACGAGCGGCAGAAACTGCGAGGGACAACGCGGCACGCCGGCAAGCGGCGGCCCTACATCAGTTGCTCGGCTGTTGATTTACGGTTTGGGCGTTTTCGGCCCGGTAGGCCTTGCGGGCGGTATTGCTGAGCCCGTCGGCCTCGACGCGCTCGGCTTCGGCCGCGGCCGGCGCGGCGATCTTGGCGACGTCATCGTTGTCGAATCGCCGGGCCAGGTCACCGAGGGAACTTGAAACTGCCCGCAATTCCTCGGCCGCATCCTGGCGACGCCCGGCATCGGCCAGCGCGACGACTTCATCCTTTGCCTCCGCCAGGCGGTTGCGCGCGTAGTCGGTCTGGACCGTCCGATTGGCCCGGGCGATCACGGCCGACTCATCGCGGGTGAATGAAACCGTCGCCCGCGCCTCGTCCTCGTGGCGCCGGGCGTCGAGGGCGCTCTCATAGCGGGCACGCGCCTGCGCGATCTCGCGCCGGTCGTCGGCCGCGCCCGGCGCCACTTCGACCTCGATCAAGGCAAACTTTTCGTGGCCGCCGTAAACCTGGTTGAGGTCGATCACGACGCGATCATCGAAGATGCGTCCCTCGCGGCCCACGATGCGGCGCGGTTTCACGCCCCGCGGAAAGTGCACCTCCACGACAACGCTGCGCGCTACGACATTGAGTACGTCGCCCAGCTCCCGATCAAAGATGCGCGGCAGGTCCGCGCCGTTCTCCACGAAGTAGGTGTTGCCGTCACTGCGGGTGGCGAGGCGCGTCATGAGGTCCTCGTTGAAACCGAGGCCCAGGCCGACGGTCGTGACTGAGATGCCCTCGCGCACCAGCTCCGAACCGAGCGCGGCGAGTTCGGCGGGGGAACTCGGACCCACGTTGGCGAGACCATCCGACAGGAGGATGATGCGATGCACGCGGTTTTCCTCGATGTAGCGGCGCACCTGGTTCGCCCCACCCATGACACCACCGTAAAGGTTGGTGCCACCGCCGGCCTCGATGGCCTCGATCGCGCGCTCGAGGGCGCGACCGTTGCCAACCCGAGATGCAGGGATATCGACGGTCACGCCGTTGCTATAGGAAATGAGGGAAACGATATCGTCGGCGTCCAACCGGCGCACCGCTGCCAAGGCGGCCTGGCGGGCGTGTTCGATCTTTTCGCCGCCCATCGAACCCGACCGGTCGATGACGATGGCGACATTGACCGGAGCGCGGTGGCGCTGCGGCACGTGAATCCCCTCGAGCGTAACCTTCACGATGGCGGTTTGCACGCAATCGGCGGGAAGTACCGGTTGATCGAGTTCCACCCGCAGCTCAAGCGGCGGCTTGGCGAAGGAAACGGAGCCGCAGACGATAAATGCCACCAGACCGAATCCGGCGGCGCGCAGGGAGAGAGCTTTGGTTTTCATGGGCAATGGATGTTGACGCCGCCATTGCACCACAAACGCCCGCCCGGCTTGTCACCCCGCGGTCAATTCGATGTCAGGAAAATGTCAGGTCAGCGAGGGCGGCCAACCGAGCGCTCCACTCCAACGTCAAACCGCGTCCGGAGGCTCGCCCGCCTCAGGCGAGCGGCGGACCACCTCCACTCCACCGTAGCTCCGTGGCTTAGCCGGTGGACGTGGGCCTCCGGACCGCGTCTTTCAATGCATCAGCCCATCCTCGCCCACTCGAACGCAACACCGCGTCCGGAGGCCGCGGTCCACCTTTGCCCCGCCCCGACGACATCACTCCTCCGCCAGCAGGCGGCGGAGGGTTTCGTCGACGAGCTTGGGGTTGGCCTTGCCGCGGGAGGCTTTCATCACCGGGCCCTTGAGTCCGTTGATCGCGCTCTCCTTGCCGCCGCGGAACTCGGCCGCCGCCTTTTCGTTGCCGGCGATGGCGTCGCGGCACCACTGCTCGAGTTCGTCGCTGTTGGTCTCCACCTTGAGGCCTTTGCGATCGACCACCACGCTCGGTGCGTCGCCGGTGGCGAAGGTCTCGGCGAACACTTCACGCGCGATGTTGCTGTTGATCGTGCCTTTCTCGACCAGGTCGATGATCTCGGCGAGATGCGCCGGCGTGACCTTGGTGTCGGCCAGCGTCTGGCCGGCGGCACCGAGCTCGCGCAGAAGATCGTTGATGATCCAGTTGCCGACCTGTTTGGCGCGTTCCTTGCCCGCCGCGGCGACGCCGGCCTCGAAGTAGTCGCTCAGCGCGCGATCGGGCACGAGCACCGACGTGATCGTGTAGGGCACGTCGTAGTCGGTCATGAAGCGGCGCTGCTTGTCGAAGGGCCGCTCGGGGCACTCCGCGGTCAGGCGGGACTTCCAGGCTTCGTCGACCCGCACCGGCATGAGGTCGGGATCGGGGAAATAACGGTAGTCGTGCGCGTCCTCCTTGCTGCGCAACGACTGCGACGTACCGGCGACGCCATCGTAATCGCGGGTTTCCTGCACGATCACGCCGCCACTTTTGACGATGGCAAGCTGACGCTTGATCTCATGGGCAATGCCGTCGCGCACATAGGAGATCGAGTTGAGGTTCTTCAACTCCACCTTGGTGCCGAGTTCGGTCGTGCCAACCGGCCGGATGGAGATGTTGGCATCGCAACGCAGCTGGCCCTTCTCCATGTCGCAGTCGGAGATGCCGGCGTACACCATCATGGTGCGCAGGGCGGTGAGGTAGGCGTAGGCCTCCTCGCCCGAGGCGAGCGCGGGCTCGGAAACGATTTCCATCAACGGCGTACCGGCGCGGTTGTAGTCGATGAGCGAATCGTGCGCGAAGTGCGTGAGCTTGCCGACATCCTCCTCGAGGTGGATGCGCGTCAGTGGGATCCGTTTGTGCTCGCCCATGACGTTGCGCGACGGACCCGGCAGCTCGATTTCGACATGGCCGCCGATGCAGATCGGTTGATCGTATTGGGAGATCTGATAGTTCTTGGGTGAGTCCGGATAAAAGTAGTTTTTGCGGTCCCATTTGCACACTTCGGCGATGTCGCAATGCAGCATGAGGCCGGCCTTGATGATGGCGTCGAGCGCCGCCTTGTTCATGACCGGCAGCGTCCCCGGCAACGCCAGCACCACGGGATCGGTGAGCGTGTTCTCCGGCTGCCCGTAGCCCTGGGCGACGCGCGTGAAAATCTTGGTGGCGGTCTTAACCTGCACGTGGACCTCAAGTCCGATGACAGCTTCGTAGGAGGTGGAGGTGGAGTGAGTCACAGAGGGCACGGAGGAAACACAGAGTTCACAGAGCGAGGCGCTTGAGACCGCGCGTGAGGATGGTTGAACGGAAATTCAGCAGGAGGCCAACTTGGCACTTGGAGAACTTAAGGTAGGTCAGGACCTGGGCCGTGTGCACATCGAGCAGCTCATCGACCGTTTTCAGTTCCACCACGACCGCTCCACCCACCAGGAAATCGAGGCGGTAGGCGTCTTCGATCACGAGGTCCTTGTATTGCACCGGACACAACAACTGCTGCTCAAAAGCGATGCCTCGCAGCGTGAACTCATGCGCCAGCGCGCGCTGGTAAGCCGACTCCAACAGTCCAGGCCCCAGTTCACGATGCACCTCAATCGCAGCCCCAATAATCTGTTCAGTCAGTTCATTCATCTCCGTGTCCTCTGTGTCTCCTCTGTGTTCTCTGTGACAAAAATTTATACCACCGGGCGTCGCTCGGCCCAAGCGTGGGCGGCGTCGTAGGTGTGGGCGAGGGCGAGGAGGTCGGCTTCGCGGTAAGGCTGGCCGATGAGCTGCAGGCCGATGGGCAGACCGGCCGCACTGAAACCGGCCGGAATCGAGATGCCCGGCAGGCCGGCGAGGTTCACGCCGATGGTGTAGATGTCGGACAAATACATCGCCAGCGGGTTGGCCGCCTTCTCACCAAACTTGAAGGCCGGCGTCGGCGCGGTGGGCGTGAGGATGGCGTCGACCTCTTCGTAGGCTTTGAGAAAATCCCGCCGGATCAACGTGCGCACTTTCTGCGCGCGCAGGTAGAAAGCGTCGTAGTAACCGCTGGAGAGCACGTAGGTGCCGAGAATGATGCGACGCTTCACTTCCTGACCGAACCCCTCCTCGCGCGACTTGTAATAGAGATCCACCACGTCCTTCGCGTCGGCGCTGCGGTGAGTGTAGCGGATGCCGTCGTAGCGGGCCAGGTTCGACGACGCCTCGGCGGTCGCGATGATGTAATACACGCTCAGGCAATACTCGGTGTGCGGCAGCGAAACCTCGCGAATTTCGCATCCCTGCTCACGGTAGAAGGCAATGGCCTTTTCAATGGCCGCTCCGACCTCGGGATCGAGACCGGCACCAAAATACTCCTGGGGAATCCCCAGCTTCCACGGCCCCTTTTTCTCCGTCAACGCGGCGCGGTAGTCCGGAATGTCCGTCTTGAAGGAGGTCGAGTCGCGCCGATCGTGACCGGCGATGACCTGCAGCATCATCGCGGCGTCCTCGACCGTGCGCGCGAAGGGACCGATCTGGTCGAGCGACGAGGCGAAGGCGGCGAGTCCGTAGCGGGAAATGAGACCGTAGGTGGGCTTGAGGCCGACGACGTTGCAGAACGCGGCCGGCTGGCGGATCGAACCGCCCGTGTCGGAGCCGAGAGTGGCGATCGCTTCACCGGCGGCGAGCGCCGCGGCACTGCCGCCCGAACTGCCACCGGGCACGCAGTCGAGCTGGTAGGGATTGCGCGTGGGCTTGAAGGCGGAGTTCTCGGTCGACGAGCCCATGGCGAACTCGTCGAGGTTGGCGCGGCCCCAGAGGACGGCGCCGGCGTGCTTGAGCTTCTCGGTCACGGTCGCGTCGTAGGGCGACACGAAATTCTCCAGCATCCGGCTGCTGGCGGTCAGCGGCTGGTCCTTCACCGCGATCACGTCCTTCAAGGCAATCGGGATGCCGTCGAGCGGTCCCCTCGCCTGCCCCGCAGCGCGGCGTTCGTCGGACGCCCGCGCCTGGGCGAGCGCATCGTCCGGATTCGTTGAATTGAAGGCCTGCACCCGCCCATCGACGACGGCGGTGCGGTCGATGACCGCCTGCGTCAGCTCGGTCGCCGAGAGCGCGCCGGAGGCGAGTTGATCGGCCAGGGTGGCGAGCGAAGAAAAGGTGAGGTCGGACGACATGCGGCTCACTCCACGACTTTGGGGACCACGATCATGTTCTGGCGCTGGGCGGGGGCGTTGCGCAGCGCTTTTTCGACCGGCAGGCCGGGCTCGGCGACGTCGTCGGCCCAGACGTTTTCGACCGCAAAGGCGTGAGCAGTCGGCTCCACGTTCGACACGTCGACCTGTTCGAGCTGCTTCACATGCTCGAGCACCTCGGCGAGTTGAGCGGCGTAGGCGGTCTTTTCTTCGGGGGTCAGCGCGATGCGCGCCAGCTGGGCCACGCGGTCGATGTCGAGGTGGGGAGAGTCTGCCATGATCAGTCGATAAGTGCCGCCGATAAAGTCCGGGCCCCCAAGGATGGCAACCGGCAAAACAAGTGAGGCGGCTCCCGCCACCGCGTATTCATGAAAATCACGTCAGGGAAAAAGGCAGCGGGCAAAACGCTGATCAGGAACTGATATTGAACCGCGAAGGACACAAAGGGACACGAAGCGCTCAGCCCGAGGCCCCAAGGAAGTCCCGATTGACGTGGTTTGCAGCCAAGTTCTGCGCGATCCTTCGCGTTCTTCGCGGTGAAAGTCCTGCCATGAATCGGCGGTGGCCCCCCGCCTGCCCCCGTGGCTACGAGCGTGAGCGAGTGGACGGCCGTCCGCCTCCGCTCGCAGCCACACCAGGCCAAAGCCCGTTCCCGACTCTGCCGCCGCCCCCGTGGTAAACCGTATCGCATCGCCCAGGCGCCGCCCCTTACCGTCCCGCCTTGCGAAAAGCGGAGGGCGACTTGCCGGCCTTGCTGTGAAACGACCGGCTGAACGCCGCCAGCGATTCGTAACCGCACTCGAAGGCGATCTGCGTGAGCGACAACTCCGAGTGCACCAGCAGCTTGATCGCGCGGTTGAGCCGGTAGTGGAGCAGGAAGCTGCCCAGGCTCATGCCCGTGAGTTGACGAAAACGCCGGCGCAAGTGGCTCTCCGACATCGACAGGCGGGCCGCCAGATCACCGATGCCAAGCCGCTCTTTCAGGTGCCACGACAGGAGGCGGTTGACCCGCTCCAACAACCCGTCATCCGGTCCCGACGGCGGCAGCCGCGGCGCGCGCCGCGCCCCGAGGTGCTTGAGGCGGTTGAGCAGCAGCGAGAGCCCCAGCAAAAGCACCGCCCGCTGCCCCGCGCCCGCGGTTTCCACGCCCAGATAAACCAGTCCGAGCCGCGCCGCTTCCGCCAGCTCCGCCTCGCCCAGTGGGATTGGCACGTTGCGGATCGGCTCAAACGCCTCCGGCTGCTCCGCCTCGAAGGTGAAGAACAGCCACCGAATCGCCGGCTCGGCTACCTCAAGGTAGAAATGCAGTTGGTAGGGCGTGATCAGAAACGCCTCGCCCGGATGCAACCGAAAGCTCACGCCATCGATGCTGAGCGTGCCGACGGTCTGGAAATTCACGATGAGCACGTAGCGGTGATGCGGCCGCGTCGTGAAGCCGCTCTCGTGCAACACCGCCCGCTCCGTGCGCAGAAAGGCCAGCACGTTGTCAGCCCGGCAGATGTCCGGTGCCCGCACCCCATGAAAATAGTCGCGCGGCGTCACTCCGAGGAGCGGTTCGAGCGAATCACTCAGGGGCGAGGAGAGCAGCGGCGGCATGTGATCGGATTTATCAAATACCCGATCATTTTTGGCAATCTTTGCCTTCGCTGTCTGGCGTAGCATGGCAACCGTACTGCCCGATGAGTGTGTCCGCCTCCTCATTTGAACGCCTCGCGACCGCGGTTTTTGCCGATGACGAATCCGCCGTCCGCCACGTCGCCGACGCGATCGAGCAGCTCGTGCGCGAGCGCGGCGCCGCCCGACGCCCGGTTGTGCTCGGTCTCGCCACCGGCTCCACCCCCGTCCCGCTGTACCGCGAACTCATCCGCCGCCACCGCGACGAGGGTCTGAGTTTTGCCCACGTCACGACCTTCAACCTCGACGAATACTACCCGCTGGAGCCGCAGCACCCGGAGAGTTACCACCGCTTCATGCGGGAGCAGTTGTTCGATCACCTCGATATCCCCGCCGCGCAGATCCATCTCCCGCCCGGCGACCTGGCGCGCGATGAAGTCCACGCCGCCTGTGCCGCCTACGAGCAGGCCATCGCCGACGCCGGCGGCATCGATATCCAAATTCTCGGCATCGGGCGCACCGGCCATATCGGATTCAACGAACCCGGCTCCGGCCCCGCCTCGGTCACCCGGCTCGTCACCCTCGACCGCCTCACCCGTGCCGACGCCGCCCGCGACTTTCGCGGCGAGGCCAACGTCCCCCGCTACGCGATCACGATGGGGGTTGGCACCATTCTGCGCGCACGCCGCATCTTCCTGCTGGCCTGGGGGCGCGCCAAGGCCGAGGTGTTGCGGCAAGCCATCGAAGAGCCACCACGCGAATCCGTGCCCGCGGGCTTTCTGCAAAGCCACCCGGCCACCCAGATCGTGCTCGACGCCCCGGCGGCCTCGGAACTCACCCGCCGTCGTGCCCCGTGGCTGGTCGGTTTTCCGGAATGGACCTCCGCCCTCACCCGTCGCGCCGTCACCGATCTTTCCCTCAAACTCGGCAAACCCCTGCTGAAACTGGTCGACAAGGACTATCAGGAGCACGGCCTCGCCGATCTCGTCACCAGCCACGGTCCCGCCTACCACCTCAACATCCGCCTCTTCAATGAGGTGCAGCACACCATCACCGGCTGGCCCGGTGGCAAGCCCGACACCGATGACACGCACCGCCCCGAGCGCGCCGTCCCTGCCCGCAAACGCGTACTCGTCCTCAGCCCGGAACCGGCCGACGACATCCTCGCCATGGCCGGCACGCTCCACCGGCTCGTGCAGCACGGGCACGAGGTCACCGTTGCCTACCTCACCTCCGGCAACCTGGGCGTGCCCGATGCCGAGGCCCGTTGGGCCGCGCAACTGATGGTCGAAGCCGAAGCCGCCCCGGTCGGCTCCCTCGCCCGCCGCGCGCTCGAGGAACTCGCCCGCAAGGGCGCCTTCGATCAGGATTCGGCCGAGCTTCGCCGTTTCAAGGGCTACCTTCGCCGCAGCGAGGCCCGTGCCGCCCTCGAGCTTTGCGGCCTCGCTGCGCAAAACATCCGCTTCCTCGACCTGCCCTTCTTCGAAACCGGCACCTACCGCCGCTTCCTTCTCACCGACGCCGACGCCGACGCCCTCGGCCGGCTGCTGCATGAGATTCAACCCCATCAGATATTCACCACCGGCGCCGCCGCCGACCCGAGTTCGGTGCCGGCCAAGTGCTTCGCGGCCTTCAGCAGCGCCTTTGCCGCCGCCTCCGCCGCCCGCACCTGGACGCACGACTGCTGGATCTGGCTCTTCCGCAGCGACGGTCGCGAGTGGCCCGTCGATGAGATTCAGATGGCCGTGCCCTGCTCTCCCGACGAACTCGACCGCAAGGCCCAGGCCATCTACCAACACCGCTCGCAACGCCACCAAACGCCGGTGACCGACAGCGACAGCGCCGAACCCTGGGAACAGGCCGTCGCCCGCAACCGTGCCACCGCCGCGCTCTACGACCGTCTCGGCCTGGCGGAATACGAAGCCATCGAATGCTTCGTGCGTTGGCAACCCACCGGGCGCCCCCCATCCTCTCCCGCCGCATGAGCCCCGACTTGCTCGAACGCCTTTTCGTGCCCGATGGTACGCCGCCCTCGGAAGCACTCGCCCGCACCACCCATCTCGCCATCGGCGCGCATCAGGACGACCTCGAGATCTTCGCCTACCACGGCATCGAACACTGCTTTGATCGTGACGATGCCTGGTTCGGCGGCATCACGGTGACCGACGGCGGCGGCAGCGCCCGCACGGGCCCGTATTCGGATTTCACCGACGAACGGATGCAGGCCGTGCGCGTCGACGAACAAAATGAGGCCGCCCGCCTGGGTCGCTATGCCTTTCAGGCCCAGCTCGGGGTGCCCAGCCGTGTCATCAAGGACGCAGCCGCCCGGGGGCCGGTCGTCGAGCAACTCGCCGCCCTGCTGACCGTCGCCCGGCCCCACACGCTGTACCTGCACAATCCGGCCGACAAACATGCCACGCATATCGGCGTGCTCCACGCCTGCGTCGACGCGCTGCGCCTCCTGCCACCCGACCAGCGTTCGACGCGCATCCTCGGCTGCGAAGTCTGGCGCGATCTCGACTGGCTGGCCGATGAAGCCAAGGTGGCGCTGCCCGTGGGTCGGCTGCCCGACCTCGAGCGCGACCTGATTGCCGTCTTCCGCTCCCAGATCGCGGGCGGCAAGGACTACGTTGCCGCCACCCTCGGCCGACGCCGGGCCAACGCCACCTACTTCAACTCCCACGCTGTCGACGCCGCCGCGGCCGTGACTTTCGCCTTGGACCTCACGCCGCTCGTCACCGACGACACCCTCACGCTCGCCGACCTCGTCACCCCCCACCTCGACACCTTCCGCACCGACGTGCTCAAAAACCTTTCCATCTCCCCCCTGTAGGGCTGGCTGGCGGGGCGTGCCCCCGGGGGGTGGGGGGGGACGGACACCGGCGGCATGCCGCATTGCTTTGCGGTCGACCGTCAGCCTGCGGCATGCCGCAAGCGGCAGCCCTACAAAAACCTTCCCACCACACCCCATGCTCCGCTTTCTACTCGCCGCCGTCATCGTCTCCAGCTCCTCAATGGCCACACCTCCTGTGATCCGCTCGGAACCACAGCCCATGCCTTGGCCTCGGGCGTTCGAGCGCACCGAGGGTAAGTTTGTTATTGAATCAACCTTCCGCGTCGCCCTTCACGCCCCGGCCGACAGCCGCATCTGGGAAGGCACCAACCGTTTCCTGAAGCGCCTGCGCGACCGCACCGGCCTGTTCCTCACCCAAGGCCGCGTGTCCCCGGACGACACCCTCGCACACCCTGGTCTCACGATCCACGTTGAACGCACCGGCGCCCTCGCGGTCGGCGAGGACGAAAGCTACACCCTCACCATCGCCCCCGATGGCATCACGCTCACCGCGCCCACCGATCTCGGCGCGATGCACGGCCTGGAGACGCTGCTTCAACTGCTGTCCGCCGACGCCGACGGCTACCTGTTTCCCGTCGCCACCATCGAGGACGCCCCCCGCTTTCCGTGGCGCGGGCTCATGATCGACTCCGCCCGCCACTTCATGCCCATCGGCATGATTAAACGCAACCTCGACGGCATGGCCGCCGTGAAGCTCAACGTGCTCCACTGGCACCTCACCGAGGACCAGGGTTTCCGCGTGGAGAGCAAGGTCTTCCCGCGCCTGCACGAGTTGGGCTCCGACGGCGATTTTTACACCCAGGAACAGATCCGCGACATCATCGCCTACGCCGACGCCCGCGGCATCCGGGTCTACCCCGAGTTCGACATGCCCGGCCACGCCACCGCCTGGCTGGTCGGCCATCCCGAACTCGCGAGCGTGCCGCGCGATTACACCATCGAACGCAAATGGGGCATCTTCGACCCGGCCATGGATCCGACGAAGGAGACCACCTACGTCTTCCTCGAAAAATTTCTCACCGAAATGGCCGGCCTCTTTCCCGATCCCTACCTGCACATCGGCGGCGACGAAGTGAACGGCAACGACTGGAACGCCGCGCCGCACATCCAGGCCTACATGAACGAACACGACATCGAGGACCTCCACGCACTTCAGACCCGCTTCAACCAACGCCTCCTCCCCATCCTCGAAAAACTCGGCAAACGCATGATCGGTTGGGACGAGATCTTTCAGCCCGGCATGCCGACCGACATCGTCATCCACTCCTGGCGCGGTCGCGAGGCCATGGAGCAGGCCGCCCGTCAGGGTTACCAAAGCATCCTCTCCAACGGCTACTACATCGACCTCATGCAGCCGGCGGAATTCCATTATCTCAACGATCCCTTGCCGGCCGACACCACGCTCACCCCCGAGGAAGCCGCCCGCGTCCTCGGCGGCGAAGCCACCATGTGGAGTGAACACGTCACGCCGGAGACGGTCGACTCCCGCATCTGGCCGCGCCTGGCCGCGATCGCCGAACGCCTCTGGTCGCCGGTCGACGTGCGTGACGTCGATTCGATGTACGATCGCCTCGACACGATCGCCGTCCAACTCGAGGAACACGGCCTCACCCACATCAAGAACCGCGAGATGCTCGCCCGCCGCCTCACCCGCGGCGAAGACACCGCCCCCCTCATGCTGCTCGCCGATCTCGTCGAACCGCTGAAGATTTACCGACGCAACGCCGACGACTCCTACACCCAGTTCTCCCCCTACACCCTCCTGCCCGACATCGCCATCGCCGACGCCCCCGGCGCCCGCGGGTTCAATCGACTGGTTCAACTTTTCCATGACGACCCCGCCAACGACTCGCTTCGAAATACGTTAATTGGCGTTCTAAAACGATGGCGCGACAACCATGAGCTGTTCGGCACTCTCGCGTTCGAGTCCCCGGCTTTGATGGAGGCATACGACCTATCGTATTCGTTGAAGGATTTAGCCATTTTAGGCATCGCCGCACTGGAAAATGATCCACTGCCCCTTCCTCGAGAGAAGATCATCGAGCGCGCCCGCCAACCTGTCGCCAAGGTCGAACTCCAAATCGTCGACGCCGTCGAATCACTGCTCCCGCCCAAGTAGCTACGAGCGTGAGCGAGTGGACCCGTCGCGCCCGACATTCTCGGCACTCCACTCGCTCACGCTCGTAGCCACCGGTTCTTCGTTTCCTTCTGTAACCCCACCCCAATCGCATGACCCTCACCCCGCTCGACTGGGCCATCATCGCCGCCTTCTTCGTCGGCTCGCTCATCATCGGTCTCGCTGTTTCCCGACGCGCCGGCACCTCCGCAACGGAGTACTTCCTCTCCGGCCGCACCATGCCGTGGTGGCTGCTCGGCGTCTCCATGGTCGCGACCACCTTCGCCATCGACACGCCCAACCTGGTCACCGACATCGTGCGCCAGCACGGCGTCGCCGGCAATTGGGTGTGGTGGGCCTTCCTCCTCACCGGCATGCTCACCACCTTCGTCTACGCCCGGCTCTGGCGGCGCTCCGGCGTGACGACCGACCTCGAGTTTTATGAACTGCGCTACAGCGGCAAACCCGCCGCCTTCCTGCGCGGCTTCCGCGCCATCTACCTCGGCGTGTTCTTCAACGTCATGATCATGGCCAACGTCTGCCTCGCCGCCATCAAACTCGGCGGCGTGGTCCTCGGCCTGTCCCCGGCGGAAACCCTGCTCATCGCCTCCCTCATCACCGTCATCTACAGCTCCCTCGGCGGCCTGCGCGGCGTGATCATCACCGATTTCGTACAATTCATCCTCGCCATGATCGGCTCCGTCTGGGCAGCCGGCTTGTTGGTCAACCATCCCGATGTCGGCGGACTCTCGGCGTTGCTGGCCCATCCCAACGTCAGCGACAAACTCTCCCTCCTGCCCGACTTCCATGATCCGACCCTGCTCGTCGGGGTGTTCATCGTGCCGCTGGCCGTGCAGTGGTGGAGCGTCTGGTATCCCGGCGCCGAACCGGGCGGCGGCGGTTACGTGGCCCAGCGCATGCTCTCGGCCAAGGACGAACGCCACGCCGTCGGCGCCACCTTGTTCTTCAATCTCGCCCACTACGCCCTGCGGCCCTGGCCCTGGATCCTCGTCGCCCTCGCTTCGCTCGTCATGTATCCAAACCTGGATACACTGCGCACCGCCTTCCCCCACCTGCCGGCCAACCTCGTGCGCGACGATCTCGCCTACCCGGCGATGCTGGCCTTCCTCCCTGCGGGGGTGATCGGCCTGGTCATCGCCTCGCTCATCGCCGCCTTCATGTCGACCATCTCCACCCACCTCAACTGGGGCGCGTCCTACGTGGTCAACGACGTCTACCGCCGCTTCTGGAAACCGGAGGCGACCGAGGCCCAGCTCGTGCGCGCCGGTCGCCTCACCACCTTCGCCCTCATGGTGCTCGCCGCGCTCGTCGCCCTGGCCCTCGAAAACGCCCTGCAGGCCTTCAACATCCTGCTCTCCATCGGCGCCGGCACCGGCCTCATTTTCATCCTTCGTTGGTTCTGGTGGCGCATCAATGCCGCCACGGAAATCGCCGGCATGATCATTTCCTTCCTCGTGGCCGTGTTCTTCGAATTCGGCTACACCCGCCTCGGCTTCGCGCCATTTTCCGGTCCTCTCCAACTCGTGGTCAGCGTGGGCGTGACCACCGTGCTGTGGTTTGCGGTTACGCTGCTCACCCCGCCCACCGCCGATGCCACCCTGCAGGCATTTTATCGCGCCATCCGTCCATCAGGCCCCGGTTGGGAACGGGTGCGCCGGCAACTCGCCGAAGCCGGCGAGACGCCCCCTCCCGCCGATGGCACCTTGCCACGCGGCCTGCTCAATTTCGTGATCGGCACCTTCGCGATCTACTTTGCCCTCTTCGGCACCGGCCTGGTGATCTACGACCGTCTCGGGGCTGGCGTCGCCCTGCTGGCCGGGGCCGTGATCGGCGCCGTGATCATCGTCCGCTCCATCCCTTCCCGCCATGGCTGATACCCCTGCTCCCTCTTCCGACCGCCTGCTGGCGCTGGACGCGTTGCGCGGATTCACCATCGCGGCCATGATCATCGTCAACACCCCCGGTGACTGGGGTGCCGTCTACGCCCCGCTGCTGCACGCGCCCTGGCACGGCCTCACGCCGACCGACATCATCTTCCCGTTCTTCCTCTTCATCGTCGGTGTCTCCATCGCCCTGGCCTACACGAAGCGCCTGAAGGCCGGCGCCGACCGCGCCGAACTCAGCCGCCGGATCCTCTGGCGCGGCGCGAAGATCTTTCTGGTCGGTCTGTTTCTCAACCTTTGGCCCGACTTCGACTTCGCCGGCATCCGCGTCGCCGGCGTGTTGCAGCGCATCGCGGTGGTATTTGTCGTCGCCGCGCTGCTTTTCCTGGTCGTCAAACGCCGCCGTACATTTACGGCCATCACCGCGGCCCTGCTGTTGGGTTACTGGGCACTGCTCACGCTCGCACCGGTGCCCCGCGACGCGACCATCGACCAGGCTCTCGCCACCGGGCAGATCGAACGCGCTCACGGCAGCCTTGTCTCGGTCGCCGTCACTGCCACCAGCGCCAACACCATCGCCGCCAACCTCGAACCCGGCACCAACCTCGCTGCCTGGGTCGATCGCAAACTCCTGCCAGGAGCCTTCTACGAACGGACCTGGGACCCCGAAGGTCTGCTCAGCACCGTGCCGTCGATTGCCACCGCCCTGCTCGGCGTGCTCACCGGCATGGCACTGATCCGCTTCACCACCCTGCGCGATCGGTTGACCATCCTGTTTGTGGGCGCCGCCGTCGGCATCATCGTCGGCCACCTCTGGGGCCTGGTTTTCCCGCTGAACAAAAACCTCTGGAGCAGCTCCTTCGTCCTCGCGACCGCCGGCTGGGCCCTGCTGGGCCTCGGTCTCGCCACGGCGCTCATCGACGGACTCGACTGGAAAGCCTGGGCGTGGCCCGGCGTCGTCTTCGGCGCCAACGCCATCACCGCCTACACCCTCGCTGGCATGCTCGGCGTGTTGATCTGGAGTCCGTGGTTCGGCGGCACGTCCCTGCAGGACCTCACGATGAATGCGGCACAGTCGGCCGGCGCCTCGGCGAAGCTCGCCTCGCTCACCTGCGCCCTGCTTTACACCGCACTCGTCTTCCTCCCCGTCTGGCTGCTCCATCGCAAGCGGATCTTCATCCGCCTTTAGCGCGCCTTTTCGCCTGCAGGGCTGTCGCTTGCGGCACGCCGCACCTGCCTCTCGGCCGCCCGTCGGTCTGCGGCATAGGTCAATCGCTTCGGCCGACCGTCAGCCCGCGGCATGCCGCAAGCGGCAGCCTACATAGGATGGTGTCGACGATTTACGTTGGGCGGTTATCGGCAGTTTCCATTCGGTTTAAATCGACGGACTGCACCTCGCCCCCTTTCACTTTTCCCTTTCACTCTTCACTTAACCCGACGGGTTGGGCGTTGAGCTTCCCGGTGGCGGCGCCAAGCTGGACGCCTCCTCAACCTCTCGCCCCATGACTCGCCGGGACTTCCTGCAAACCTCCTCCGCCGTCGCGGCCGGCACCCTGCTCGGCCTATCCACCGGTTGCCAAACCGCTCCTGCTTCACCGCCGCTGCCGACCTACGCCAAACTGCCGCGCTGGCGCGGTTTCAACCTGCTCGAGAAATTCATCGCCCGCGTCGAGAACGTGCCCTTCCGCGAACGCGACTTTGCCCTGATGGCCGAGTGGGGTTTCGACTTCGCCCGGCTGCCGATGTCCTACCGCTGTTGGTCGACGCCGGAGAACTGGCAGCAGATGGATGAGAAGGTGCTGCGCGAAATCGACGACGCCGTCGCCTACGGCCAGCGCTACGGCATCCACACTTCGCTCAATTTTCACCGCGCGCCCGGCTATTCGGTCGATCACGGGGAAGCGGAGCCGTTCAACCTGTGGAAGGACGACGAGGCGCTCGAAGCCTGCGCCTATCAATGGGGCCGCTTCGCCGCGCGCTATCGCGGCATACCCAATTCCCAAGTCAGCTTTGACCTCGTCAACGAGCCGGCCTCGAAGGATTGGACCGCCAACGAAACCCTCGACGACGCGACCTACGCCCGTGTGGTGAAAGTCCTGTGCGAGGCTATCCGCGCCGAAGATCCGGATCGTCTGATCATCGCCGATGGCCTCGCCTACGGTCGCATTCCCGTGCCGATGCTGGCGGAGCTGAAGATTGCCCAAAGCACCCGCGGTTATGATCCCTTCGTGATTTCCCACTGGAAAGCCGGTTGGGTTCCGGGCTCGGAAAACTGGCCCGAGCCCACCTGGCCGCTCCCGGTTTCGCCCGAAGAAGCCGCCGTCGGCGCCGCTCAGCTCGCACAGCTGCGGGCTGAGTATCCGCAGAACAGCATCGTGCAACGCGATCGCGCCCTCGATTTCGGCGCGACTTGGGACCGCGACCGCCTGCGGGCGCAATTGATCGCACCGTGGCAGGAACTCGCCGCGATGGGCGTGGGGGTGCATGTCGGCGAGTGCGGCGCCTTTCGGCACACGCCGCACGACGTCGCCCTTGCCTGGTTTGAAGACCTGCTGAGCCTGTGGCAGGAAGCCGGCTGGGGCTTCGCCCTGTGGAATTTCCGCGGTCCGTTCGGCATTCTCGACAGCGAGCGAACCGACGTCGCCTATGAGTCGATCCAGGGCCATCGGTTGGACCGCCGCTTCCTGGAGTTGCTGCAAGCCTACTGAAGCGCGCCCGCGATCATCGGCCGGCGGCACAAAATGCCCGCGCAACGGCTTGCCTCGATCCACTCGCTCACGCTCGCAGCCACCGCGGGGCGCGTCGGTGGCTACGAGCGTGAGCGAGTGGAGGCGTTTGCGACCGACATGGTCACTCGCGCCTACTGCCGCACCGCGTAATTCGTCTTGGCCGCGATCTGCTCCAACACCGTCTTGAAGGCCTTGTTGACCTCGTCGTCGGTGAGGGTGCGGTCGGCGGCGCGGAAGGTGAGCGAGAAAGCCAGGCTCTTCTTTCCGTCCGGCATACCCTTGCCTTGATAAACGTCGAAGAGCTTCACGTCTTCGCACTCGAATCCTTTGGCGGCGTTGCGGGCGTGTTTGCTGAGTTCCTTCAGCACCGTGCCGGCCTGTTCGTTTTCATCAACCACGAGCGCGACGTCGCGCAACGCGGCGGGCTGCAGGCTGAAGGGTTGGTAGCGGTTGCGCTTGCCGCCCTTGCCGAGTCGCTCGGGCAGGATGGCGAAGACGCCGGCGTAAACCTTGCCCTCGATGTCCAGTGCCTTGAGCTGCGCGAGATCGAGCAGGCCGTATCGGGCGGTGAACCCGTAGGCCATGTTGCCCTGCAAGGTCGACTGCCCCGCCTGCCAACCGGCGCTGGCTTCGTCGTCGGTCGCGAGGTGCGGCTGGCGCGACAAGGCGCTGGTGGTGAGATCGGCGATCGACTCGATGAGGCGTTTGGTCGTGTAGAAATCGGCCGGCTCCCGCTTGAGCCAGGCGGCGTCATCGGTTTCAGCGATCACGAAGCCCACCGCGGCGCATTCCTGCAGGCCGCCGTCCTTGTGCGGCAGGAACACGCGGCCGGTTTCGAAGAGACGGCTGACGGCGTTGCCGCGCGACTGGTTGAGCCGCAGGGTATCGAGCAGGCCGCCGATGAGCGACGGACGCAGGTGCGACTGGTCTTCGACAAACGGATTGGCCAGGCCGAGCGGGTCGACCTGCGAGGCGCCGCCCCAGGTCGCAACATCGCCCCGCGGTCGCAACGTGTAGGTGACGCATTCGTTGAAGTTCTGGCCGACGAGCAGGGCACGCGCGGCGCGGTTGAACTCGGCCACCGGATCATCCTCGGCGAGCAATCCCGGACCGGTTACAGTTTGCTCCGGAATCTTGCTCGTGCCGTGCACGCGGAGGATTTCCTCAACGAGATCGATCGGCCGGTCGAGGTCGCTGCGCCAGCTGGGGATGCGCACGGTCCACAGCGCCCGGCCGGACGCGTCCTCCTCTTCGCGCACGATGAGCAGGTCGAGGGCTTCGAGGGCAGCGCGCTGGTCGGTATCACTGACTTCAAATCCAAGGCGCGAACGCACCCAGGCGGGCGAGAGTTGCACTTCACGCTCCCAGGGCACGTCGCTGCCGACGCGCAGGGTGTCGCCGCAGAGCTGGCCGCCGGCGAGGCGGGTGACAAGATGCACGGCGCGCCGGATGACTTCCGGGATCAGGTGCACGTCGATGCCGCGCTCGTAACGGTAGGAGGAATCCGAACTGAGCTGAATGCGACGCGAGGTGGCGCGGATCAACTGGCGGCGGAAGGCGGCGACCTCGAGCACCAGATCGGTGGTCGTGTCGCTCACGCCGGAATCCTCACCGCCCATGATGCCGGCGATGACGACGGGCTTTTCGGCGTCGGCAATGAGCAGCGTATCCGGGGAAAGCTTACGTTCCTTCTCGTCGAGGGTGACGATGGACTCCCCGTCGCGGGCGCGGCGCACGATGATGGACTGGCCGGCGAGTTTCGACGCGTCGAAGGCGTGCATCGGCTGACCGTATTCGAGCATCACGTAGTTGCCGATATCGACCAGGTTGTTGATCGGACGCAGACCGACGGCGGTGAGGCGCTGCTGCATCCAGGTGGGTGACGGGCCGACCTTGACGCCGGCGACGACGGTGCCGGTGTAGACGGGGCAGCCTTCCTGATCGTCGACCTGCACGTGTTTGAGCAGGTCGGGCCGGGCGGGCGCGGCGGCGGGCACGGTGGTGTCGGGGTAGCGCAGCTCGCGGCGGAACCAGGCGGCGAGTTCGCGGGCGACGCCGAGGTGGCTTTGGCAGTCGGGACGGTTGGGCGTGATCTCGATGTCGAAGACCACGTCACCGGGCGGCAGGGCCTCGTTGATCGGCGTGCCGATCTCGGGGCGGTCGGTAAGAATGAGCAGGCCGGAGTGGTCGTCGCCGATGGCGAGTTCCTTGCCCGAGCACATCATGCCCTCGGACGCTTCACCGCGGATCTTGGACGGCTTGATGGTGAAGTCGCCGGGCAAGACGGCCCCGATGAGCGCAACCGGCACGCGGTCGCCGACCTGGTAGTTCTGCGCGCCGCAGACGATCCGCTTGGTGCCGCCATGGGCCTCGCCCACGGCCACGGTGCAGATGGAAAGGCGGTCGGCATTGGGATGCTGGTCGCGGGTGAGCACCTCACCGACGACGACGTTGGAAAGCTGCGGCGCGCCGGTGCGCTCGATGCCCTCCACCTCGAAGCCGAGCTGGGTGATCGCCTCGGCGATCTGGTCATCGGAAAGGTCGGCAAGATCGACGTAGTCTTGGAGCCAGGATTTGGAAATTTTCATGGGAGAGAGGGCCCACGAAACACACGAAATAACACTAAAGCAGGCTGAAGGATTTCGTGTCTTTTCGTGTGTTTCGTGGGCAAAGAAAATCAGGCGAATTGGCGGAGGAAGCGGAGGTCGTTCTGGTAGAAGTAGCGGATGTCATCGATGCCGTACATCATCATGGCGATGCGCTCGATGCCCATGCCGAAGGCGTATCCACTCCATACCGACGAATCGTAGCCCACGTCGTCGAACACGGCGGGATCGACCATGCCGCAGCCCATAATCTCGACCCATTCCTTGTTCACCTTGGGCAGGTGCTTGGCGGAGAGGTCGACTTCGAAGCTGGGTTCGGTGTAGCCGAAGTAGTGCGGACGGAATCGCACCTTGGTGTCGGAGCCGAGGAGGGACTTGAGCACGTAATCGAGCAACGCCTTGAGGTCGGCGACGGTGACGTTCTTGTCCACGTACAGGCCCTCGAGCTGGTGGAAGTTGGCCGAGTGGGTGGCATCCACCGTGTCGCGGCGGTAGACACGACCGGGCGAGACGATGCGGATGGGCGGCGCGCCCTTGAGCATGGTGCGGATCTGCACTGAGGAGGTGTGGGTGCGCAGGAGGTATTTCTCGCCGTCGACCTTTTTGGGCACGTTGGTGAAGACGGCGTTGTCCGGAAAATAGAACGTATCCTGGGCGTCGCGGGCGGGGTGGTCGGCGGGGGTGTTGAGGGCGTCGAAGCAGTAGTACTCGGTCTCGACCTCGGGGCCTTCGACGACGGTGAAACCGACCTTCTTGAGGATGCCGCAGAGTTCCTCGCGGACGAGGGTGAGCGGATGCCGGGTGCCGGGCAGCGGATCGGGGGACGGCAGGGTCGGGTCAATGGCCGGCCCGAGTTGGGCGGCGAGTTCGGCGGCCTCGATGCGGGCCAGGGCGGCGTCGAGCAGGGCCTGCAGGGCGGTCTTGGTCTCGTTGATGAGCTTGCCCATGGCGGGGCGCTCTTCCTTGGGCACGCCGCCCATCTGTTTCATGAGGCCGGTGAGCTCGCCCTTGGGTCCGACGTAGCGGGCCTTGGCGGCTTCAAAATCGGGACGGGAGGCGAGGGTCGGCAGTTCGGCCGAGGCCTGGGCGACGAGGGCGGAGAGTTGGTCTTGCATGCGAAGTGGGTGCGATGCGGCAGGAGGGACGGGCGGTAAAAGAAAAGAGGACGGTGTCCCGAGTTGGGACCCGTCCTCCGGGTAAATGATGGAGGCGAGCCCCCCGGGCTCGCGTTGGTGGTGGGTGGCTCAGGCCTGCGCGGCGGCGGCCTTGGTCTTCAACGCGTCCTGGGCTTGTTTGACCACAGCGTTAAAGGCGGCTTCGTCGCGGACGGCGAGATCGGCCAGAACCTTGCGGTCCATGTCGATCTTGGCAGCCTTGAGGCCCTCGATGAAGCGGGAGTAGCTCATCCCCTGGGCGCGGACGGCCGCGGAGAGGCGGACGATCCACAGCTGGCGGGCGGTGCTCTTCTTCTTCTTGCGATCGCGGTAGGCGTATTGCCAGGCGTGATCGACGGCGTCCTTGGCGTAGCGGTAAAGCTTCGACTTGCGTGCGTAGTAGCCCTTGGCGTGCTTCAGGACTTTTTTGCGGCGCTTGCGGGAAGCGGGGGAGTTGGTGGCACGAGGCATGTTTGTTCTTTCGTATTAAGTGCCGGCGGGTCGTCTCGTTGGGTGCTACCCGCCTGGCAAGTTGCGGTTGTTCGCTGCTTACTCCGGGTCAGAGACCGTGCGGGAGGCCCCGCTTGAGGTTGGCAGCGCGGCCGGCGTCGACGTGCTTGTCCTGGGAGGCCCGACGCTTTTGCTTCGAGCTCTTGGTGGCAAGCAGGTGACGGAAGCCGGGCGTGCGGCGCATCAGCTTGCCGGAACCGGTGAGCTTGAAGCGCTTGGCGATGGATTTCTTCGTCTTTTGCATGGGAAGAGTTGCCGAACACAGAGAGCGGCTCGGCCCTTGGCAAGGGGAATTTTGAAGCGTGCGCCGGGGTGGACCGTGGCCTCCGGACGCGGTCGTTTCACGTGCCCCTCCACGAGTTCGAACGCCAGGCCCTCCCTCCCGGGTCTCCACTCGCTCACGCTCGTAGCCACAAGGGTAAACGAGTCTTCGTGCTGTCTCCTTTTGAGCCGATTTTCCTATCGAAAAGGCGATTCAAAAGCCTGCGGCTGCGTTGGTTCGGCGAGGATCGGCGAAGCCTGTCAGCGTCCCGTCGGGGGCGATTTCCACCGCATTGATGCCGCCGAAATACAGGCCGGTGCCGGCGGGCTCCTGCTCGATCACCGTCCAACCGGCCTCGCCGAGGGCCGTACGAGTGGCGGCGTCGAGGCCTGTTTCGATCGCGATTTCGTCAACGTCGCCATTGCGCCAGGCCGGGTTGATGTGGATGCGCACGTCGCCGATCGCGTCGTCGAGGGGGCGGTTCCACAGGACCCGATCCAGCACGACCTGCAGCATGGCGGTGGGAATGCGCGCGCCACCGGGCAGGCCGAGGGCGGTGATCGTGCCATCGGGCGAAAGGATCAGGGTGGGACAGATGGTGCTGCGCGGACGCTGGCCCCCGGCGGCAAGATTGGGGCTGGCCTCGTCACGGTAGGCGAAGTTGCTCATGCTGTTGTTGAGCACGATGCCGGTTCCTGGAGCGACGCGACCGGAGCCAAAGTGCAGGCTGAGCGATTGGGTGGCGGTGACGATGTTGCCATGGCGATCGACCACCACGAAGTGCGTGGTGGAGGCGTCGGCGTCCTCCAGCGCCGGCGCCGGGACGTGAGCGGGCTCGGACTGAAGCCAGGCGCGCTGCTCGGCCACGTAGTCCTCGGCCAGCAGGCTGGCGAAGCGTTCCCGGGCGTCGGGCCGATCGGCGATCTCGGCATAAATGCGCGGCTGGATGCGGCCCCAGGCGCGGGCCAACAGATCGAGATTCACGGCCGACCGCAGCGGCTGCGCGCGGTCGAGCAGCGGCGCCACCACCCGGGCCACGGGGAAGTACATGGCGGAACCGGTCGACGGCGGCGGACTGCTGAGGAGGCGATGTCCGGCCAGCTCCATTTCCACCGGGGCAACCACGCGGCAATGGTAGGCCGCCAGGGCGGTCGCCGAAAAGCCGCCCTGCCCGCTCACGCCGGCGGCGACCCGTTGTCCAAGCTCGCCCTCGTAGAATGAACGGGGCCCGTCGGCCGCGAGCGCGTCGAGGGTGCGCGCCAAGTCCGGGTTGGCGAGCCGGGCGCCGCTCGCCGGCACGTTCCCCTCCGGCAGGTAGAGCGCGGCGAGAGCCGGATCGGATTCCAGGCGATCGCGGCGTTCCTCAAACAAGTCACGGGTTTTCGGCAACACCTCGAATCCGCGTGCCGCCAAGGATTGCGCCGGAGCGACCAACTCCGCCCAGGGCCGGGTGGCCCAGCGGCGATGCACCTCCCCCAGCCCGTCGGGCAGCCCGGGCACCGCCACCGAGGTGAAACCGGTGTTGCGCTGCGCCGCGGTCCACGCCCGCGCCGCCGCCTCGTCGAGGTCGACGGGCGCCGCATCCATGGCGTCGACCACCCAGGTGCGACCGCTCGCGGCTTCGTGATACAGCAGCATGAGTTTGCCGCCGAGGCCGGAGCCGTAGGGTTCGGCCACGCCGAGGGCGAGGGAAACCGCGATGGCGGCATCGGCGGCGTTGCCGCCGGCGCGCAACACCTCCAACCCGATCGCCGCCGCTTCCGGATGGCCGGCGACGACCATGCCGTGGGCGCCGGTGACCGGGGAAAGGTCCACGACGGTCGGAGAGGCCGGGGCGAGCGACGCCACCAGGGCGGAGAGCAGCCAGAGGCGGGGAAAACGATTCATGGCGAAGATAGAGGCGGCGCGCCGGGGTAACCCGTCCCGGCACGCCGTCTGATTGACCAAGCGTTGATGCAAACGTCGCTCAGAACTTGTGGGAAAGCTGCACGAACCACTGGCGGCCCTTGGCATCGTGGTAACTCGAGTCGTAGCCGTCGGTAGCGCTCATGTAGAGCGGCGGCTCCTCGTCGAAGATGTTGTTTACGCCCACGCGCACGGCCGTGCCGGCCAGCATGGAGTCCTCGCGGAACCTGTAGCCGAGGGAGGTGTTGGTGATCCACTGGGACTCGAGGATGATCTGCTGCACGTTGCCGTTGGCATCGGTCGTGTCGTAGGTGGCGCTGTTCTCGTAGTCGCTGAGATACTTGCCGCTGAGGTAGGCCGACCACGGACCTTTGCGCCAGGCCACCGACACGAGCCCCTTGGTGCGGGGGTTGCCGCCTTGTCGCAGCGGATTGGATACGTTGCCGTCGCGGTCGATGTCTTCGAGGTCGGAGAAGTAGGTACCCTCGGCCTTGAGCGTGAAGCGACCGAGCGATGTCTCGGGCATGATCCAGACCAGCGCGGCGTCCACGCCCTCGATGGTGCGGGACTGCAGGTTGTAATAGGTGCCCTGGATCTCGATGAGGCGGCCCGGGATGCCGGCCGCGACATCGGCGGACGTCTGCGCCTCGCGGACGACGCGCGGGTTGCTGCCCTGGCCGGCGAGCCAGAGGGCGGCGTCGAGATCGAGTTCGTCCTGCGCATCCGGATTGTCGATACGATCGGTCGACTCGATCTGGAAGAAGTCCATCGAAAGCGACAGGCCCTCGACCCGGGGCACGTCGAAGACGAAACCGATGTTGTAGGATTGGGATTCCTCGGGCCGGAGGTCGGGGTTGCCGCCGGTGACGACCCGTTTGGTGACCGTGCCCTCGGCGTCTTCCTCGCCGGTGCGGGCGCCGTCGATGAGACCGTCGTTGCGGCGGGCGCGCTGCGGTTGGTAGAGTTCGGCCACACTGGGGGCGCGGAAGCCCTCGTTGTAGGAAGCGCGAATCATCAGGCCGTCGTAAACGCGCCACGACAGCGCGGCGGCGGGCTTGAGGGCGTCGAAGTCCTCGTAGTTTTCGTAACGGGCCGCGAGCCGGAGATCGAGGCTGTGGATGCCGGAGGTGCGATTGGGTTCACCCACGAGCGGCAGCAGCGACTCGGTGTAGAAGGCATACATGCGTCGGCTGGCGTCGATGTCGATCTGCTCGGACTGCGCAATCACGTCGTCGGCCAGACCGTAGGGATCGTTGACCTGCTCCATGCTTTCGTTGCGGACCTCGACGCCCATGACGGTGGCCATGGCGCCGCCGGGAAGATCGACCATGTCGCCGGAGATTTTGCCGTCCCAGCTCGTGATGGTGCCTTCGCCGCGGTCCCAGATGTCGATGACGAAGGGGTCGAATTGCGCCGCGGAATTGGCGTTGGGACCGCCGAAGGGATTGAAGGCGTCGGGCGTGTCGAGGGCGAGCTGGGCCTCGAGCAGGCTCTGCGACATGTAGTTGTAATTCACCTGATAGGTCTTGCCGATCATGTGGAGAACGGCGGTTTCCCAATCCCAGCCGCTGGCGATGCGGCCGCGCAGGCCGGCGACGGCACGGTAGCTTTCGAGGAAGGTGTCGTAGCTGCGCGGCCCGATTTCGGTGGGGCGGTAGTTGCGAATGAGCACGTCGCGCGGGGTGCCCGTGGGATTGTCGGTGCCGGGGCCGTAGAAGCGGGTGCCGACCGGATTGTAGTAGTTGGTCTTCGGCACGATGACACCGTCGGTGCCGGAGGAGATCGGCGTCGAGGCAGTCTGACCGTGAGAGTCGGCCTTGTAGTAGGACAACTCGGCGAAGAGGTCCGTGGTCTCACTCACCTGGTGGTCGATGGTGGTGAAGAGGGAGGTGCGCTGGGTATCGGGCAACAGCCAGCCGTCGTCCTGGAAATCGTAGAAGGCGCTCGGACCGGTGCCGGAGCGGAGCACGCCGGTTTCGGGGTCGACGTAGAACCGACCGCGGGCGGAACCGGAGGTCGGGGTGAAGCCGGGCACACCGACGGATGCACCGGAATCGGTGACCGCGGTGAAACGGCCGTGGGGCGCCGAGGAGGAACCGCGGTTGAAGCGGCTGTTGGAGGCGAAGGGCTCGGGCACGATCGGGCGCTTGTCGGCGTCGGCGGCGTAGGGGCGGTCGACGGCGGCCAGGTGCTCGCGCTCGAAGTAGGAGGCGTAGATGCCCAGATGGGTGCGGCCGTCCTCGGAGGCGAAGCCGGCGGCGAGGTCGAGGTTGTAGTCATTGGGCGCGGGGTCGCCCCACATGCCCTTGACGTTGAGTTCGATCCCGGTGAAGTCGCGGCGCAGGCGGGTGTTCATGACGCCGCCGATGGCATCGGAGCCGTAGATGGCCGAGGCACCGTCGCGCAGGACATCGATCTGATGTACCGCGGCGACCGGAATCGAGTTGAGGTTCACAAACTGGATGGGCGGGGTGCCGGGCGTGACACCGTGGGCGGACATGCGGCGGCCGTTGAGCAGCACGAGCGTGCGGCCGGTGCCGAGGTTGCGCAGATTGATGGTGGCCACGTCGCCGCGGGCGTCGTTGGGGCCGGTGTTGGTCTCGTTGAAGCCGATGTTCTGGGAGAACGGCATGGCCGAGACGATATCGGCGATGGTGGTGGCGCCGAGGGCCTCGATGTCGACCGGCGAGAATGTGCTCATGGGCACGCTCGCCTCCTCGAGGGCGCGGGAGAGGTTGGAGCCGGTGACGGTGAAGGCTTCCAGCTTCACGACATCTTCGGCGGAATCGGACGATTGGGCCGGGGCCCAGGGGGCGATGATCACGCCCAGCACGGCGAGGCGCACGTGCCGCAAGTTCACGATGGAGTTCATGGTCAGGTCAGGTGTTGGGTAAGGGCAACCGCAGCGCCGGCAAGCGCCGATCGTTGCGCCGATGGTAAAGCAAATTTGTCGCCGCGGCCATGGGGTGAAGCTACGTAACGCGACCGGTGTGACCGGGCTTGCCTCGCCGCTCCGCCAGCCTGAACTGGGGCGCGACATGAGCCAGCCGTCCCGCTGCCCCCTGCCCGCCCGCCGCTTCGTGATGGTCGATGACTCCGCGACCTTCCGGGAACTGGTGCGCGAGACGCTCGCCGCCCGCTTCACCGGGCTCGTCTTCGAGGGTTACGCCCTGGGGCGCGAAGGCGTCGAAGCCTGCACGGCCGCTCCGCCCGACCTGCTCATCGTCGATCTTTACCTGCACGACATGGATGGCCGGGACATCGTGCGCGAGCTGCGTCGCCGGGAAGTGGATACACGCGTCCTGGCCGTGACCGCGCATCCCGACGCCGGACTGCCGGCGGATCTGGTGCAGCTCGGCGTCGCCGGGTTTGTCGACAAGCACTCGCCGATCGAGCAGCTCGAACGTGCCGTCCAGCGCCTGTTGGAGGGCGGCATGTTTTTCTCCGCCTCCGTGCGCCCGCCGGAGCCCCGGCTGGGGGACGAGCCCTCGGTGCCGGCGGCCCCCGCCTCGATTTTGAGCGACCGCGAACAGGAGGTCGTACGCCTGGTGGCACGCGGGCTGGCGTCCAAGGAAATCGGCAGCCGGCTGGGATTGAGCACCCGCACCGTGGAGAAGCACCGCGCCCGGATCCTCGCCCGGCTAGGCCTGCACGACATCCCCACTCTCGTGCGCTGGTGCCTGCACCGCGGCCTCGGTTGAGGGGTCGCGCGGGAGGAGCACCCGGAAGATCGCGCCGCGCCCGGGCTGGGATTCGACCTCCAGGCGACCGCGGTGCAGCGAGACGAGTTCGCGGGTGATGTGCAGGCCGAGGCCGGAGGAATGTTCACCGCCGGTCGGCGCGGCCGAGAGCCGGGCATACGGACCGAACACCCGGGCCATGTCGGCGGGCGAAAGCCCCGGGCCGTCGTCCTCGACCTCGAGCGTCACCCACTGGGCCAGCACCGCGGTGCGCAGCTCGATGCTCCCCTGCTCCGGCGCGAACTTCAGGGCATTGCTCAGCAGATTATTGAGAATCTGCCACAATCGTTCGCGATCGGCCCGGACCGCCGGCAACGCCCCGGCCAGGCTGAGACGCAGGTGTTGCTGCTTGCGCAGGGCGACCGACTGGAGGTGCTCGACCACCTCGGCGCAGAGCTGCCCGAGATCGACCCGGGTCGGATGCAGCGCAAAGACCTGGTCCTCAAGCGCCGCGGAATCGAGCAGATCGTGCACGAGCAGATCCATGCGGGTGGCGTCGACGCGGATGCTCGAGGCCAGGCGCCGGGCGAGGGAGTCGGGTGAGGCGTCCTGCTCGATGCGTGAAGCGGTGGCACGCAGCGCCGCCAGCGGCACCTTGAGATCGTGGGAGGCAATGCGGAGCAGGCGCGACTTGAGTGCCTCCGCCTCCTCAGCCCGGTCGCGCGCGTCCTCGGTGGCGGCCCGCACCCGGCGCTCCTGGCGCAGGCGCAGGCGTTGCATCCACACGGCGGCGGCCAGGCCGGAGACCAGCACCACCAGCCCGGCAGTCATCACGCCGGTAAGGAGGCGACGGCGGCGAAGCTCCGCCGCCTGCAGCGCCTGGTCGCGGCGGAGGAGGTCGATCTCGTGCTCCCGACGTTCCTTTTCGTAGCGGGCGTTGAGTTCGGCCACGCGCTGGCGGGCCTCGGAGGAGTGGGCGCGCTCGGTCGCCTCGGCCCGCAGACGCTCGTAACGAAGCGCGGCCGGCCAGTCCTCGAGCGCCTCGTGCGTACGCGCGAGTTCATCATAGAGGTGGGCGAGCACTTCAGCGCTGCCGAGGGTGAGGCCGGCTTGGAGGCCGGTTTCGAGGTGCTGCCGCGCTTCGGCGAAATGTCCCGTTTCGCGCAGGATGCCCCCGATGCGGCGATGAACATTGGCCACGTAACGCTTCAGGTCGAGGCGTTCGTAGATCACCCGCGCTTCGTCGAGCCGGGCGAGGGCCGAGGCGGATTCCCCCTGGGCGTGAGCAATCAAAGCGAGGTTGTTCAGCGAATCCGCGATCCCGCGCACGCTGCCCAACTCCCGCCTCAGCGCGAGGGCCCGCTGATGGTGGGTGGTGGCGCGATCGAGTTCGCCGCGACCGAGGTAATGATTGCCCTGGCTGTTGTGGACGATGGCCAACTGCTGGAGGTCGCCCGCCTGCTCCGCCCACTGCAAGGCCTCGTCCAGGTGCGCGCCGGCCCGGACAGGTTCGCCGAAGCTTTCCAGGGTGAGCCCGAGACCGGTTTGTGCTTTGGACAACAGCAAGGGGTCGCCGGCGCGCCGGGCGACTTCCAGTTGACGCAAGTGAGTTTCGATCGAGGCCGCGTGGTCGGCGAGGCTCCATTGCAGCCGGCCGAGCAGATAAAGGTACTCGGCCAGCAGGCGATCATCGCCTGTCGCCTCGACTTCGGCCAAGCCGCTCCGCACCGCGGCAATGGCCTCGCCGTAGTCGCCGAGACGCCGCAGCACCGACGCCACCACCAGCTGGGCCTCGAGCTTCCCCAGCGGGTCGCGGGCGGACTCGAAGGCGCTGCGGGCGAGATCGAGGGCCCGCTTGGAATCGCGGGACTCGAGATCGCGCGCCGTCTCGAGCAAGGCGGGGACATCCGCAGCCAGGTCGGGCGGTTCCGGCTGATCGGCGCGCAGTCCGGCCGCGCCCCCCGCCAGGCTCAGGACTGCGACGGCGCACGCGACGCGGGATCGGCAGCCCGTCCCGGCGCGGGTGAACGGCGCTGCTGCGAAAACCCGCCGGTGACGCGGGACGGGGAGCAGCGGGGGCGTGCGCATGAGGGGCTTCTTTGAGCCAAGCGGGCGTCCGACGAAAGCGCGAATCGCGCCAAAATTTTGCAGGTGTTCGCAGCGGCCGGAGTTGTTCACAAAAGTGCACAAAAGGTGTTTGACAAGGTCTGCCCGCCGATGAGCTATTCCCCGCTCCATTGCGCGGCTCCCTAGCTCAATGGTAGAGCAGTTGACTCTTAATCAATTGGTTCAGGGTTCGAGTCCCTGGGGGGCCACCAATCTTTCGATACCTTGCTCAAGGATCGCCCCTGGCGGTTACCCTCCCGAAGGCAGGAAGTTCTTTCCCAATCACTGTCCTCACGATCAGTTCCGGTCCCTGGCCTTGGCCGATCGGGTTCCACTGGCTCGCCTTTTGCCGGCGTAGCTCAATTGGCAGAGCACCTGTTTTGTAAACAGGCGGTTGCAGGTTCGATTCCCGTCGCCGGCTCCACTCGTAACCCACGGTATTTCAACACCTTTTACTGCCCGATGGTGTAATGGTAGCACAGCAGATTCTGACTCTGCTTGTCTAGGTTCAAATCCTAGTCGGGCAGCCACGCCACCTGATCGTAACTTAACGATCCTCGACTTCCCGCGACGATGGTCGTTGACAGCGGTTGGAGAGGGAAAAACGTCTCCCCTTCCTTTCTTGTGTTTCTCAGCAAACCCGACAACTCCTCCCCCATCTCCCCTAGCCGCATTACCGGGGAGTTACCCCCACGACTCTGCGCACAAATTGGCGATTTTATGCCATTCGCATGTGCCGCGTTGTCTCGCGGAGAATCCCGCGTAAGCCTTGCTCCAGCGTCGCGGGAACGCTAATCCCCCCTTTTTTCAACCCTACTCACACCTCTCCTCCCAACTACCAATCAGATAACATGACCTCGTTCTCCCTTCCGATCGCTTTCCTCATGGGCCTTTCTCCGATGGAGTTTTTCAAGCATGGCGGCTGGATCATGTGGCCGATCATCCTCCTTTCCTTCGTGATTGTGACGGTCGTGATCGAGCGCGTGATCTTCACCGTGCGTGAAGCCGTCTCCCGTGATCGGGAGTCCGTCGAGAAAGTCCTCGAGCGTGTCGAAGCCGGCGACTTCGACGGCGCCATCGCCGTTGGCCGCAAGTCCAAGGACTTCATCGCCCGCATCCTGGTCTATTCCCTCACGCACCGCGACACCTCCATGGCCAATGCCTTCGCCCGCGCCACCAATCAGGAGATGCAGCGCTACAACCAGGGCATGCCCACCCTCGACACCATCATCACCGCTGCTCCCTACGTCGGCCTCCTCGGCACCGTGACGGGCATGATGGCGACCTTCGGCGCTCTCGGCGAGGGTGCGGACGTCGCCGCCAACGCCGGCAAGATCACCGGTGGTGTGGGTGAAGCCCTTATCGCCACCGCCTGCGGTCTCGCCATCGCCATCTTCGGTCTCTTCCCGTTCAATTACATGAACGCCAAGATCGCCCAGGCGAAGCACGACGTGTCCGACGCCTCCAACGCGCTCGAACTCATCCTCAGCAAGGACAAGAGCAGCACTGCGGTCTGAGTCGAAGGCTCTCCCCTTCCACTCACGCATCGCGAAACCCTAAGCCCAGGCCCTCACCATGGCTAGCTCAGGCGGCGGCACGAACGCCGATGGCACCAAGAAGGCGCGCATTGAGATCATCCCTCTCATTGACGTGATCTTCTTCCTGCTGGCGACCTTCGTGCTGTTCACACTCTCCCTCAACAAATCCGAAGGCGTAGCGGTCTCGTTGCCCCAAACCAGCACCAGTGCCCCCCGCGACCCCTCCGGCGCCGTGACCATCTCGGTCACCGCCGAAGGCACCCTCGCGTGGAACAAGGATCAGATCTCCCTCGATGAATTCATCGAGCGACTGAACATCCTCTATCGTGCTGAGGGCGCCGACGCCCGCATCCTGATCAACGGTGACCGGGCTGCCTTCTTCAGCCAGGCCCGTTACGTCTTCGACGAAGTGCGCAAGGCCGGCATTACCAAGGTCAAAATCGAAACCCGGGTCACACCGGACGCCTGATTTTCGACCTAATAAACCACAATTTCATCCGTTTCATCACACATGGCCGGTGGCAATAAGACCCAGAGGCTCACTGAGGAGCACGCCAAGAAGGCACGCATTGAGATCATTCCGCTCATTGACGTTATCTTCTTCCTCCTCGCGACCTTCGTCCTCTTCACCCTCTCCCTCGATCGCATTCAAGCGATTGATATCAACCTCCCCCAAGCCATTCCGAATCCCCGTCCCCAAGACGAGGACGACAAGCCGATCACCCTGCAGGTCTCGGACAACGGCAACTACTACTGGAATCAGGAACTCATCAACCTGAACGAGGTCGAGTATCGCTTGGGCAACTATGCAGCCGAGGAGGCAAACCCCCGGGTGCTCCTGACCACCGACGACCTCGCGAAATACGGCGACGTCATCAAGGTGCTGGACATGGTGCGCTCGGTGGACCCCGAAAACGAAAACAAAGTCCAGGTCTCCTTCGAGACCGTGTATCGCCCCACCGGCCGCTAATCCTCAAAAGAACCGGACCACATGACCCGAGACCTGATTATTGGCCTATTCGTTTCCGTCTCCCTCCACGGCGGCTTCTTCTTCTACGAAAAGATCTTCCCCAAGGAGGAGAAGGTCGTCGCCACCGTGCAGGAGGAGGAGTTCACCGTCGAATTGATGGAAATGCCTCCCCTCGAGCCGGAGCCCGAGGAGATCATGGACGCCTCCGAAGACGCCCCGGCGGAGGAAATCGAGTTTGCCCCGCCGATGCAGGCCGACGTTCCGTCGGTCAACGTCGAGACCCCCTTCGTTCAGAAGCTCCAGCCCCCGCCCCCTCCCGGCCTCGAGCGCCCCACCGGCATCATCTCCATCCCCAAGACCAGCGCCTCCCGCGCCATCGGTCAGGGCATGAAGGATCTCTTCGACCTCAAGAACCTCGACGAGCAGCCCACTCCGCGCTTCCAGTCCAAGCCGGTGTATCCCTTCGAAATGCGCCGCGCCGGCATCACCGGCCAGGTGATCGTGGGCTTCATCGTCGATTCCAAGGGCAATGTGCGTGAGGCCTACGCCGTCCGCTCCAGCCACCGCGAATTCGAGCAAGCCGCCATCCAGGCCGTCTCCAAGTGGCGCTTCCGCCCCGGTAAAAAGGGCGGACGTGCGGTCAACACCCGCATGCAGGTTCCGATCGTTTTCAACATTACCGACGAATAATCCATGTCTGCTCCTACCTTTTCGCGCCGTTTGCTGCGCCTCGGCGGGCTGCTGATCGCCCTCGCCGCAGTCACCCCGATCGTCGTCTCGGCTCAGGACGCTCCCAAAAAGGAACTGTCCGAACGCGTGTCCACCGAACTGGGCAAACTGCGTGAGCTGACCGACACCAAGCAGTGGGACACTGCCCTCGCCCTCATCAACGGCCTCATCGCCAACGCCCGTCCCGATTCCTACGACCTCACGGTGCTCAGCCAGGTGAAGGTGCAAATCCTCCTCACTCAGGCCAAGTATGCGGAAGCCATCGCCCCCCTCGAGACCGCCCTGCGGCTCGGCAAGGCGCACAACTTCATCGAGGATCGCCAGTTTCTGGAGTTCACCCAGATTCTCTCCCAACTCTACTTCCAGGAAGCCACCAGCACCAAGGATCCCCAGGTGCGCGAGAACTTCCTGAAGAAGGCCTACGACACGATTACCGTCTACCTCCGCGAGAACAAGAATCCCAATGTGGAATCCATGTCCTACGCGGCGACCATGATCTACACCCAGGCCACGCTCGACGCCGAGAATCCCGACAAGAAGCTCCTCGCCGAGGCCCAGGAACTGGCCGAAAAAGGTCTGCTCCTCTCGCTCAAGCCCCGCGAGACCTTCTACGTGCTCATCCTCGCCGCCCTGCAGCAGGACGGGAAGAACAAGGAAGCCGCAGAACTGCTCGAGCTGCTGGTCACCATCAATCCCACCAGCAAGCAGTATTGGCAGCAGCTGCAGGCCACCTACCTCAACCTCGCCAACACCGCCGAACCGGACTCCCGCGAGGCCCTGGAGTACAACGTGCGCACGATCCTCACCATCGAGCGCGCGCAGAAACTCGGCATCCTCGCCACGCCCCGCGATTACTTCAATGAGGTCGGCATCCTCATGAACATCCGTCGCTTCAACCAAGCGATCGTGAAGCTTGAGGAAGGGTTGGCCAGCGGCAACATCGAGGACACCCAGCAGAACTGGGAATACCTCGCCTCGTCCTACCAACAGGTCAACAAGGAGCTCAAGGCCATCGACGTGCTCAAGCAGACCGCCGCCAAGTTCCCCGATGTCGGCTCCCTCGATTTCAAGATCGCCAACATTTACTACGGCTTGGACAAGATGGTCGAAGCCTACGACCACGGTAAGAAAGCCCTCGCCAAGGGCGGCCTGGAGAATGAAGGCGCCGCCCAGATGTTCGTCGCCTACATGGGTTACGAGCTCAAGAAATACGACGAAGCCCTCCCCTACGCCAAAGCCGCCAAGGAGGCGGGCGCCGCCAATGCCGACCGGCTCTACGAGGCCATCGAATCCGCCATCAAGGACCGGCAGGCCGCCCTCGAAGCCACGATCTAATCCCCTTCAACACCGCCTTTCATGAACAAAGTCTACATCTTCGCCCCGCTGATCGCGTTGGCCGCCTTCACCTTCTACTACATGGGCTTCGCCAAAGAGTATGAAGCCAAGGAACTGGCCGATATCGAGGCCGCTAAAGAAAAGCGCCGCCAGGAGATGCTCCAGGAGGCCGCCGATCGTGAAGCCGCCATCAAGGCCGCCCTCGAGCAGAATGCCCAGCGCAAGGCCGAACGCGAAGCCAAGGACGCCAAGGAGCTCGCCGAAAAGGAAGCTCGCTTGGCCGCCGAGGAAGCTAGCAACGTCGCCCAAAGCCAGCGCAACAAGTTCACCACGCAGGTGAAAAACCTCAAAACCGACATCGAGGCCGTTAAGAAGGAAATCGAGGAAATCGAGAAGGACAAGGAACGCCTCACCGGCGAGGTCGCCCACCTCAAGACCTACGTCACTGCCGCTCAACAGAACCGCACGAGCCTCCAGGCCGTGATCCAAAAGATCAACGAAGCCAACACCGCCCGCGCCGCCGCCGCTGCCGCTGCTGCCGCCGCCGCCCGTAAATAACGTCAACCCACCCAGGATTCCTTCGCAATGAACAAGTTCTACATCATCGTTCCCCTCATCCTGATGGTGGTCTTTGGCTTCATCTACAAAGACTTCTCCACCAAGTACGAGATTCAGGAAGCCGAGGAGGCCGCCGCCCTGCAAGCGGCCGAAGAAGCGGCCGCCACCCAGAAGGCCGAAGCCGAGCGCAAGGCCAAGGAAGATGCCGACCGCCGCACCGCCGAGCGTGAGGCCGACGAGGCCGCCAAGCTCGCCGAGCGCCGCGCCAAGTGGGAAGCGGCCGGTGCCGCAATCGCCAAGGCGACCGCCGAAGCCAATGCCGAGGCCGACAAGCTCGCCGCCGAAGCCGCCGACCTCGAACTGCAGCTCCGCGAAATCCGCAACCAGCGCGACGCCAAGGCCGCCGAGGCTTTCGAACTCACCAAGGAAGTCGAACTCGCCCGCATCGCCAAGCGCACCGCCGAACTCGATATCCAGCGCATGACCGCCATGGTCGCCAAGGAAGCCGAGAACAGCGCGCTCACCGCCATGCCCGACCTCGCGCCTCCGGCCAGCCGCTGAGACTGCCGTCGGCACTTCGACCCGCATGCCAAACCCCGTGGTTGTCCCCACGGGGTTTTTCTTTGCCCGAAAACTCACCTAAGCCTTCGCGAGCGATAGCCGCACCTGTTTTACGCCTCCCTCCGCATCGCTCTCTTTTCGTCGAAAACCAAGTCCCGGAATTCCGCGAAAGAGGCGAAGAGACGCGAAGCCTGCACGCCCCGGGCGTGTGACCCGCCTCAGGCGGGAATCTGACAACGCTTGCCCCCCAGCCTGACGGCTTCGCGTCTCTACGCGTCTTTCCCGGTTCGTTCATGAAAACGTGATGCGCTCTGCCGAGCGTCGCCTCCATTCGCTCGCGTTTCGCCTCCGTCCGCCCTTACGATCTGTCCGCATGCGCGGTGCCTCGGCACCGCCGCCGATCTCCCGCCCATTGAATGCTCATGCTACGCTGCCGCTTTCATCCCCCGCTGCCCCTCCGATCGTTCTCCTTGCCCCCGCTCCTGCTCGTTCTCCTGTTTACCCTCTCGGCCATCGGCGCCTTCGCCGCCTCGCCCGCCGCGCCCCAACCGCTGTACCGCGATCCGGTCTACGACGGGGCCGCCGATCCCGTCGTGATCTGGAATCCCGGCACCCAAACCTGGTGGATGTTCTACACCAATCGCCGCGCCAACGTTCCCGGCCTCTCCGGCGTCGCCTGGGTGCATGACACCCGGGTGAGCATCGCCGAATCCCGCGACCGCGGCATCACCTGGACCCGGGTCGGCGACGCCGCAATCGATCTCCCGCCCGCCGTCGGCAGCACCCAGCCGACCCAGTGGGCGCCGGAGGTTCTCACCGGACCCGACGGGACCCACCACATGTACCTCACCGTCGTGCCCGGGGTATTCGAAGACTGGCAGCACCCGCGTCACATCGTGCACCTCACCAGTGCCGACCTGCGCCACTGGACCTACCGCTCGACCCTCGCGCTCTTCTCCGACCGGGTGATCGACGCCGGTGTGGCCCGCCTGCCCGACGGCACCTGGCGCCTGTGGTACAACAACGAGCGCGATGGTAAATCGATCTACTTCGCCGACAGCCCCGACCTCTATCACTGGACCGACCGCGGCAAGGCGACGGGCGTCGGTGAACGCCCTGGCGAAGGACCCTGCGTCTTCCACTGGCGCGGCAGCTGGTGGATGCTGGTCGACCTCTGGCGCGGCCTCGGCGTCTATCGCTCCGACAACCTGATCGACTGGACGCCGCAGCCCGACAACCTGCTCGGCGTTCCCGGTCTCGGTCGCGACGACGGGGTCAACGGCGGTCATCCCGGCGTGGTCGTCTGCGGCGACCGGGCGTATCTCTTCTATTTCACCCATCCCGGCCGAGCCGGCACCATTCGCCCCGACGATCCCGACGAACTCGACCGCCGTCGCAGCTCGATCCAAGTCACCGAATTGCGCCTGGACGAAACCGGTGCCCTCACCTGCGACCGCAATGCCCCGACCTTCATCGATCTGGTGCCGCCCCCTGCCCTCGAGAGCGACACTCACAACCCGTCCGTCATCGGCGACGACGCGTTCAGCGGCAGCAGCATCAATACCCCGCCCGGCTACAACCAGTCCCTCACCAGCAACGCGACCCATCAGTTCGCCGGCTATTACCGTCCCGATGGCACTCTGGTGATCGCCCGCCGTTCCCTCGATTCGCCGCACTGGAGCCAGCAGGCCACCTCCTTTCGAGCCAACGTCGCCGACGCCCACAACGCGATCGCGCTCGGTATCGACGGCGCGGGCGGCCTCCATCTGGCCTGGGGTCACCACAACATTCCGCTGCAATACGCACGCACGGCGCCCGGTGGCGCCACTGCACCTCGCCTGACCTTTGCCACCCCCGAATCCCTCATCGGACGCCACGAATCCTCGGTGACCTACCCCCAGTTTCTCCCCCTGCCCGACGGTGACCTCGTCCTCGTGCACCGCGACGGTGGCTCCGGTCGCGGCAACTTCGTGCTCAACCACTACGACCGGCAGACCGCGACCTGGAGCCGTCTGCACGACAATCTCCTCGACGGCGAAGGTGTCCGCAGCGCCTACCCCAGCTTTTTTACCGACCGGTTCGGCACGCTCCATCTCGCCTGGACCTGGCGCGAGACTCCCGATGTCGCCACCAATCACGACCTCGCCTATGCCCGCTCTCACGACGGCGGCCGCACCTGGTCCGATGCGGAAAACCGACCGCTGGCGGTGCCGTTTTCGGCCGCGAGTGAGGCCTACGTCGCGCGCATTCCGATGCGCAGCACGCTCATGAATCCGCCCGCCGTCTCGGCCGATGACTCCGGCCGCCCCTTGATCGCAAACTACTGGCAGGCTGCGGGCGAGCCGGCACCTCAATACTACCTGCTGCATCACGTGCAGGGATCCTGGCGACGGCACCGCCTCTTTCAGAACACCCTCGATTTCGAACTCGCCGGCGGCGGAACCAAGCGCCCTGCCTTCTCCCGCAGCGTGATCGCAGCCACCGGGAACTCCGTGACGGTCGCCTTTCGCCATGACGCCTTTGGCGGCGCCCCCCTGCTCGCCCACTGCGATGACCTGCTGGCCCGGCAACCCCGTTTTGACCTCACCGTCCTTCCCACCGGTGATCTCGATGCCTGGGAACCCACCGCCGATGTCGCGGCGCTGCATCGAAGCGGGCACCTCGACATGCTGGTTCAACCCGTGCAGCAGCGCGACGGCAATGACCAGGCGCCGGCGCATCACGATTCCGCTCCCCTGCAGCTCTGGAGCCTCGACCTTTGAGCCCCGCGGACGACACCGGAGCCGGCAGATCCGTCACTTCAGGACTGAATCTCCCGGGGTGAGTTCGATCATCGACTCAATCGCTTCTCCGGTGGCCGTTACGGCCGGCCGAAAACCCATCGCCATCACCATGGCTTCAACCGCCGGATCACCGAGGGGCTTCTTGCCCGCCCCGTCCGCGAACACTCCGCCGACGCGTCCGTTCGGCAGGATCGTCGCGTAACAGCGACGTCCCCGCGTGACCCAGGCCTCACGTTCCCCGGGTGTCATCAACTCCACCGCAAGCTCCGCGCCCCCCGACTCTTCCGCGTCGCGATGGCGCGAAACATGATCCAGCACGGCAAACTGCAGGGCTTCATCGCGGGTGAGCGCAGTCAGCCGCTCCGCGTTACTGGTGGCGATTTCACGTCCCTGATCGAAAAAATGGAGCTGCACCGAGCCCAAGGTGAAGCCGACGGGAAATCCGCCCTTCATGAACGACAACTTCTGCGTTTCGCCCGCCGCCATCGGTCGTAGCGGTTCGGCAAATACACGCCAATGGCGCGCCACATCGTCGGGCACGTTGAACTCGACCAGCGCGAGCACGTGCGGGTTCTCCAGTGTCGTGGCCGACTTCATCATTGCGGTCACCCGCACGGCGTCATGGCCGGCACTTGTTTCGTCCTCGTCCGTCCCGGGTCGTCCTTCGTAGCCGGTTTCATAACGGCCCATGCCCGCACTCGACGAGGCCGCCGCGACGTCGCCCATCGCGCCGGCGATGTCGGGCGCCGGGGTTCGCATCATATCCTGGACCGCGGCGGGGGGCACGGCCCCGCCCAGATTACGAATCATGGCCTGTCGCTGCGATTCGATCTCCAGCTTGGCCTTCAACAGATTGGCTGCCGCATCGACATCCTGCCCGGCGCTGCTCAGGGCCATGCTCTGATCGGCCACCCAGCGTCGTCCCGGGTCGCGCGTGGGCGTGTAGGCCGGCCGGGTATTCAACTCGAGCAGTTCGATTTCCTGCGTCGAAACCTTGAGTTTGCGGTCGAAGGCAAACTCGAATCCGGCACCCTCCATCGCGATGCGCACCGGCACGGCCTCCCCGCTGGCGACAAACCACCCTTTCTCGACCCCATCGACGCGGTGCCAGCCCGCCTCGTCCTTCACCTTGAACTCCGCCCCGAGAAAGAGCCGATGCGTTCGCTCAGTCGGAGCCGCGGTCGACTCCACCACCCGGGCGGCGCCAGGCTCTGCGCCGCAAACGAACGATGACGTCACCATGCTCAACAAAACACAAAATGGGCGGGGACTCCTCATGACTTCAGGGGTTAGGATTTAACGCTACATCACACCATGAACCGCCGCCGCGCAAGCCCGCAGCCGATGCCGCCCGGATCGACCGATCGCCCGCGACCCGATTTTTTTTCGGCGCCGGACCTCGCGTCCCTTTTCGCCCATTGACCCCACTCCCCGACCTCGCCTGATTTAACGCTACACCTATGGACACCCCACCTGCCGCCACCCCCGCCGCAACCGCTTCGACCGACCGCCCGCATGGGCGCGTACCGCTGGGAGAGAAGGTCGTCTACGGTCTCGGCTCGGTCATCGATATGTGGGGCAACTGGCTTTACGTCGGCATGGTCTGGACGGTGTTCGGTTTTTACCTGCACGTCTCGTCCAGCCTGATCGGCATCGCTCTCATGCTCAACCGGCTCTTCGATGCGGTGTCCGACCCGTTCTTCGGCTGGTGGTCGGACAACATCCGCACGCGCTGGGGCCGCCGGCGGCCCTTCATTTTGGTGGGCAGTATCCTGGCCGGCATCGGCCTGCCCCTGCTCTTTGCAGTACCGCGTGACTGGACCGAGATGCAGTACTTCTGGTGGATGGTCGGTTCCTCCGCCGTCTACATCACCATCGTGAGCTGCGTCATGATGCCCTACAACAGCCTGGGCTACGAGATGACGCCCGACTACCACGAACGCACGCAGATCTTTGCCATCCGCGGCGCGGTGCAGAAAGTACCGGAGGTGTTCATGTTCTTTGCCTCGGCCTTCGTCACCTGGTCGATCTGGCAGAACGCCGAGACCGGCGAGAAGGACTACCTGCGCGGTGCGCAGGTTTTCACCGCCATGCTGGGAGCCATCATGATCGTGGTCGGCATCATCATCTTCAAGCTGACCCGCGAGCGCTACTACCAGCACGTGGTTTCCGGCCATCAACAGCAGACCAAGGTCACCGAGTCGCTGTGGCAGAGCATTCAATGCAAGCCGTTTCGCGCCCTGCTCACGATGTCCTTCGCCTACGGCATCGGCACCAGCATGGTCGGGACCCTCGGCTTTCATTGCACGGTCTACTACGTGTGCAGCGGCGATCAGTCGCTCGGGTCACAATGGAATGGATACATGGGGTTGATGGGCATGGTGATGGGCCTGTCCGGTGTGCCGGCCTTCGGCCTGATCTCGAAACACCTCGGCAAGCGCGGGGCGATGAAGATCATGCAGTTCAGCGCGATCGCCGTCTTCGCCTCCACCTGGTGGCTCTACACCCCGGAAATCATCTGGCTGCAGATGTTCGCCACCGGTCTCATCGCCTTCACCGGCGCCGGCTTCCACATGCTGGAAGGCTCGATGATGGCGGACGTACTCGACGCCGACGAACTGCAGACCGGCAAACGCCGGGAAGGCGCGTTTTCCGCGTGCCGATCCTGGATCCTCAAGGTCGGCATGGCCGCCGGCATCGGCCTGTCCGGCATGATCCTCTCGGCGACCGGATTCGACTCGGAGCTGCAGATCCAGTCCGCCCAGACGATCTTCAACATCCGCTTCTATCTCGCCGCCATTCCGATCGTCGGTCTCGTGATCTCGTTGATCGCCCTGTGGCGCTTCGAACTCACCCCGGCCCGCATGGCCGAGATCCGCGCCGAACTCGAGGCGCGCCGCGGCACGATTTAAGCCGGGCGCGGCGTCCGCCTCAGCGCCGTTTCGCCGCCGGCACGAGGCGGTCGACGGCCACGCAGGGACCGACCGAGGCGCGGGTGACGACTTCGACCGGCATCACGACCGGCGAATCGGGCACCTTCCCGTCCTTCAGCGTCCCGATCTGCCGCAACAGGATCTCCGCCGCCTTGCGTCCCATCTCGACCAGCGGCTGCCGCACGGTGGTGAGCTGCGGCACCGAGGCCCGCGACGCGAGCGTGTCGTCGAAACCGGCGACCGAGATGTCCTCCGGCACGCGCAGCCCCAGCTCTGCCAGCGCCTCGATGCAACCGATGGCGATGCCGTCGTTGGCGCAAAAAACGGCATGTGGCAACGGCTCCCCGGCGTGGCCTTTCAACCAGTTTTTCATCGCCGCGTAACCATGCTGGCTGTCGAACATCGTGTGCATGAGCAGCGAGAATTCGAACCGGATGTGGTGGGCTTTCAGGGCCCGGCGATAGCCTTTGACCCGGCGGTCCGCGCCGGTGAATCCCTCCGGACCCGCGATGTGCATGATCCGCCGGTGCCCCTGGGCAATGAGGTGCTCCACCATCGCGAAGGCCCCCCGTTCCTCGTCGCTCTCGATGTTGATCGCATCCGGCAGCAGGGTGTTGGAATGGATCGTCACAAACGGCGTATGCTTGGGCAGGCTCCGCGACACCGCGTCATCAAAGGTCGGCGCAAACAGGATCAATCCGTCGATGCGCCCGTCGCAGATCGAATCCAGCCGTCGCGTGTCGTCATTCCAATCATGCAGGGCAAACACCGTGGTGTTCTGCTCGTAGTGCTTGGCCGTCGCCAACACACCGTTGAACAGCGCGAGGAAGTAGTGGTTCAGATCGTTTTCATCGAGGATGGCGGCGATCCCGATCGTGTTCATCCGCCGGTGCAGCAACGCGCGCGCAGCGGCATTGGGCCGGTATTGCAGCTTCGCCGCCGCCGCCAAAATGCGTTCCCGGGTCTCGGCCGAAATGCGGGAGGAGGTTTTGACGGAGTTGAGCACAGCCGAGGCGGCCATGGCGGAGACGCCGGCAGCACGCCCGACATCAGCCAACGTGGCCGCACGGGCGGTCTTGGGTTTCTTGGGGCGAGGCATGGGATAGGCGCGACAGGTTGGAAACCCGTCCGTCCTTCGGCAAGCGCGCGAAGCAACGGGCGGGCCATGAAGATCACCCGGCCGGCGAGCCGACCGTCAGGGTAAATTCGTTCGCGCCCGCGGGCGCCGTGTGCACCTCGTGCCCCGGCAACAGGCGCACGTGCCAGCGTTGCGGCAGCCGGCCCTGCAGCCGCACGGTCAAGGTGCCGGCCGAGCGCGTGGCCCGGACCTCGGTTGCCTCCCGGCCTGCGCTGCCGGGGAGGGTGACCGCGACGGTGTCGCCGTCGCCGATCTGATAGAGTGCGAGCGTGAGATCCTCGGCATAGTCGTAATCGACCGCCGATTCACTCGCTCCGAGGGGCAATACGGTGCCGGCGCGCACGTAGATGGGAAGATCCAGGAACCCGTGCTGCGTGGTGTGCCAGCCCCCCGTCCGCTCCTCGCCGGAGAACAGATGCACCCAGCGACCCGCCGGCAGATAAAAGGTCGCCCGACCGTCCCGGGCCAGCACCGGCGCGACCAGCAGCCGATCGCCGAGCATGAACTGCCGATCGAGCGTGTCGCAGCCAGGATCGTCGGGAAACTCGATCACCATGGCGCGCATCATCGGAATGCCTTCGGTATGCGCTTCATGGGCCGTCGCCCACAGGTAGGGCATCAGCCGGCATTTCCAGGCCGTGAAATGCCGCAGCACCTCACAGGCTTCCTCGTCGAACGCCCAGGGCACCCGATAGGACGAGCTGCCATGCATGCGGCTGTGCGACGACAACAGACCGAAAGCGATCCACCGTTTGTAGATGTCAGCCGCCGGCTTCCCTTCGAAGCCGCCGATGTCGTGACTCCAGTAGCCGAACCCGCAGGCGCCCAGCGAGAGCCCCCCGCGCAGCGACTCGGCCATCGATTCGTAGGTGGAGTTGCAGTCGCCACCCCAGTGCACGGGAAACTTCTGTCCGCCCGTGTGCGACGAACGGGCAAACAACACCGCCTCCCCCTCCCCGCGCACCTCGCGCAGGAGTTCGAAGACCGCGCGGTTGTAGATCACCGCATAGTGGTTGTGCATGCGCACCGGATCCGAACCGTCATGGTAAACGACGTCCGTCGGGATGCGCTCGCCGAAATCCGTCTTGAAACAGTCCACCCCCATCTCGAGCAGCGCCCGCAGGTGACCGAGATACCAGGCCGTCGCCGCGGGATGGGTAAAATCGACGATCGCCATCCCCGGCTGCCACAGGTCCGTCTGCCAGACATCGCCATTGGGCTTCTTGAGAAAGTAGCCGTTCTCCGCCCCTTCCCGGAAGAGCCGCGACATCTGGCCGATGTACGGATTGATCCACACCGAAACCTTGAGGCCCTTCTCGTGCAGCCGCTGCAGCTGGCCGCGCGGATCGGGAAAAGTGCGCGCGTCCCAGGCAAAATCACACCAGGCAAACTCGCGCATCCAGAAGCAGTCGAAGTGGAACACATGCAGCGGCAGGTCGCGCTCGCGCATGCCGTCGATGAAACCGTTGACCGTCTTTTCGTCGTAGTCGGTCGTGAACGAGGTGGTGAGCCAGAGACCGAACGACCACGCCGGGGGCAGGGCCGGCCGCCCCGTGAGCGCCGTGAGACGACGCAGCACGTCCTTGGGCGTCGGACCCGCGAAGACAAAGTACTCGAGCCGTTCTCCCGGCACGCTGAACTGCACCCGCGAAACCTTTTCCGAACCCACTTCGAACGACACCGGGCCAGTGTCCGCGACCAACACGCCGTAGCCGCGATTGGTCAGGTAGAAGGGCACGCACTTGTAGGCCTGCTCGCTGCCGGTGCCACCGTCCTTGTTCCAATTCTCCACCACCTGACCGTTCTTGACGAACGCGGTGAATCGCTCGCCGAGTCCATAAACATTCTCGCCGACGCCGAGCTCGAGTTGCTCGTGCACATAGGCCTCGCCGTCATCCGCCACCACATAACCCATGCCACGCCACCCGGTGCGCGTGTAGGCGGAACCATCCGGCTTCTCGAAGCTGATCCCCCACTCGCCCTGCGTCGCCACCCGCGCCAACAGCTCGCCCGACCGTAGCCACGCCGACTCCGTCTCCACTTCGATCTCCACCGGCGGCGCATCGACCGGCTCCAGTTCGAGCCGAGGGCCGACTCTGCGCACGCCCGCGTAGTGCTCGATGCACACGCGAATCACTCCCTCCAGCGGAGAATCCAGTCGCACCGTCAGCAAGGGCCCCTGCAGGGTGTCCCCTCGGTGTCGGATCGGACGGGTCGGTGCATGCACGACCAAACCGTTGGACTCACGCTCCACGTGATGCACTTCAGCCGGATAATGGGGTTTCAGGCCCGGCCGAATCAGCCAGGCCCCGTCGGTGAACTTCATGATGAATTTGGTAGGTTTTGCTGGACCGCCCGCGATCGGGGAAACCCGAGTGATGTTACGTTAAATCATTTCTGGCAAATCCAATTCTTGCATCTCAGATTCGGAGACATGATTCGCTGCAAACCAAGGAGGTCGGGACGGGTCTTGGGGGTAGTGGGAGGTGGGTTCGGCTCGTTACATGGTCATGCTGTCTATCGCTGTCGCCGAAAATGTTGCGCTAACTCCTTACCACTGGCGCAACGTCACCATCCAACGAGACGGATTTGTTCCCGGCCTCGCCTGTCATCCCACCGAACCCGGTCGGTTGGACGCCCCCGCACCGACGTCGGCCGAATCTGTCGTTTCGATACCGAGGCGGGGCGCTGGATCGCCCGCTCGACTGAATCGATCGCGCCCATCCCCACTGGGACGGTGTCACCGTCCGCGGCCCCCTGCGGCTACACCACGCGATTTTCCGCCATCACCTTGGCGTAGTAGTGCGCGGAAAGCTTGGGCGTGCGCACCTGCGAGTCGAAATCGACATGCACGATCCCGAATCGCCGTTCGTAGCCGTCCTCCCACTCGAAGTTGTCGATGAACGACCAGAGAAAATAGCCGTCCACCGGCACCCCGTCGGTGATGGCCCGATGCACTTCGCGCAGGTGCGCGCGAATGAACTCCCGCCGATGCAGGTCGTTGACCTCGCCGTTCACGACCGGCTCGTCGTTGTAGCCGCAGCCATTCTCCGTGATATAGATCGATTTCACTCCGTAGGTTTCCTGCGCCAGACGCGTGCCCCAATACATCACCTGGGGCGCCCAATGCAGCCAGGGGCTGTCGGCCTTGGGATACGCCGGTGGCAGCGCGACCTCCTCGGGCTCGCCGTCGGCGCCGGCCCGGACAAAGGGGCCGGTGTACAAGTTGAGTCCCAGGTAGTCGGTCGGTGCGCTGATCAGTTCGAAGTCCTCCGCCTCCACCGTCGGCGCAGCGGACCCGCATCGGGCCAGGTAAGTCTCGCTGTAGCCGCCGGCATAAATCGCCCCGAGCAGGTGCTCGTTCCGGCGGGCATACCAGGCGCGGGCCGCGTTCACGTCGGCTTCCGTCTCCGTAATGGGGATACAGACGTCGCTGTTGTCGGTGATGCCGACGCGCGCGCCATCGCCACCGAAACGACGAACCGCCCGCACGCCGTAGCCGTGCGCCAGCAGGGCGTGATGATAAATCTGGTTGAGCGTGGCGTCGTCGACCCGTGCGCCCGGGGCCTTGGTGCCGGTGCCATAGGCCAGCTGCGTGAAGCAGCGAATTTCATTGAGCGTGATCCAGTTCTTCACGCGACCCGCCAGCGCCTTCACCGCGATCTCGGCGAAACGTCCGAAGGCCTGGGCGGTGCGACGGGAGCGCCAGCCCCCCCGCGCCTCGAGCGCCTGCGGCAGATCCCAGTGATAGAGCGTGACCCACGGGGTGATGCCGTGGGCGGCCATGCTGTCCAGCAGCCGCTCGTAGAAGGCGAGCCCGTCGAGATTCACCGGACCGTCGCCATCGGGCACGATGCGCGGCCAGGCGATCGACAAGCGATAGTGGCGCACGCCCAGTTTGGCCATGAGGGCAAAATCCTCCTCGTAACGATGATAGTGATCACAGGCGATATCGAGCGTATCGCCGCCATGCACCTTTCCCGGAGTGCGGGCGAATCGATCCCAGATCGACTCCCCCTTCCCATCCGCGAAGGCCGCGCCTTCGATCTGGGCCGCCGCCGCAGCGACGCCCCATCTAAAATCCGCCGGAAAGTGCTGCTGAGTCTGCATACGAATTGGGCCAGAAAACAAAGATTCGATTTAACGCTAAGATGCCCGGAGGCCGGCAACCCCTTTCGGTCGCAACCCACACAACCTGCACTCTTTCGTTAGAGCACCGCGAAAGGACGGGGAGTTTCCGCCAGAAACTCGAATTGATTTGAGAGATTCCGCCGGCGGTCTGCACTTCCGTTCGTGTCGATCCTGCAGCGCATCCGAAGCTGGCGGCTCCGCCGCAGGACAGATCGAGTCGGCGATGAATTGGCGGTGTTGATCATGGCGGCTCGCGAGGACGCCGCATTCGGCCGCCAGGTGAGGATGCTGCTGGCCCTGCCGTCCGGCCAGCGCGCCTCGATCATCAACACCGCCGTCGAACAGATGACGTTGAAGCGGGAGCCGGCGGAATTGCGGCCTGCGTTTGCCATGCTCGCCACCGATGAAGGCGCGGCCACCGCCGCGCGCCTGCTACAGTAGGCGCATGAACCGAGGCGGGCTCGCAACGCCGGGCGCCACGGAGGAGAAAACGAAAAACCCCCGCCGCGGGTGCGGCGGGGGTCGTCTCCCCTTGACCAACCGGAGAACCTATTGAAGCCGGGCCGGATTCTGGCCCCGGAGCGGCATACCCTGTCAGCCCCGGGGCCTTCCGACGGAGATCAGAAGGAGAAGGTGTTGGTGAGAGCCCAGGACATGCCTTCGGTGATGCGCTGGGCCGCGATCGCGCCGTCAGGATTGGCGGAGATCGGCGTCAGCCCCTCCTTTTCCCCGACGTTGCGGAGGTTGAGCTGGACGCGCCAACGGAGCTTTTCGGTGAGATCGCGCTCGTAGCCGACCCACAGGTCGAGGTGACTCTCGGCTTCACCGTAGATGGGATTCTCCACGCTGAGACCGCTGTTGTCGCTCTTCAACCCGTAGCCGAGGATCTGCTCGTCCTGCCAGCGGAAGGCGCCACCAACGTTCACGCCGTTGAAGCGACCTTCGTCGAAGCCGTAGTTGCTGATCAGGCTGAAGCGCCAGGGACGGAGCTCGGGCACCTGGAAACCGATCGACTCGCGCTGGAATTCGACGGCCGAGATGATGTTGTCCTCGTAGTAGCGGCGGAGGGTGTTGTCACCACCCCACCACAGGCGGATGTCACCGGCCGGTCCCTGCAGCTTGGCCCACTGGGCATCGATGAAGTCGAGCATGGGCTGGCCGAGATTCTCGCGATAAGCGGTCGTCTTGGCCGCGTTGAGCTGGAGGTTCCAGTTGGACGTCGGCTGCCAGTTGAGCTCGATCTCGTAACCCTCGGAGGTGTTGTCGATCGTGCCGTTGGGGCTGATGCCGTTGATCTGGCCGTTGTTCTGCGAGGAGAAGCCGGTCGTGTAGGTGCCGACGGCGAAACCACTGGCTTGGGCCGCGGCGATGAGCGGTTGGATATTGCCGCTCGACTTGTAGGTCGCGTAGGCGCTCTTAAGTGCGGCAACGTCGGCGTTGATGTCGTAGTTGGCGAAGAACTGCTCATCGATGCCGGCGAACCAGGCGTCAACCGCCGCCCGTTGGGCAACGGTGCTGGGGTGGTTCTTAACCAAGTCTGTGCTCGGAGCGTAGGTTCCGTTCTCGTTGCCCCAGGCATTATCGTCAACCAACGCCCAGTTCCAGTGCCAAGCCTGGTTGGGATCGAGCCCTTCTTGGCCGAAGACATACATAAGGGCGTTGGCGGTGCCCCAGGCCTCGAGGTTGTAGAGGTAATACTGGTTGGATCCCAGAATGGACGAGCCACCCGGGAGGTTGCCGTTCTTTACCTCGGTCTTGAAGTGACCGACCTTGAGCGTGAGCTTGTCATCGAAGGCGCTCACCACGACGCCGTAATCGACACTTTCGGCGGAGGGATTGGCCAGCGGCTCGCCGTCGTAGTTGTAACGCGCTTCGACCTTGTTGTTTTCGCCGTAGTTGTAGAACGCGCTGATGCCGGAGATAATCGGCGCATTGTCGAACCACTTGTGCGGTAGATGGGCAACGATGCCCCACGACTGCGTGCGACCGGTGTTCTCGAGCACCTTGTTGGTGCTGGTGACCCGCGTCTGGGAAATGCCCGTGGTCTGATCCTTCGCGCCGGTGGCAGTGTAGGTGGCGAGGGTGTCCTCACGCCAGCCGAGTGTCGGCACCAGCAGGCCGTCGAGCAGGTGGCCCTGCCAGACGATACCCTTGGAGTCGATGGTCTGCTCGGTCACGCCGTAGTTGGTGACCAACTGCGCCATGTCGCCATTGTCGGCGTTCAGGATATCGACCGCCGCCGTGGTGCGGCCGACGTAGTTGAACGGATTGTCGGCCTGCACGCCCTGCCCTCCGAGGAGGTTGGTCCAGGCCGCGCCCGGATCAACGTAGGTCGGATCAGCGGGATTGCGGGACGGCTTCCAGGTGGTCTGGAAGTAGTCGACGTTGTAGGTACCGTTGGGGTTGTAGTAGGTCTCGATGGGCGGAAGATTCAAACCGCTGGCCGAAGACCGGCCAAACAGCGGGCCGCTCAGGTAGATGACCGGCGTGATGCCGCGCGGGGACTCACCCAGGGCGGTGTTTTCACCACTGACGGATTGGCTGTAGGCCCAGTTGTATTCAACCGCGCTGGGCGCCCAGGTGGTCTGCTGCTCGTCGCGTTGCTCCTCGGTCCAAAGGCCGGTGAAGACGTGGCGACCGATGATCCGGCCGAGCAGGGACTCGTCGCCGAACACGTCCGCAGCGCGGAATTCAGCGAAGCCGGTGACACGCTTCGACTCGCGTTGGCGATCGGTGCGGTTGTTGTTGGAGAAGCTGCCGGCGGTGAAAGCGGCGCCCGCGTTGGGATTCACGTAGGGCTGGCTGGCGGTCGGCGTGAAACCGATGGCCTGGTAGGAACTCGTGTCGAGCAGGTCGTCCGCGTTGTGGACGTACTGCGTCAACTGGTTCTGCAGGTTCTTGTTGATGTCGATCGAGATGTAGGGACGGGACCAGGCGGAGCCACCGCGCCACTGGGAATACTCCTGCTTGTCGTAGACGAATTCCACGCCGAAGCGATTGTCCCACAGGGTCTGGGCCAGCGAGAAGTTGATCGCATCCCAATCCTGGAACTCGCGCTTGTTGTCACCGTCGATCAGCTGATCGTAGAAGTTGAAGATCGTCGGGTCGGTGAGGGATTGGTCCTTGTAGTAACCGCGGGTGGCGAGCGGGAAGCGCGAGGCGCGACCCTCGACTTCATCGATCTTGTCGATCGCGAGCGCGTAGCTGTTGAGGCCGCCCACGCGCAACGGGGAGCCGTAGGGGATGTCGATGGCGTTGTCGACCGAACCGTCGGCCGCCAGGGCGCCCGGGTGGGAGCGCGGGGACTGCCGGGAAACGAAGTAGGGTTGAGGATCGCCGTTCCGGAAAAAGAAGCCGATGCCGCCATTGTTGAGGGCGCCGCCGTCGACGACCGCGACTCCCGGCTGATAGGGCAAGGGATTCAGGACGCCGGTGGCGCTGGCAATCGAACCGCGGCCAGGGTCGCCGCCGCCCGTCTGGCTCCAGAGGAACATGTCGTAGACGCGCTGGCCGAAGCCGATCATGTCATTGACGCCGTCACCGGCGTAGTCCTCGAACCACAGCGTGATCGCGTCCTCGGGCGGGAGAATACGCGGGCGGTTGGCCTTGATCGAAGCCGTCTCGTAGCTGGCGCGCACGCTCAGCGGGCCGGCCCAATCGGGCAGCACCTGCTTCTCGAACGACAGGGTCGCAAAGAGACGCTCGTCCTCGTTGAAGGCGGGCTTCTGGCGGAATTTCTGGTCGTTCATCAGGCCGGCGACGCGTACGGCCAGGACGTCGTCGATGATCTCGGCATTGTAGTCCGCGACCGCGCGGATGGAAGCAAAGCTGCTCACCTGCGTCTCGACCTTGCCGCTGTTGCCGTTGAACCGGGCGTTGATCGTATTGGAGTTGATGATACCGGATGGACTGCCCACGCCGAACAGGATGGAATTCGGGCCGCGCTGGATCTCGACCCGGTCGATGTTGTAGCTGTCCCACGGGATGTCCGAGAGGAAGAAGTTGCGGGTGTTGTCGGCCTGCTCGAGACCGCGCACGCGCGTGTTGTTGCTGGGCTGCATCAGCGCGTCGCGGTCGCTCACGCCCTGGGCATTGCCGAAGCCACCGTAGTTGCCGAACAGGCCGCCCACTTCGGTACTTGTGGTGTAGTTCAGCAGCTCCTGGTTGCTGGTCGAAGCCGTGTCCTGCAGGAACTGCGAAGTAATGACGCTGATCGGGGAGGCGACGTCACGCAGATCCGTACGTACCCGGGAACCCGCAAGGGTCGAATCGGCCCGGTAGGTGTTGTTGTCCTCGCTGGTTTCCACCAGGAAGGGCGAGAGCACGATGAGTTCTTCATCATCGCTCTCGATCGTGGCCGAGTCGTTGGTGGACTGCGCCATGGCGGGCAGCCCGAAGCCGACGAGGCCCACGGTCATTACCCCGGCCAGGGCAAACCGACGCACCGGCAGAGGAGCACAGAAGTTTTTCGTAAGCATGGGGTCAGGTGTTTGGTTGTTGGATGCTGGTCCCCGTCCGCGAAAGCGGCGTGCCGCAGGGCGGCGTTGTGAACCGAACTTCGATGGGGCGGGGTCTAGATGTTTCGTTAAATCATGCCTGATTTATGGTTCAATTCTTTTTGCCGGGTTCGGCCTCAACCGGACAAATGATGCGCATTCGGTTTTTGAGATATATTGCCGAAATCCGCCCCTGCCAGAGGTCGGCGCCGCCGTTCGGTTCGGTCGGCCAACGCTCGCCGCTGGGCCTCTCAACTGTGTAACCTGCGTATTTCTTGCGTCTCCCGCTCGGCCTCAACCTCGTAGCCGCCCTCATGTCCATCCTCCCTTCCCCTGCCCCTCTGGAAGCCGCCGGCTTCTCCCAACTCGGAGAAGGTCCGGTCTGGGATGATCGCCGACAACGCCTTTGCTGGGTCGATATCACCCGCGGCGAGTTCCACACCCTCGATCCCGACGGCGGCAGTCGTTCGACCTGGTCCCTGGACGGCAACTGTGGCTTCGCCGTCCCCACTCACCGGACGGATATCTGGATCGCGGCGAGGGAGACCGGCGTTCTCCAACTCGATCTCACAACCGGCCAGACCCGGCCCTGGCGGATATTGGACGAGCGTCCCGGCTTCCGCTGCAACGACGGGAAATGCGATCCGCAGGGACGTCTGTGGGTCGGCACGATGCCGACCCACTGGGGCGCCTTCACCGGCACGTTTTATCGAATCGAATCCGTGGGCGACCCGACGGCGTGTCGCACCGCGGTCGGTTGTTCCAACGGGCTGGCCTGGGCACCCGACGGCTCGGCGTTTTACTACATCGACACGCTCACCCGCCGCATTGATCGCTACGACTGGGATCCCGCCCACGGCATCATCAGCAACCCCACCGTTTTCACCGCCTTCACGCCCGACCAAGGCCTGCCCGATGGCATGTGCGTCGACCGCAAAGGACATCTTTGGGTGGCTTTCTGGGGAGGCTCGTGCGTGCGCCGGATCGACGGTCGCACCGGCGCCACACTTGCCCGGCTCGATCTGCCCGTCTCCGACGTCACGTCCTGCGCCTTCGGCGGTCCCGATCTCGCCACGCTCTTCATCACCACCGCCCGCGGCGGCTCCGACGATGGGCGGGCGCAGGACGAACCACTTGCCGGGGCTGTCTTCTCCTGCCGCCCCGGCGCCATCGGCCTGCCCGTCGACCGGTTTGCCGGGCCTCCGGCATGATTCACTCCCTCGCGATCCGGCACCGCGGCGCCGCTTTTTATATGATTGACTGCGCTCATATAGCCGGCGAAGCCTGGCGGCGTTCATGCGTGTTCCCCTTCATATCGTCGAGGCGCGCCGCGAGTCCCTGCGCGCCCTGATTCGCACCGACGGCTTCCTGCCCGTCGACGAAATCTGTCGTCGCCTCGACATCTCCCCGGCCACCGCCCGTCGTGATCTCGCCGTGATCGCCGCCGACGGACGCATCACGCGCACCCGCGGCGGCGCCCTGGCCGACTACAACACCAACTTTGCCTCCCACGGCGAACGCGCCCATCGCGCCCGCACCGCCAAGTCCCGCATCGCTGCCGCCATCGCCCGTCGCCTGCCGTCCCGCGGCGCCGTCTTCCTCGATGCCGGGACCACCGTCCAAGCCGTGGCCCGCCACCTCGTGACCGATCGCCGCAAACGCCAGCTCCTGGTCGTCACCAACAGCCTCACCGTCGCCAACGTGCTCGGCGGCGCCGACGGCATCGAACTGCACGTCATCGGCGGCACTTTCCTCCACCGCCAGGCCATTCTGCTCGGCGCCGAATCCGCCCGCGCTCTCGACAGCTGGGTCTTCGACGCCGCCGTGCTCGGCGGCGAGGGCATGGACGCCTACGGCATCACCAACTCCCACGCCGAAATCGCCGCCTTCCAGATCGCGGTGATCTCCCACGCCCGCGACGTTTTCTTCGGCCTTGATGCCTCCAAACTCGACCGCGCCACGCCGTACCGCGTCACGGCATGGGAGGGCAAGTTTCACCTCGTGACCGACGCCAGAGCCGAGGCCCTCGCCGCGGCCGGCATCAACCTCCCTTCCGACCGTCGGATCTTTGCCCGCTGAACGCCGCACGCGGCCGCCGCTCCCTTTTTTGCCGAATCCTCCAACCTTCCCAAACATGTCAGCCTACCAACACGTCACCTACAGCTGGGACGATGCCCACGCCGCCTCCCTCGATCCGGTCGCGCGCCTCGTCTACCGCTCCAACATCCTCGGCGCCGACCAGCGCATCACCAACACCGGCGGCGGCAACACGTCGTCCAAGATACCCGAGACCGATCCGCTTTCCGACGAATCCGTCGAGGTGCTCTGGGTCAAGGGCTCCGGCGGCGATCTCCGCACCGCCAAACGCGAAAACTTCTCCTCGCTTTACCAGGACAAGTTGCTCGCCCTGCAGAAGGTCTACGCCGCCAAACCCACACGCGGACTCAAGACGCCCGCCGAGGACGAGATGGTCGGCATGTACACCCACACGACCTTCAACCTCAATCCCCGCGCCTCCTCGATCGACACGCCCCTGCACAGCTTCCTGCCGGGCAAGCACGTCGATCACATGCACCCCAACGCCATCATCGCGATCGCGGCGAGCGCGCGTTGCGAGGAACTCACCCGCGAAATCTTCGGCGGCACCATGGCCTACGTGCCCTGGATGCGTCCCGGCTTCGAACTCGGCCTCGCCATGCAGGAGATCGCCCGCGCCCAGCCCGACGTGAGGGCCATCATGATGGGCCAGCACGGCTTCATTTCCTGGGACGACGACGACAAGGTCTGCTACACCCGCACCCTCGACTTCATCGAAAAGGCCGCCGCGTATATCGAATCCAAATACGAGGCCAAAGGCGGCGACGCCGCAGCCTTCGGCGGCCAGAAGTACCAGACCCTCCCCGAATCCGATCGCCGCGCCACTTTCGCCGCCATCCTGCCCTGGCTCCGCGGTCAGGTCTCCCAGCACAAGCGCTTTGTCGGCACCATCCAGGACGACGCCAAAATCCTCCGCTTCGTGAACTCCGCCGACGCGCCCCGCCTCGCCGAGCTCGGCACCTCCTGCCCCGACCACTTCCTGCGCACCAAGATCAAGCCACTCTACGTCGACTGGAATCCGCAGACCGAGGACGTCGCCGCCCTCAAGGCCAAGCTCGCCGACGGCCTGGCGGCCTACCGTCAGGACTACGCCGCCTACTACGCAGCCTGCAAACACGACAACTCCCCCGCCATGCGCGACCCGAACCCGACGGTCGTGCTCATCCCCGGCCTGGGCATGATCGCCTGGGGCAAGGACAAGTCCGAGTCCCGCGTCACCGCCGAGTTCTACAACTGCGCCGTCGAGGTCATGCGCGGCGCCGAAGCGATCGATCGCTACATTGCCCTGCCCCAGCAGGAGGCTTTCGATATCGAATACTGGCTACTCGAGGAGGCCAAACTCCAGCGCATGCCCGCCGAAAAGGAACTCGCCCGCCAGATCGTCGTCGTCATCGGTGCCGGTTCCGGCATCGGCAAGGAAACCGCCCACCGCCTCGTGAAGGAGGGCGCGCACATCGTCTGCGTCGACCTCAACCTCGACGCCGCCAACGCCACCGCCAGGGAGATCACCGACCAATACGGACTCGGCATCGGCGTCGCCGGCAGCGGCATTTCCGGCTGCGGCCCCGCCCTGGGCCTCGCCGCCAACATCACCGACCGCGCCTCCATCCGCGCCATGCTCGATCAGGTCGCCCTCGCCTACGGCGGCTTCGACCACATCTGCGTGACCGCCGGCATATTCGTGCCCTCCGACACCACCGGCCACATTCCCGACGACAAGTGGGCCCTCACCTTCGGCATCAACGTCGCCGGCTCCTACTTCGTCGGCGACGAGGCCGCCAAGACCTGGCGCGAGCAGGGCCTGCGCGGCAACCTCGTGCTCACCACCTCGGCCAACGCCGCCGTAGCCAAGAAGGGTTCCGTCGCCTACGACACCTCCAAAGCCGCCGCCAATCACCTCGTGCGCGAACTCGCCATCGAGCTCGCCCCGCTGGTGCGCGTCAACGGCGTCGCCCCCGCCACCGTCGTCAAAGGCTCCGCCATGTTCCCGCGCGACCGCGTCATCGGCTCCCTCGCCAAATACAACATCCCCTACACCGACGACGAACCGACCGACTCGCTCACCAGCAAACTCGCCCAGTTCTACGCCGATCGCACCCTCACCAAGGCTCCCATCACTCCGGCCGACCAGGCCGAGGCCTACTTCCTCCTCGTGAGTCCGCGCCTCAGCAAGACCACCGGCCAGGTCATCACTGTCGACGGCGGCCTCCACGAAGCCTTCCTGCGCTGAGCGACTACTCGAGGCTCCATTCTCCCAACGCCGCGCCCGCTCCGGGCGCGGCGTTTTCATGCCACGAGGTGGACGCGGGCCTCCGGACCGCGTCTCCCCCTGCCCCGCCACCGGATATGCGCGTTTGCGCGCATATCCTCTTTATGATCGTTTTTGGTCATATCGTGCGCAGCCCTCGCCAACGGATGCGGCGCCGGCAACCGTCCGACCTGCCATAGTGCCGGTCCATGTTGACCGCGCCAGCCAGACCTCATCGGGCTGAAATCGAGCACGCCGTCCGCCGTCTGCTCTACCAGCGTCTGGGCCGTCCCGTGCCCCGCTCCGCGCAGGCCCCGCGCCCACTCGTCGTCAACGTCAGCGCCCGCCACTGCCACCTCACGCCGCAGGCGGTCGAAACCCTCTTCGGCCGGGGACGCCAGCTGACCCCGATGAAGGCGTTGTATCAAGACGGACAATACGCCGCCCAGGAGTCGGTCACCCTCATCGGCCCGCGCTCCCGCGTCATCTCCAACCTTCGCATCCTCGGCCCCTGCCGCGAGCTCAACCAGGTCGAGCTCGCCTTCACCGACGCCATCTCGCTCGGGTTCGACATCCCCGTGCGCGCCTCCGGCGACATTGCCGGCACCCCCGGCTGCATGCTCATGGGACCCGCCGGCTTCCTCGAACTGCCTGAGGGCGTCATCCGCGCCGCACCGCACGTGCACATGCATCCCACCGATGCCGCTTTCTATGGCCTCAAACCCGGCGCTCATGCCCGCCTCCAGGTCGGCGGCCCCGTCGGCATGACTTTCGACCGCATTCTCGTGCGTGTCTCGCCCGACTTCAAACTCGAGGTCCACATCGACACCGACGAGGGCAACGCCTGCGGCCTCGGTCCGACCACTCCCTGCCAGCTTCTCTCGTAAACCATCACCCATCCTCAACCCCCTCCCTCCATGAGTGAATCTCTCGGCATGATCGAAACCAAAGGCTACGTCGGCTCCGTTGAAGCCAGCGACGCCATGGTCAAGGCGGCAGGCGTCCACCTCGCCCGTCAAATCCAGATCGGCGGCGGCCTCGTCACGGTTGTCGTCAAAGGCGACGTCGGTTCGGTCAAGGCCGCCGTCGAAGCCGGCACTGAAGCCGCCAAACGTGTGGGCGAACTCGTCTGCTCGCACGTCATCGCACGCCCGCACCCGGAGCTGCTCAAGCAGTTCGGGATCTGATCCGCGCTGCGTATCCACATTATAAACACAACCCCTCATTCTCCTCCCACCATGGCCAATGAAGCTCTCGGCATGATTGAAACCAAAGGCCTCTGCGCGCTCATCGAAGCCGCCGACGCCGCCCTCAAGGCCGCCAATGTGCAGATGACCGGATTCGAAAAGATCGGCTCCGGCCACGTCGCCGCCTTCTTCCGCGGGGACGTCGCCGCCCTCAAGGCCGCCGTCGATGCCGGTGCGGACGCCGCCCGCCGCGTCGGCGAAGTGGTCGCCACGCAGGTGATCCCGCGCCCGCACGAGGACCTCACCGCCCTCGGTCCCTGGCTCAGCTAGGCTCGGTCGTTCTCTTTCCTCCTTACCTTTCTCATTCTCCCCACCCGCCAAACCGCGCCGGGAGAACAGAGCCCCTTCATCCATGCGCCTCCTCGTCGCCAATCTCGGCTCCACGTCGTTCAAATACCGCCTGCTCGAACTCACCGACAGCCGCGTCAGCGAACTGGCCAAAGGCGGCTACGAGCGCGTCACCGATCACGACGACGCCATCCATCAGGCGCTGGCCACGCTCGCCGACCAAGGTCTCGTACGCACGCCGGCCGATCTCGATGGCGTCGCCTTCAAAACCGTCTTCGGGGGCGACCTCACCGGCTGCGTGCTCGCCGATGAATCCGTCGAGGCCGCGTTGCTCGCCAACGCCGACCTCGCCCCCGCCCACAACCCGCCCTACTCCGCCGGTCTGCGCAGCTTCCGGCAACGCCTCCCCGCGGTACCGCGGATCGCGCTCTTCGAAACGGCGTTCTACCAATGGGTGCCCGACTACGCCCGGCGTTACGCCGTCCCCGAGTCCTGGCACGAGGCCGGCATTCGCCGCTACGGTTTCCATGGTGCCAGTCACAAATTTGTCGCCGAGCGCTCCGCCGAATTACTCGGCCGTCACGATCTCGCCGCCATCGTCCGCCGCCTTTACACCGATGGTCCGCAGACTCTGCCCGGCGCGCCGGTGCGCGTGATTTCCTGCCACCTCGGTGGCTCCAGTTCCGTCACCGCCGTCTGTGACGGCATCGCCTGGGGCACCAGCATGGGCCTCAGCCCGCAATCCGGTCTCCCGCAAAACAACCGCGTCGGCGACCTCGATTCCGCCGCCCTGCCCGCTGCCCTCCGCCGCCTCGGCCTCACCCTCGACGAGGCCGAACGCCAGCTCAACCGGGAGAGCGGTCTTGCCGGCCTGTCCGGCGTGAGCAACGACCTGCGCGACATCAAGACCGCCGCCGAAGCGGGCGACCCCCGCGCCCAGCTCGCGCTCGATGCCTTCGTCCACGCCATCCGTCATTGGGTCGGCGCCTTCTGGCTCGAACTCGGCGGCTGCGACGCCCTCGTGTTCACCGGCGGCATCGGTGAAAACCACCCCTGGCTCCGTGCCGCCGTCTGTGCCGGCCTCGGCGACCTCGGTCTTTACCTCGATCCCGACCAGAACAACCACGCGCCCGTCGAGACCGACCTCACCACCTTCGACTCGCACACGCAGGTCCTCGTCATCCCCGCCAACGAAGAGCTGATCGTTGCCCGCGAAGCCGCCCGCCTCCTCTCCACCCTCTCCCTGGTTCACGCAACTTAAACTCCACACCACCATGGCACAATCCGCCCTCGGACTCCTCGAAACACGTGGCCTCACCGCGCTCGTCGCCGGCACCGACGCCATGCTCAAATCCGCCAACGTCACCCTCGCTGCGCCCATGACGCAGGTCGGCAACGCGCTCGTGACGGCGATCGTCACCGGCGATGTCGCCGCCGTCAAGGCCGCCATCGACTCCGGCGCCGAAGCCGCCCGCCAATACGGCGAGGTCGTCTCCGTCCAGGTCATTCCGCGTCCGCACGAGGACGTCGCCTCGATCCTGCCCAAGCCCAAGACCCCCGGCAAAAAGTAGACGTCTGCGTCCGCCGGCCGAGAGCCCCTCCCTTCCTCTCGCTCACGCCTCACTTTCACTCCTCCCTCCTCCATGTTCCTCGCCCGCGTCATCGGCTCGGTGGTCTCGACCAAGAAGGACGAGATCATGCGCGGCCGAAAACTCCTTCTGCTCCGGCCGATGCTGGTCGATGAGCAAAACCCCGCGCAGTTCCGATCCGGCCAAAACACCGTCGTGGCCGTCGACTCCCTCGGTGCCGGAGCCGGCGACCTCGTCCTTTTCTGCCAGGGCAGCTCCGCCCGCCAAGCCACCGGCATGAAGGCCCTGCCCATCGACGCCGCCGTCGTCGGCCTCGTCGACACCGTCGAGGTCCTCGGTCAACGCCTCGTCTAGAAGAAAACCTGTAGCTACGAGCGTGAGCGAGTGGCCGCGTCCGCCTCCCGCTCATCCCTCTCCGCCCATGTCCGCCCTTTCCCTCAACGAAGATCTCGTACGCAGTGTCGTCCAGGAGGTGTTGCAGACCTTCGTTCGCCCCGGAACCGCGTCTTCGCCTGCGCCCACCGCCCCGCAGATCGTCGTGCCGCAACCTCGTCCCGGCGTCTTCGCCGACGTCGCCTCAGCGTGCGCCGCCGCCTCGGCCGCCCAACGCAAGCTCCTCGCCGGCGGCATCGCCGCCCGCGTCAAGGTCATCGAGATCGTCAAAACGCTTTGCACGACCCACGCCGAAGCCTGGGGCAAGTTCGAGTTCGACGAGACCCGGATCGGCCGCCTGCCCCACAAGGTCGAGAAGCTCAGGATCGTGAAGCTCGTTCCCGGCGTCGAGTGGCTCCGCCCTGACGCCCACTCCGGCGACCACGGCGTCACCCTGGAGGAGTTCACCCCCTTCGGTGTCATCGCGGCCATCCTGCCGATGACGCACTCCATCCCCACCCTCGCCGGCAACATCATCAACATCGTCGCGGCCGGCAACAGCGTGGTTTTCAATCCCCACCCCGGCGGCGCCCGGTCGGCCGCCCTCGCGGTCGCCGCCTTCAACGAGGCCATCAAAACCGCCACCGGCATCGAGAACCTGGTCTGCACCATCGAGTCGCCTTCCCTCGACTCGTTCGACGCCCTCTGCGCCGCACCGGAAATCAAATTGCTCTGCGTCACCGGCGGCCCCGCCGTCGTCGCCGCCGCCATGAAGTCGGGCAAACGCGCCGTTTGCGCCGGTCCCGGCAACCCGCCCGTGCTGGTCGACGACACGGTCTGCGTCGACCAGGCCGCCCGCGACATCATCCAGGGCGGCGCCTTCGACAACAACCTGCTCTGCATCGGCGAGAAGGAAGTCTTCGTGCTCGAGGCCGTGGCCGACGCCTTCCTGGCCGCCCTGGCCCGTCATGGTGCCCATAAACTGAATACAGCTCAGTTCGAGCGCCTCACCGCCGCCGCCTTCACCAACCAGCCCGGCGCCGGCGGCTGCTCCCACCCCGTGCTCAATCGCGCCTTCGTCGGCCTGGATGCCGCCCGACTCGCCGAGCACGCCGGTGTCACCGCCCCTGCCCCCACCGAAATGCTCTTCGCCGAGTGCGCCGCCGATCACGCCTTTGTCATCGAGGAACAGATGATGCCCGTCCTGCCCGTCGTGCGGGTAAAAACGGTCGAGGAAGGCATCGCCGCCGCGGTGACCGCCGAGCACGGCTACAAACACTCCGCCATCATCCATTCCCTCAACGTTGCGCGCATGACCGCCATGGCCCGCGCCCTCGACACCACGCTCTTTGTCAAGAACGGCCCCTCCGTCGCCGGCCTCGGCCTCGGTGGCGAGGGTTACCTCAGCTACTCGATCGCGACCACCACCGGCGAGGGCATCACCACCCCCCGCACCTTCACCCGCACCCGCCGCTGCGTCATGGTCGACCACCTACGCATCACCTGACTTCCCCCTTTCACTCCTCACTTTCACTCCTCCCTTTTCACTCCTCCTCCCATGATCCTCGCCCGCATCGACGGCACCCTGATCCCCGCTTCCTGCCACCCTTCCATGGCCGGCAAGCGCACCGTGATCTGCCAGCCGCTCGGCGCCACCGGCGAGGACAGCGGTGCCCCCGTCCTCGCCTACGACCCGCTCGTCGCCGGCCTGCATCAGCAGGTACTCGTCTCCACCGACGGCTCCCAAACCCGCCAACTCGTCGGCGACCCGCACTCCCCCCTGCGCAACTTCGTGCTGGCCCTCGTCGATCCTGTTCCCAGGCCCGGACCGCTCCACCTGGACTCCGACCTCTGACCTCTGTTATCCACACCATGCGCCTCGGCACCGTCATCGGCCGTATCACCTTGAGCCAGCAGGAACCCGCCTACCGCGGCGGTCAGCTGCTGATCGTGCAGCCGCTCTCCCGCGCCCAATTCGCCGGCACGCCTCCCCTCCCCCTGCCCCCCGGCTCCAGTCTCATCGTCTACGACCAACTGGGCGCCGGTCAGGGTGCCACCATCGGCTTCACCGAAGGCGCCGAAGCCAGCCAACCCTTCCCCACGCCGGCCCCGGTCGACGCCTACAACGCCTGCATCGTGCACCAGCTCGACTACCGGCCTCCCACAAGCTCCTAACGCATTTCCCCACCTCCCTCGTCACCCGACCTTCGTCCCGCTTCCATGCCCACCATTCTCACCGCCCGCGAAGTCGAGGCCATGCTCCGTGCCGGCCAAACCGTGCCCGCCGACGCTCGCCTCACACCCTCCGCCCGTGACCTCGTCGAGGACCAGCGCCGCAACGGCCGCGCCGTCCCCCTCGCCGCAGCCAAGCCCGCCGTCACCCGGCCCGCGCCCACCGGCACGCCTGCCGCGCCGTCCACGCCCGACTACGAATTCCGCTGGACTCCCGGCAGCGATCCAAAGTCGCCGGCGGACATTCAACGCTTCTTCACCTCGCCCGTGATCGAGGAACTCAAGATCCGCATCTGCGACATCGGCCGTCGCCTCTGGGAGCGCGAATACACCGACGGCAACGGCGGCAACATCACCATCCGCGTCGGCGACAACCTCGCCCTCTGCACGCCCACCCTCATCTGCAAGGGCTTCATGAAGCCGGCCGACATCTGCCTCGTCGATCTCGACGGCAACCAGCTCGCCGGCACCCGCAAGCGCACTTCCGAGGCCATGACCCACTTCGGCATCATGAAGCGCCAGCCCGCAGCCAAGTCCTGCGTACACGCCCACCCGCCGCACGCCACCGCCTTTGCCATCGCCAACGCCCAGATTCCTTCCTGCCTCATCCCCGAGGCCGAGGTGTTTCTCGGCAAGATCGGCGTGGCCAAATACCAGACCCCCGGCACCAAGGAAAACGCCGATGCGGTCGGTGAAATCGGCATCAACCACCAAGCCGTACTCATGCAGAACCACGGTGTCATCGTCTGGGGCAAGGACGTCGAAGACGCGTATTGGAAGATGGAGAACATCGACTCCTACTGCCGCACCGTGGCCATCGCCGGCGGACTCGGCAGCGGCCTTCACCGCTTTGGCACCGACAAGCTCAAGGACCTCATCAACCTCCGCCAGGCCCTCGGCATGCCCGACCCCCGCGCCAGCCTCGCGGAGTGCGAACTCTGCAACGACAACAGTGAATTCCGCCCCGGCGCCGTCTGCCCGCCCACGCCTTCGACCGAAGGGGCCCCGCCTCCCTCCGCCGATCCCGAAATCGAGGATCTCGTGCAAACCCTCACCAACGAGATCCTCCGCCAACTCGCCACGGCCAAATAGCCTCCGCCTTACCGGCCGAAACCTGAGCGAAGGCGGATCCCCTTCTCGCATTCCCTTTCACTCTCATTAGCCCCTTTCCCTCCTCCCATGAAAGTCACGATCATCGGCGGCGGTGGCCGCGTCGGCTCCAACGCCGCCTTTGCCCTGCAATGCGCCGGCATCGTATCGGAACTTCAACTACTCGACGCCAACACTGAACTGGCGGAGGGCGAGGCGCTCGACCTCCTCCACGGCGCCTCCGTCGTCGGCGGCCAGCGCATCTATGCCGACGACTACGCCCGCGCCGCCGATTCCGACCTCTTCGTCATCACCGCCGGTCTGCGCCGCAAACCCGACGAATCCCGTCTCGACCTCATCAACCGCAATGTTGCCCTCTTCGACGGTATCCTCGGCTCGATCAAGTCCGCCGGCTTCCGCTCCGACGCGCTCGTCTTCGTCGTTTCGAATCCGGTCGACATCCTAACCCAGCTGGCCGCCACGCGTCTTGATCTGCCGGCGTCCCGGGTACTCGGACTCGGCACCATGCTCGACACCGCCCGTTTCCGTTCCCTCATCGCCGAGCAACTCCGCCAGTCGCCCACCCAGGTAAAGGCGCTCATTCTCGGCGAGCACGGCGACTCCATGGTGCCCATCTGGTCGAGCGCGACCTGCGCCGGCCTGCCCCTCGACAAATTCCCCGGTTTCAACAACACCCTGCAAACCCAGCTCTTCACGCGCGCCAAAACCTCCGGCGCCGAAGTCATCCGGCGCAAGGGCGGCGCCGGCTGGGCGGTCGGCCTCACCATCGCCGAGGTTGTCCACGCCATCACCCTCGACCGCCGCGAACTGCTCCCCGTTTCTTCTTTGCAGAACGGCTGCTACGGCCTGCGCCATGTCGCCCTGAGCGTCCCCACCCTCGTCGGTCGCACCGGTGTCCAGCAGCATGTCGAGATTTCCCTCTGGCCCCGCGAACAGCAAGCACTCCAAGCCAGCGCCCACGCCCTCCAATCCACCTGGTCCAAACTAGCGCTGTAAGCCCGCCCGAACGAGCAGGGCCTCATTCTCTTTGTGGATCAGGGTCAAAACTCCTCAAGACCACTCGAGGCAACGAGTCGCCGTGCTAGGCTTTCGAAATCGGTATAGGCATCTTGACTGGCGCTGGCATGGCTTCCGATAGCGCCATCAGCCGGAGTCAGGGAGAAGATCGGCTTGTGGACTTCCTGCCCCATAGGGACAAGAGAGCGATAGTGTTTGAGCATCGCAAGGCAGTGGGCATCCTGTTCGACCGTGGGAGTGGAAGCCCCATCCGCTTCTGCTAGCACGCTCGTGCGATAAATACCTGGGATACGCATAAGCCAGCGGTTGTAGGCTTTGACAGGCCGCTTGAGACGAACGCTGTGTTGGTGGACCACGTAACCCGCCGGGCGCATGGCGCCATCAGGCAAAGGAAACCCTGGCTGGGACCAGTTGTCGACCCGCCTACGCCAGTCGGTTCGCCAGGAGCGCAGACTGGGGCCGAGATTCTTCAGGCCCTGAAGTGAGAACAGATCAGCAGCCAAGGGAATGACCACGTGGTCGGAACCGATGAGAACCGAACGGTTGATGGCGCCGAGGTTCGGGCCTACATCGGCAAGAATCATGTCCGCATCATGGGCGCGAGCTGCGATTTGCGCGACCTGCCAGAAGGCAGTCAAAATTCGGAATGGCCGATACAGATTCTGTCCGCCAAGTGCATTCGGCCATTCCTGAGAGAGAAAATCCTCAAAACCCGAAAGAGCCAGATCTCCGGGTACCAAGTGCAGTCGATCGGTGATCGAGATAGTCTTGGGAGCAAGGATGTCTCCCACCTCGGTCAACGGACGGATGGCCTGATAGATCGTGCGAGCAACGGCAGAGGAGTCGTCCAGCCACACGTACTCCAATTCTTCCTCGTCGAGAAAAGCGGCCGTGAGGTTGGCTTGGGGATCAAGATCGATCGTGACAACTTTGCGACCCAGCTTGGAGAACATCCACGCAAGATGGAAAACAAGGGATGTTTCCCCCACCCCTCCCTTGTTATTGAAGAAAGTGATGACCGGAATACTCATGGCGTCGCCAGTCTGACGGTGGCCAATACGGTAGTGGCTTCGATTTGGAACTCCGGTGGAGGATTGCCGTTGTCCGACAGCGCCCTGCGAGCCTCGGCAATGCCGAAACCGAAGCGCTGAACAAAGCCTTGGTTCTTCAATACCGCAGCGATATTGGGGTTGCGATAATCCGTGTGTCCCGGCCGACCGAAATTCTCCTTGGTCACGATACCATAGGGACCACCCGGGCTGTGTATCTCGATACGGTCGTTGAACCAGTAGATCCGGATAGGGGCATGCGTGCCCTCGTAAGTTCGATGAAGCACCGCATTGCGGGCAAGTTGCTGCAATGCAGAAAGTGGATAAGGGCTGCGACGCACCTCGGTGGTCCCGCCGGAAGTGAAGTCCACCGATACGGTATTGTGAGCTTTGAGCTTCTCATCCAACCGGCGAAGCATGGTTTCCAAGGTGCCGTCGATTTCCTGTTCATCGGCTATCGGGTCTCCCCAGTTGCCACCATGAATACGCAGGAACTCAATGTAAGCACCTGGAATCCAGCTGCGGGGCGATTTTCCCAAAGCCAAAATCCCGACAACCGTCGGCACGGGGTCGTCGAGAGAGCGAATCATGCTGGTCGAGGCAAGCTTCTGCTCATAGCTGCGTTCATTGGCGGCAAGGACGTCGGCCGCAACCGCACGAGGAAGGTATTCCTGCTCGAACGAGACACGGTTCAATTCCGAGAGGGGACAGCTGGGCAAGGGCTGGATATCGAACGGCACATCACGATAGCAGCGTTTCTCGTTGAGGATACGTTCATCCTGGGCGTTGGCCAACCCCCGGCGAGGTCCCACGCGTATCCAGATGCGACCTTCGTAGCGCACCGGCGGGCTGTCGGCGGGATCGACGACGACCACTGCGACATCATGGCCACGTAGGCGCCTTTTCTCGACACTGAGACTCGGCGGCGGCACGATTTTACCATCGGTTTTAATATCGGCCAGCGTAAGAAGAAGCTGATCGGTGACCGCCAGGCCAGTCGGACTCCCATCATCTCGAACACCAACGAACAAAACTCCTGCCCGCCGATGATCGGGGAGGTCGTTGGCGAAAGCGCAAACCGCCTGTCGGGCTTTCTCCGGCGCGCTGCCTTGCCATGCCTCCTTCCGCTCGGCACGGTCGGACTCCAAGTCTGCGATGAGCGTTTCGAGATCGTGATCGGTTAAGGCCATGAGAGATAAAGGGGCGTTTGAGAACTGAATCCGGTTCGACTTAATGACGAGCCTTTGACCTCCGCGGCAACCAACGAAATCAAAAAGCCGGCCCCTGACCAAGTCGGGCTTCGTCTGCCTTTCACGGTTTCCCGCGTAAAAATCTATCTCCCCTTCATGTCCTCCATCCGCCGGTCCCGCGACACCGCAGGATTTCGTCGACCAAGCCCCTCAAACCCGCTTCCGCCACTCCCGCGGCGACACGCCGTACTGCGCCTTGAAGGCTGCGGAGAAGTGAAACGGTGAACTGAATCCCAGCCGATCGCCGATCTCCTTGATCGACCGCTCCGTCGCGCCCAGCAGGCGCTGCGCCCGCTGCAGTCGCGCGCGTAATTGATACTGCTGCGGCGACACGCCGGTGCGCCGACGAAACTCCCGCCGGAAATAGGAATACCCGACCCCCAGCCGCCGCGCCATTTCCGGTCCCGCCAACAGCGCACGCTCCAGATCCTCCCCCTCCATCCAACGCTGCGCCTGATCCACTGCCGCGTCGATCGGACGCACCTGCTCCGCCTGACACAACTCGTCTCCCAGCTCCGCCAACAATCCCAACGCCGCCGCCGCCAATCGACCGGCTTCCGCCTCCGGGCCGCGCTGAATCAATAAATGCATCTCGTCCAAACACCGTTCGCAGGCCTGCGCCCGTGCCGGCAAACGTACCGGTCCGCCCCGACCCAGAACCCCGACACTTCGCAGCGCCGCCGGCACCTGCCCGCTCAACTCGACCCATTTCTCCGTCCAGCCGCTGCGAGCCAGCGGGCGATACCGGTGCCAGACTCCCGGCAGCAACACCATGACCTGTCCCGCCTGCAGGGGCAGCAGACCCGTCCCGCGCGCCTCGAATTCGCCGGCTCCCTCCGCGATCATCACAACCTGCAGCGCCCCCAGCACCCGACCGCGCGCCCACTCGAAATAGTGGTCCGCTGGATGCGCCCGGGGTGGATAATGAGCGCCCGCACGGGCATGAAACCGCCCTGCCCCGCTCACCGTGACGCCCCAGGGACCCGCCGCCGTCATGACGGGCAGATAACGCGAAAAATCGGCCGTTTCACTCCCTGCGGGCATCGGTATCAATTCCCGTATGTTTAGGGTCAGTTTGTCGATTCCTAATCGCCGCCCGTCCCGCTATCCTCCCTTGCCCGATTCCGCTCCTGCCCCGCCAATTCCCCGTCATGCCTCCCTTCCACTGCGCCGCCGTCGATCTGGGTGCGACTTCCGGTCGAGTCATTCTTGGCACCTGGTCCTCCGATCGCCTCACCACCACCGAAGTTCACCGCTTCCCCAACGCCATCCACTCGCTCGGGGAGCACGATTACTGGAATGTCACCTCGCTCTGGTCCGAGGTGCGCACGGGCCTGATCAAAGCCGCCGCCAGCCTGCCCCGGGGCGCCACGCTGGCCTCCGTCGGCGTCGACACCTGGGGCGTCGACTATGCCCTGCTCAACGACGCCGGCCGCCTCGTCTTCCCGGTCCACGCCTACCGCGATGCCCGCACCCAGCCCGGACTCACTTCGCTGCTCAACACCCGCGCCGCCCTCGCCCGCATCTACGCCGCCACCGGCATCCCCGCGGTCTTTTACAACAGTTCCTTCCAACTGGCCGAAACCATCGCGAGCAACCCTGCCATCACCGACCTCGCCACCCGCTGCCTCTTCCTGCCCGACTACTTCAACTTCCTGCTCTCCGGGAAAACGGCCAACGGCTTCTCCATTGCCAGTACCACCCAGCTTCTCGATGTCCATGGCGAGGACTGGTCGCGCGAGGCGCTCGACTATTTCCGCGTGCCGCCCACTTGGTTGACCAAGCCTATCAAGTCCGGCACCAGGCTCGGCCGCGTCAAAGGTCTCCCCGAACTCGCCAAAACCACCGTCATCGCCGTCCCCGGTCATGACACCACCTGCGCCTACGATGCCATGCCCGCCGCGCCCGGAGGCGGCGACATCTTCCTCAGCTCCGGCACCTGGTCGCTCGTCGGTTTCGAAAACGACGCCCCGCTGCTCGGCCCCGACGCCCTCGCCGCCCGCGTGGCCAACGATCGCACCGGCCGCGGCGAATACCGTCCGCTGGTCAACGTGATCGGCCTCTGGCTGCTCGAGCGCACGCTCGATGCCTTCCCGTCTCGCCCGACCACCGACAGCGCCTGGCGCACCCTCATCAAGGCCGCCGCCGCCCTGCCCGCGCCCCGGCGCTTGCTCGACGTGAGTGATCCCGCCTTTGCCAATCCCAAGTCGATGAAGGCCGCCATCGACGCCCACCTTCGTCACCACCGGGCCAAGCCGCCCCGCGACCTCACCGGCTACGTCCGCCTCATCTGCGATTCGCTCGGCCAGGGACACGCCGAGGTCATTCGTCGCTTCGCACAGTTCTCCGGCCAGACCTTCCGTCGCATCCTCATGGTCGGCGGCGGCGCCAGGAACCGCCTCCTCTGTCAGGCCACCGCCGACGCCGCCGGACTTCCCGTCCACGCCTTCCAACTCGAGGGCTCCGCCATCGGCAACCTCGCCAACCAGCTCATCGCCCTCAAGGCCGTCAAAAACCTCGCCACCTTCCGCGCCTCCCTTGCCCACCAGCTCAAAGCCACGGTGTACCGACCAGAAGAATGTAAGAGGTAAGATGTTCGATGTAGGATGTGAAACCAGATCCTCACACCCAACATCCGACATCCCGCACCACACATCTCACATCATACTTCTTACATCTTACATCATACATCTTACATCCCACATCACCCATGCCCCCTTCTCCATATTCATTCGCTCGCGAAACCTACGCCGCCCTCGGCGTCGACACCGAAAAAGCCCTCAAGAAAGCTCTCTCCATCCCGATCTCCCTGCACTGCTGGCAGGCCGATGATGTGCGCGGACTCGAGACGCCCAAAGCAGGCGTCGACGGTGGCGGCATCATGGCCACCGGCGCTTACCCGGGCCGCGCCCGCAACGGCGACGAGATGCGCGCCGACCTTTCCAAGGTCCTCTCCCTTCTCCCCGGCAAACATCGCCTCAATCTCCACGCCTTTTACGCCGAAACCGGCGCCAAGCCCGTCGACCGCGATGAACTCGACGCTTCCCACTTCGCCAACTGGGTCAGCTGGGCCAAGGCCGAAAAAATCGGCCTCGACTTCAATCCCACCTATTTCGCCCATCCGCTGGCCAACTCCGGCTTCACCCTGTCCTCCGCCGACAAATCCGTCCGTGCTTTCTGGATACGCCACGGTCAGGCCTGCCGGAAAATCGCCCAGCACTTCGCCGAGGCCCTGAAATCTCCCTGCATCCACAACCACTGGATTCCCGATGGCGCGAAGGACGCCCCCGCCGACCGCTTCGGTCCGCGCCAGCGCCTCGCCGAATCCTACGACGCCATCTTCGCCGACAAGTCCGTCGACCCCGCCAAGTGCATCGACGCGGTGGAGGGCAAACTCTTCGGCCTCGGCTCCGAGGAATACGTCGTGGGCTCCCAGGAGTTCTACTCCAACTACGCCCTTTCCCGCGGACTCATGCTCTGCCTCGATCTCGGCCACTACCACCCCACCGAGTCCGTGGCCGACAAGGTTTCCGCCCACCTGCAGTTCCACCCCAAGCTCCTCCTCCACACCAGCCGGCCCATCCGTTGGGACAGCGACCACGTCGTCATCCTCGACGACGCCGTGCGCAATCTCTTCCTCGAAATCGGCCGCGGCAATGCCTGGAACCGCGTCGCCGTCGCGCTCGATTTCTTCGACGCCTCCATCAACCGCCTCGCCGCCTACATCATCGGCACCCGCGCCACCCGCCAGGCCATCCTCGCCGGCCTGCTCGATCCCACCGCGAAGCTCAAGGCCGCCGAAAAATCCGGCGCCGGCCACGAGCGTCTCGCCCTCATGGAATACACCCGCGCCCTCCCCTGGGGCGCCGTGTGGGACGAACTCTGCCGTCGCGCCGACGTCCCCGCCGGCATCGATTGGCTCACCGATGTGAGCACCTACGAACGCCAGGTCCTCGCCACCCGCCGCTGAATGGGTCGCCCGCTCAACCTATGAATCTGCGGCAAAGATCCCCTGGTTTGTCTTTCGTGGGGTTTCGTGTGTTTCGTGGGCTCTAACTCCTTTCCCCCTTTGGATTCCTCCCGCCAACTTCCCGCCGCCGATCGTCGTGTCCAGCTCATGGCCACCTGCCTGTGCGACGCGTTTTATGACGACGTCGCCCGCGCCACCGTCGAGGTGCTTGAGCACCTCGGCTGCACCGTCGAGTTTCCCGAAGGACAGACCTGCTGCGGCCAGCCCGCCTTCAACGGCGGTGATTGGGATGCCTCCCGCAAGGTCGTGCGCTACACCGCCCGCATCTTCGCCGGCAACCTGCCCATCATCGTCCCCTCCGGTTCCTGCGCCGCCATGCTCTTTCACGGCGCGCCGCTGGAGTTCGAAAAGGAACCCGATGCCGGCGCCATCACCGCCCTCGGCCGCCGCACCTGGGAACTGGCCGACTTCATCGTCAACGGCCTCGGCGTCACGTCATGGCCCGGCCGATACGAGGCCAAAATCGCCTTCCACCGCTCCTGCCACAGCCGCGGCACCGCCAGCAGCCCGGCCGCGCTCACCCTGCTCGAATCCATCGCCGGCCTCGAGGTCGTGCCCTTCGGCGAACCCGAACAATGCTGCGGTTTCGGCGGCACCTTCTCGGTGAGCTTTCCCCACATCTCCGCCAACATGGGAACACTCAAACTCGACCACGTGCGCGCCGCCGCCCCCGACGTTCTCGTCTCCGGCGACATGAGCTGCCTCATGCACATGGGCGGCCTCGCCGACAAAGCCGGCGCCCCCATCAAAACCCTCCACTTCGCCCAAATCCTCCGCGACGCGCTGACGCACCACTGATTTTTTTAACCACGGATGCACACGGATGGCTCCACTAACGTTTCGCCTCATCAGAAGGAACTCCGTTTCAGTGCGTAGCCGGTAGGCGAAGCCGTCCGTGTCCATCCGTGGTTAAAAAACCAGTCCCTGCCCCCTTTCCCTTTTCACTTTCACTTCTCCCTTTTCCCTCCCCGGATGCCTGTTCAACCCATCGACGCCTACGCCGCAACGCTTCCGCCCGACAAGCGCGAGTCGGTCTACCAGAGCACCAAGGGCACGCACGAGAAGCGCACCAAACTTCTCTGGGATCACTTTCTCGATCCCGATGAACTGCGCCGCACGGCCGGCGCCATCAAGCAGCACGTGATCGAGAATCTGGATACGCTGCTGCCCGCCGCCGAAGCCAAACTCCAGGCCAACGGTGTCCAGGTCCACTGGGCCGCCACCGCCGAGGACGCCTGCGCCGCCGTGCATCAGATCATGCAAGCCCGCGGCGCCACCAAGCTGGTCAAGTCCAAGACCATGGTGAGCGAGGAAATCGAGCTCACCCCCTACCTCGAAAAACGCGGCATGGAGGCCCTCGAGACCGACCTCGGCGAATTCATCGTACAGATCGATCACGATCATCCCTCGCACATCGTCCGTCCCATCATCCACAAAAACCGCCGGGAGATCGCCACCAGCTTCGAGCGCGAGGGGCTCGGCGACTACAACGACGAGCCCGAAGTCATCACCCGCCGCGCCCGCGACTTCCTGCGGCAGAAATACCTGCAGGCCGATGTCGGCCTCACCGGCGGCAACTTCATTTCCGTCGAAAGCGGCCGGCTCGTGCTGGTCACCAACGAGGGCAACTCCCGCTTCTGCCTCGCCGCGCCCAAATGCCACATCGCCCTCGTCGGCATCGAAAAGCTCGTGCCCCGCGACCGCGACCTCGGCCTCCTGCTCAACCTGCTCGGCCGCAGCGCCACCGCCCAGCAACTCACCGTCTACACCGAGTTCATATCCGGCCCCAAGTCGCCCACCCAGCCCGACGGTCCCGAGGAGATGCACGTCATCTTCGTCGACAACGGCCGCACCGAAGTCCTCGCCACCGAGTGCCGCGAGATCCTGCGCTGCATCCGTTGCGGCGCGTGCCTCAATGTCTGCCCGATCTACCGCCAGGCCAGCGGCCACGCCTATCGCAGCGTGTATCCTGGTCCCGTCGGCGCCGTGCTCTCGCCCCTGCTCGCCGGCAAACAGTTCCCCGAACTCGCCGATCTCCCCAAGGCTTCCTCGCTTTGCGGCGCCTGCAACGAAGTCTGCCCGGTCGACATCCCCATCCCCGACCTGCTCCTGCGCCTGCGCAACAAGGGCAAAACCGAAGGCGCGCCCAAGGCCTCCATCGGCGTGCCCTCCATGGGCGCCTGGGCGCTCATGGCCAGCCAGCCCACCGCCTGGAAGGCCGCCCTCGTCGGCGGCAAGGTCCTCAATCACCTCCCCGCCAAACTCATCCCCTTCCCGCCCCTGCAAAGTTGGACCTCCACCCGCACCCTCCCCGAGTGGCGCGGCGGCGCCTTCCGCAAGTGGATGAAAAATCGCCCCTCGAAATGATCTTTTTCAACCACGGATGAACACGGATAGGCTCCACTACCGTTCCGCCTCAAACCTGCTTCAGGCAGAGAGCCATTCGTGTGTATTCGTGTCCATTCGTGGTTAAGAAACACTCCCTGCCTCTCCGCCCGTTCCCCTTCGTGGTTTCCCAACAATGAGTTCCCCTCGCGACACCATCCTGCAACGCGTCAACGCCGCGCTCGCGCCGCTTCCCCGACGTGCGCCCCTGCCCGAATGGGATCGCGACCTCGTGCACGTGCGCGAGACCGCCATTCCGCCGTCCACCGATCTCTGGGCCCTCTTTTCGTCGCGCCTCAAGGCCGTCAACGGCGAGCCGGTCAACGACCTCGCCACCCTCGTCGCGCGCCTGCGCGAAAACGGCTGGTTGCACGGCTACTGCGATCCGGCGCTGTGGCCGGAACTCGCCGCCGCCTTCGGCGACGGCTTCACGGTTGAAACCACCTTCGACCGCACGCGCGTCGACGATTACGCCTTCGGCATCACCGCGGCCGCCGGCGCCATCGCCGAAACCGGCACGATCATCCTCGGCGACAATACGACCTCCAGCCGCCTCGCCGCGCTCGCTCCGTGGACGCACGTCGCCGTCCTCCGGACCGCGCAGATTCACCCCGACATTCCCGCCGCGCTCGGCGCCATGCCCGCCGATCCGAACCTGATCTGGGTCACCGGTCCATCGAAGACCGCCGACGTCGAGGGCATCCTCATCGAGGGCGTCCATGGCCCCGGCCGCCAGCTCGCCCTGCGGCTGGAGTAACGACCGCCCTCCCGGCCCGACGCGATTCAGCCGGGCAGCGTGCGCAGGAGCGCGTTCAAGGCCGCGGCCATCGCCTCGCCGTATTCCCGCCCGGGCTCGCGCCCGAACAGACGCACCGCGGCGGGGTCGGCCGACTCGATCCAGCTCACCTGCCCCGCGTCATCCACGGTCGCGCGCACCGGATCCAGACGGAGCTTCCACTCCCGCCACCCCGCCGCCGCAATCTCGTCCCGCGGGCGGAAGCGCCAGCCGTCCGCAGTCTGCGCCAGTCCGAGCCCCGCGCTCATGATCAACGACGCGGTCGACCACATGCTGCGCACGGCGGTTTGCAGATTCTCCCACACCGCGCCACGCCCCAGCGTTTCCAGCGCCCCGAGGATGTCGCCCCGCGAGGACCCGGCGAGGCCATAGGCGAACCATCCCCGCCACCCCGGCGACAGTCCCTCGAGCAACACCGCATGCGTGGCCCGCCAGTGCGTGCCCCGAGCCGCCTGCTGATCAAAGGCCCCGGTTTCCGTCGCACACGGATACCAGTGGATCGGGAGGCCCGATCGAAACAGCCCGACAAAGGCGGCGGTATCCAGCTGCACGTTCCATTCCGGCTCGCGCACCACCGTCGTTCCGGCATTGAGCACCACCGCCCGCACCTTCTGGCGCAGAAGTTCCGGGTCACGATTGAACGCGGCGGTCACCACCCGCGCTGATCCCACGACGGAGACCACCGCCGGCGCCGGCGCCTCCACCAGGGCGGAGATGAGCAGCTCGACGCCCGCCTGCTCCCGCCGCGGCCGGTCGGTGGCCGCATCGGTCGGGCCCCGCAGGGGCGCCAGCGGCCCCATCGCCACCGGGATCGCCCGACCGCGCAACCAGCCGGCCTGGGCCACCGTGACGAAACCCGGATCGCGGGCCAAGTCCCAACCCTCCGGCGCCGGATGCAGAAATTTCGCCGTTGTATCCAGAATCACCGCACGCAGGTCGAACTGCGGAAGGGCCAGCACGGTCGCGAGGTCAAATTGGTCATCGGGGTCCTGCGGCGGATGGTAAAGGTCGGTGACATGCACCAGCGGGATGCGCGTCGGCGGAGGAGGAAGTTCGATCGCCATGTTCCCGGCTTTTCACACTCGCCCCGGCTTGACCACCCCGTTTTGCGCCGCGCGGGCCCGATCCGAAACTTTCATTTTCTTTCATCTTCCGTCCCACCCCCTCATGCCTGAATCGAAACACATGCCCCGTCCGATTTCCGCGCGCGTCGAGCTTCGGCAGGACCGTCCCACCCTGTTGATCAACGACCAGGCGGTGCCCCCGTTGATCTATGCCTTGTCCGATTGCCCCGGCGCCCGCTGGGCCTGGGAGGAGGTTCCCGCGCGCAACATCGCCGAATTCGCCCGCCGGGGCGTGGCCCTTTTTCAGGTCGACGTCTGGTTCGAGCAGATGCTCGGGGCGAACGACACGCTCGATGTCACCCTGGCCCGCCGCCAGATTACCGGCGTGTTGGCCGCCGCGCCGGACGCCGCGGTGATGCTGCGTCTCCACCTCAATCCGCCTCCCGCATGGTGCGTAAAACATCCGGCGGAATGCGTCGGCTATGCCGATACCACGCCGCATGATCCGCCCCGCCACGGCTTGCTGCGCCCGCTGGCCGACGATGCCCAACGCCCGACCCGCGCCAGCTTCTACTCGATCGTCTGGCAGGAGTGGGCCCACGCCCGTCTGCGTGAGTTCTGCGCGGCGCTCGCCGCCACGCCGGAAGGCGACGCCCTGTTCGGCCTTCAACTTGCCAACGGGGTCTACGGGGAGTGGCACCAATTCGGCTTCCTGCACCACGATCCCGACACCGGACCCGCCGCCACCCTCGCCTTTCGCGCGTGGTTGCGAAACCACTACGCCGACAAAGCCGCGCTGGCCGCCGCCTGGAATCGGCCGGGCCTTACTTGGGAAGCCGTCGTTCCGCCGGATTCCCCGGCGCGCGAAGTCGCCGACGTCGGGATCCTCCGCGATCCGGGTACACGGCGCGATGTCATCGACTACTTCACCTTTCAACACACCACGCTCACCCGCGTGGTGCTCGCCTTCGCCGCCACCGCCAAGGCCGCCTGGCCCCGCCCGCTCGTCACCGCAGCGTTCTTCGGCTACTTCTACGGCAACTTCGGGCGCCAGGCCGCCGGCGCCCAATTGGCGGTAAGTGAAGCGCTCGCCTCGCCGCACCTGGATTGCCTGTGTTCACCCCAGTCCTATGAACCGGCCGCCCGCGCCTTCGGTGGCCCCGGCAACGCCCGCGGGATCATCGGTGCCGTCCGCCGCGCCGGCAAACTCTGGCTCGATGAGATGGATACGCCAACCAGCCCCGTTGGTTGTCCCTGGGATGACACCTTCCGGAGCCATCCGACCGACGACCTCGCCGTGCATCGCCGCAACGTGCTGCAGCCCGTCACCCGGGGCGGCGGCCAGTGGTGGTATGACTTCGGTCCCCTTGGCCGCACGCCCGACTTCGCCCGCGGCGGCAACTGCGGCTGGTGGGACACGCCGGAACTGCTGGCCGACGTCGCCGCCCTGACGCGCCTCGTCCGATCCCGGCTCGCCCAGCCTTTTGTCCGGCCCGCCGACGTGCTGCTGGTGCACGACCCGATGTCGTTCTGCCACACCGTCAGTCGTCGGCACCCGCAGGCAAGGTTCGGCGCATTGGCAACCGGCACCTCGGACCCCGTGACACCACTGCTGGTGGACGACCTGTTGCACGCCCTTTATCAAAGCGGCGTGGTCTTCGAGGAAGCATTGCTCGACGAGCTCCCGACGCTCGATCTCTCCCCCTACCGCCTGGTGCTGCTGGCCACCACTCCCGTGCTCACGGCCACGCAGCGTCGAGTCATCCACCACCGCGTCGCCACCGGCGGCCGACACGTCGCCGCGTTCGGCTACGCCGGTTGGAGCGATGGCGACCGCGTCTCGCCCGACCTCGCCACCGCCCTGACGGGCATCACCACGCTTCGCCATCGTCCCGAAGGGCCGACCCAGACGCTCAGGATCGGCGATGCGACGCAGCGCCACACGCTGCCGTCCACTCTCGACCTGCCGGCCTTCGTCGTGGAGGACGACGATACGGTCGTGGGCCGCTGGTCGGACGACCAGCCCAGCGCCGTCCGCCGACCCGGCGCCCGGGCGACCTGGTGGACCGCGGCCCTGCCGCCGACGGACGCGCGGGTGATGCGGGCCCTCGCTCTCGCCGCCGGTTGCCACCCCGTCAACAGTCACGCCGAAACCACCTTGGTCGGCGAGGGTCTCATCGTCGTCCACACCGCCGAAGGCGGCTCACGTCGACTGCAATGGCCCGGCGGCCCGGTCATCGCCACCGAACTTCCTCCGCGTTCGACCGTCGTGTTCGACGGCCCCAGCGGCCAACGTCTCCTCGGCTGAACTCCCCCATCGCCATGCCCTCCTACTCCCGCTGCTACTCCACGCTCGGCCTGCCCGACGCCAGCCTTATCGAAGCCCTCGACTTCGCCGAGGCTCACCAGCTCGACACGATCGAACTCCGCGCGCTGGGCGGTCGCATCGATCTGCCGGCCTACCTGACCGAGCGGCACGGTTCACCCGCTGCACTCGCTTCCCGCCTCGGGGACCGCACCCGCCGTATTGCCGCATTGGATACCTCTCTCCGTCTCCTCAATCACACGCCGGAGGATCGCGAGGCCTTCCTCGCCTTCGTGCCCTGGGCGGAGGCATTGGGCGTGCGCTGGCTGCGACTCTTCGATGGCGGGCAGGATATTTCCTCGGGCCTGCAGACCGCCCGCGAAACCTTTCGTTGGTGGCGCGAACTCAAGGAGCGCCACGGCTGGCGGGTCGACCTCATGATCGAGACCCATGACGCCTTGCTGGATTCCGCCTGCATCCTGGCGCTGGTCGCGGTCTGTCCCGGTCTCGGCATCCTGTGGGATACCCACCACACGTGGAAGATGGGCGGCGAACCACCGGCGGTGACCTGGCGCCGCATCCAACGCCACGTGGTGCATATCCACGTAAAGGAGAGCGTCAGCATTCCTGCCGGAAACCATCCCTTTTCCTTCGTCCTGCCCGGCACGGGGGAGTTTCCCATGGCCACGCTGCAGCCGCAACTCGCCGCGGAGTTCACGGGCGCGGTCAGCCTCGAGTGGGAACGCCATTGGCATCCCGATCTCCCGCCACTGGCCGAAGCACTTCAGTCGGCCTCCGCCCTCGGTTGGTGGTGAGCGGACCCACGGCCGACCGCCGCCAGCCAACGCTTCGGCGGCATGCCGTGCCGCCCGCGAAACAGCCGGTAAAAATGGGACAGGTCCTCAAATCCCGAGGAAAACGCCGCGCCGGTCACGCTGTACCGCCCGCTGCGCAGGAGGCGCTCCGCATGCGCCAGCCGCAGCCCGTTGAGATGATCCACGAACGAGTGCCCCGTGAGCTGCCGGAAACGCAGGGTGAACTGGCGCCGCGACAACCCGACGTGATGCGCCGCCCGGTCGATGGACCAGGGGCGGTAGAACGTGTCCTCCAGGTCCTGCCGCAACAAGGCCACCCGTTCCTCCGTGGACTCCTCCATCGTGCGCAGCTGGTAACGGTCGGCTCCCAGTAACACCTGCAACGCGAGCATGCGCACCGCCACTCCCGCGCCACGACGGTGCTCGGTCTGCTCCAGGATGCCCTGCCGCCAGCATCCGACCACCGGGCCGGCCTGCACCGACCGCAGCCGCATGGAGCCGGCCTGCGATCGTCGCAGGCGTTCCCACAGCGAGCGCAGATCGTCGTCCTGTTCCACGAACGCCCGGCCCAGGCCGAGCAACAGCAGCACCGAGGGCTCGATATCGATCAGCCGATGCCGCCGCCCCGCCGGCACGACCAGCATCGTCCCCGCCTCGGCCCGCCCGGCCGCGCGATCGGAATCCCGGCCACCGAGCCGCAGTTCGATCGTCCCGCGCTGCACGTAGAGCACCTTGTGAAACGGATCCTCCCGCTCGCTCATCCGAAAATCCCCCGCATGCACGCTCTCGGCAAAAACCACCCCAGCGGGCGGAACCACGATCTGGAGGGGACCGGATGTCAGCATGGCACCACGGCACCAGCGATCACCCAATATGCCAAACATTATTCCCGCCCCGCCAATCAGTGGATTTCGGCGTTGTGATAAGCTCCCCATTTCCCCACCCCCACCCGATTTGCCAATGGCCCGTTCCTCCCGCTCCGCTCTTTCCCGACGCCAGCTCGAAGCCGTGTTGCGCTGCGACCCCGCCGCCACCGTCGTGCCCTTTCTCCCCGCCATCTACGAGCACAAGGCAGCCTTCATCGGCTCCACGCCCTCGGCCATCGCCCGGGACGCCCACCTGCTGACCCGCGCGCTGCTCGCCGAGTTCGAAAAAGTGCAGCCGGACGCGCTCACGGTCGGCGTCGACGTCTACAACCTCGAGGCCGAGGCCTGTGGCTGCAAGGTTACCTTCTACGAGGGCGATGACACCTCCATCCCCGGCATCAGCCCCGGCGATCATGTCATCGCCCCGGGCACCGACCTTAGCAACGCCAAGGTGCCCAACCCGCTCACCGACGGCCGCATGCCCCTCAACCTCCAGGCCGCCCGCCAGGTTCGCAAGGCGCTCGGCGACGACCTCTGGCTGCGGGGTGCCATCTCCGGTCCCTTCTCCCTCGCCATCTCGCTCGTCGGAGCGGAGGCCTTGTTCTTCTCCTGCGTCGACCGCCCCGAGTGGGTGCATGAGGTGCTGGCCTACGCGGGCCGGATCATCAAGGCCTTCGCCCAGGGCTATATCGACGCCGGCGCCGAGTTGATCGTCTTCGACTCCCAGGCTTCGCCGGAGCTGCTCTCTCCTGCCATGTATGAGGAGTTCGTGCTGCCGGTGACCGTCGACCTCGCCAGCTGGGCCGCGAACCAGGGCGTGCGCGATATGCCGCTCATCATCGGCGGCAACACCACCCCGATCGCCGAACTCCTGGTCGAGACCGGCTGCAACAACCTCCTCTGTGATTTTACCGGCGACTTCGACGCGTGGTCCGAACTCTGCCGCGACCACGGCCGCGCGATGCGCCGCAATATCTCCCCGCACCTGCTGCAGAAGGGCCCGCCGCAGGACATCTACGACACCGCCCGCACCGAACTGAAAAACGGCGCCGGTCTCCCGGGCTTTATCCTCGGCACCGCCGTCATCCCCTTCGGCACGCCGACGGAGAACATCCTCGCGGTCAAACAGGCCATCGTCGACGCCGCCCCCGCCTGAGCCGCCGACCGCGGCCCCGCGCCACCCGCGTCACCCGAGTCCGTGATTCATGACCCTCGACGAAGACAGCCCCTTTCGCGCTCTGCGCCGCACCTGGCAACCCGTCGCCCTCGCCACCGATCTCGTTCCCGGTCGGGTCACCGGCTGCACTTTGCTGGACCAGCACCTGGTGCTCGCCCGCTTCAGCGACGGCCGTATTCTCGCCGCTGATACCGCCTGTCCCCACAAGGGCGCACGTCTCTCCGGCGGCCGTATCGTCGACGGGCAGCTCATGTGCCCCTACCACGGCTGGCGTTTCGACGCCGCCGGCGCCTGCCAAAGCATCCCGTCACTCATCGCCCCCAATCCACAGAAGTGCGCGCTGTCCCACCTCCGGACCTACGGCGTGCAGGAGCGTTACGGCATGGTGTGGGTTCGGCTCGATCCCTCCGGCGATCACGCGCTGCCCGACATCCCCGAGTTCGAGGACAGCCGCTGGAGCTATCGGCTCGGTCCACCCGCGGCCTTTCGCGCCGGCTTCCGCCGTGAGATCGAAAACTACCTCGACATGACGCATTTCGCCTTCGCCCACGGCACCACCCTGGGCGTCTGCGCCGACCCGCGCATTCCCGAAATGCAGATCACCCAACACGACGACGGTTTCCAAATGGGCGCCCCCTTTCCCGCACTCGAAACGCCGCACGAACAACCCGGCAAACTGCAGAGCGCGCACCACCGGCGGCAGCGCTGTTTCCTGCCCAATTTCACCACCATTCGGCAGACCTTCACCGACGGCGACGAACGGGTGCTCGTGCACATCCCGTCTCCCGTCACCCGCGAATCGTGCATCGTCTTCTGGGCCCTCGCGATCTCGCCCGGCTTCGACGGGCCGCCCCCCGAGAGCCAGATCGATTTTGCCGTCCGTGTCCTCGATGAGGATCGCCTGATGTGCGAATCGCAGCTCCCGGCCGAGGTGCCGATCAATCCGGCCCGCGGCGGCTGGGGCGTGCTGGTAACCCCCGGCGACACCCTCGCCAATACCTTTCAGAAATCCTTCCGCCAGTGGTTGCAGCGCGAACTCGCCACCCCGCCCGAGGCCACCACCGCCGCCGCCCCGACTCCCTGATACTTCTCCTGCCATGACCCTCCCCCATCACATCACTTATCCCGATCCGGCCGACCTCACCGAAACCCAGGCAGCCAGCCATCTCGCCCGCCTCGCTTCGGCCCAACTGCAGCCCACGGCGACTCCCTCCCCGACCAAACCGACCTTCAAGGTCGCCCTGGCCCACCGCGGCTGGGTGAAGGTCCCCGGCGACGGTCCCCCCGCGGGCTGGATCTGGCTGCGCCTCACCACCGACGGCACCGGCGAACTCATCGCCTCCCAGGGCTCCTTCCTTTTCACCGGCGTCCGCCTCCTCGAACAGGGCCTCGCTCCCGCCCAACGCGAGCGGTTGGCCGACGGTCTCCTGCTGCCCGCAACCTTTTCCTTCCACCGCCCCCATTTCGACGCCTGCCTCACCCAATACTGGCGCTCCGCCCGCGGCTTCGACGACGAAGCCTATGTGCGCGCACTCGCCGAGTCCGGCTTCACCCATTGCGAGGTCAACGCGCTCCAGGCCCACTTTCCCTTCGAGGAAACCATCGAGTCCGAGTTCTATCCGCAGTTCTACACCTACTGCGCCGGCTTCAACCACTTCGTCGACAGTGAACTCACCCGCGGCCTCTGGCCCGCCCACTATCTCGAGGCCAATCTCAACCGCCTCAAACACCTCGCCGCCCTCGCCCGCCGCTACGGACTCAAGCCCGGCGTGCTCATGTTCGAGCCGCGCAGCCTGCCCGAGAAGTTCTTCGTCAAATACCCGACCCTGCGCGGCGCCCGCGTCGACCACCCGTTCCGCTCGCGGCTCCCGCGCTACTGCCTGGCGCAGGATCACCCCGTCACGCAGCGCCACTACCGCGAGTGCGTCGAGCGCCTCATGGAGGCCGTGCCCGAGCTGGCCTACCTTTCGGTCTGGTCCAACGACAGCGGCGCCGGCTTCGAGCACACGGGTTCGCTCTATGTCGGTCGCAACGGCGGACCCTACATGATCCGCGAATGGCGCAGCCCCGAACGCATCGCCGAGACCGTTGGCAGGAGCATCGTCGCCTACATGGAAAACCTGCGCGCGGCCGCGGCGAAGACCAATCCCGACTTCGACGTCATCCTCCGTCTCGAACCCTTCAAGATCGAGCACGAGACCATCGTCAACGGCCTCGGCGGTCACCTCACCTGGGAAGGCCCGTCCATGCTGGTGCGCGGCTACTCCCTGCCGTATCCGCATCCCAAATACCCGGAAAACATGGGCGTCGCCGGCACGATCTTCCACTCCTGGATGGACGAAACCGAAGCGCCCGCCCTGGCCCGGTCCCGCGCGGCCGGCACCAACCCGGTGCTCAACTACTCGGCCTCCGGCCTCATGAACCACGAACCGCTCATCGGCCTGCCCTTCCCGCGCCTCCTGCACGCCAAGCTCACGGCCCTGCGCGAAATCGGCGCCGACCGCGCCAGCTGCTTCGGCGGCCTCGCCCACGCCAACGCCACGCCCTACTGGCCGCACCCGACCGTCATTCGCGCCGCCCAGTTCACTCCCGAGCGCCCGGTTGAGGACGTGTTGCTGGACTACGCTTCCTCGCTCGTGGGCCAGGCTCACGCCGCCGACCTCGACCGCGCCTGGCAGGACTTCGAGGACGCGCTCGTCTGGCAGCCTTTGGTGGGGCTCTATTGCGCCTTCGGCTTTTGCTGGCAGCGCACCTGGGACCGTCCCTTCGTGCCCGACATCGAAGCCGTGCCCGCGGCCGATCGCCGCTACTACGAGAAGCACGGCTGCTTTCAGCACAACAACCCCGGCCTCAACGACCTCGGCCGCGACGTGCTCTTCGATCTCATCACCCGCGAACAGGGCGCGAAGATGAGTGCCGACATGGATGCCGAGCTGCTGCCGCGAGTCCGCCGGCTCATCGCCGCCCTGGAGGCCAAACTCGCCAACCTGCATCGGGACGACGGCCGTGAGTGCAACGGCGCCTGCCAGGTCTTCCGCGATCTGCTCGATCGCGTGCGCGGCTACCTGCACTGGGCCGTCGCCCTGCGCAATGTGTGCTCCTGGTGCGCCGAAGTCTACGGTTACCTCGAGGCGACCTCCGACACCGAACGCGAAGCCTGCGTGCAACGTCTGCAGGCCTCGATCGATCTCGATCTCGAAAACACCCAGGGCCTGCTCGAACACATCGAGTCGACCTCGACGGAGTTCATGGTGGTGTCGGCCCTCGGCAACCACACCTACCTCTACGGTGAAGACCTGCCGCAGCTCCTGCGTCGCCGCCTGGAGCTCACCCGCAAATACCGCGACCGGGCTCCGCGCATCGATCGCCAAATCCTCTGGCGCCCCGTCCCCGGCACCACGTGGCCGGCCGACTGGACGTCGTGATCCAAGATAGGTTGTGCATGCCGTTCAGCGGGTGGCTTCCGTTCGGGGTTTTCGGGAGCCACCCGTCTGATTCGTTCAGCCATTAGGGCTGCGAGTGACCGCGCAGGATCCGGCAAATCCAGAATGCTGCTTTCGACATCCCCCTCCTTCGCCCGGCGAACAACGACCTACTTTCGCAGCGCGTCTTGGAGCCAATTGGGGTCGCGACGGCAGTCTAGCCCGCATATTTCACGCTGTAGGGCTGCCGCTTGTCGGCATGCCGCACCTGCCTCTCGGCCCACGGTCAGCCAGCGGCATGCCGACAAGCGGCAGCCC
>CBFGUO010000002.1:0-246963 GCA_965652375.1 uncultured Opitutus sp.
GACCTCATGCCTGCCCTCGAATCACCTTCCATCCACACCATTCCGTGAAGTCCCCCGCGCCCGCGGTGGGGCATTCTTGGGCGTGACCAGCAGTCCTTCCCCAAAACTATCCTCATGCACCGGCCACCTCACACGTTGCACGGTCACGGCACTGGTCTCTGCCGCCAACGCGGACGCATCCAAATCACCTACTAGTTCCATCCGCACCGGGAAAAGCCGGGGATCGTCAGCACCGAGAATTTGCCGGAGTCGTGCGCGCTGCTCCGTCACCGTCGACCTTTGCCAAAATTTCGCGCGCTCTTCGACAACCTGCGCGGTTTTGCTCGTGAGAAATCGATCGATGCCGGCCAGCATAGCACCGCTGCGGTCATCGTGCTCGGGTAAATAGGCGACCCCGGCCAACTCCGCGAAAACCGGTAGAACACAAAGAAGATAGACAACCACAATGCGCTTTTTCATATGAATCATCGGTCGACCAACAGAATCTGGCTCCGTTCCGCGGGCCAGCGCAAGGCGTGACTGTGAGCCGCCAAACGGCTGAGTGCTCCCGAAACGGTCATGAAAATCGGGATAAGCGAGGTAGGTGCTAACTCACCATGCGGATTACGTGAAACGCCTCACCGTAGGCAAACCCGGCCTGGGTTCCTCGGAATATAGCCAGACCCTTCAGTGCCTCGACTGAACGCGCGCCAGGAAAGGGGGGAATCTGAGATTCAAAGCAGCGCAGTGCCTCGAGCTTGAGTTTGAGGGTATCGGTGATGTTGCAAACCCAGTTTGGGGTAAAATTTGGCTCGATATGCGGCGCATTCCAATGCGTTTCCGATAGCGTCTCGTAGGCGGCCACCATTTCTATCTCTGTTCCGCTCTTCACCGGCCGGGCGGCTACCAGCACGCTGTCGAAGACAATTCGGTGGTCGATGTGGCGGTCCGGATACGGGAGCAACACCACGGTCGGCCTGATTTCCTGCACCACGCGGGCGACTTGACCGTTGAGTTCATGGGTTTTCGCGAGTCCCAGTGTCGTGGCCGCGAAGTTCAAGAAGATCGAGTTCTCGACGCCGATGATCTGATGTGCCTTCCTAGCCTCACTGACGGTTTGCTGGTACATTTCCTCCGTGAACAACGGCGGACGGTGGCCGGCGACGGTGAGGACGGAGACCCTTCCACCCGCCCTGACCACCTTGGCCATCGTTCCACCTACCCCGAGGATTTCGTCATCGGGGTGGGGCGCAACGACGAGCACGTGCTTTAGGTTTAGTCCGTTCATTCGACGATCTTGGGTTCCGGCATGGGCAGGATGAAGCGCCCCCCTCCGTCCCGGAATGCCCGGTGCCGCTCCATGATGTTCTCCGCAAAGTTCCAGGCGAGAATCAGCAAGTAATCCGGCTTGCGCCGATAAAGCTCCTCTGCCGAGACCACCGGAATATGGTGACCGGGGCTGTAGAGGTCCTGTTTGAGCGGGTTCTCGTCGACTAGAAAGTCCAATACGCCTCCGAGCTGAAAATGCGAAAGCAACGTAGTAGCCTTCGTCGGCGCCCCAAAGCCCGCAATCGTCGCCCCATTCTGCTTCAGCCTGCGCACCAAAGCAGCCAAGTCCCGGCCGATGGCATCGATACGCTCGCCAAATTGCAGGTAGGTCTCCGCCCGGTGCAGGCCCTCCTGGTGCTCAAGCCGGATCAATGTGGCCACCGAATCCTCCACTTTTCGCGGGCCTCCCAACTTCTGAAACACCACCCGGATTGAACCACCCTGCGGGCTGATCCGCTGGACCGCGATCACTTCCATCCCCACCCGCGGGGCGAACAACACCAGAGGCTCAACGCTATGGAAATCGACATGCTCATGGTAAATCGTGTCGAACCAAGCGTTCTTCACAATATCGCCGAGGTATCCCACCTCGACCACAAAGACACCGTCCTCGGCCAGCCAATGGTGAACTCCTTTGAAAACCCCCATCAGGTCGTCGATATGGGCGCAGGCATTGTGGGAGGTCATTAGGACCGCTTTCCCATATTTGCCGGCGCACTCCCAGGCTACCCGCTCCCCGAAAAAGTCGCACACGGTCTCGATCCCGTTTTCATTGGCCCGCCCTACAATCTCGATGGCCGGATCGACCCCGACCACCCTGTATCCCCTTTTTTTGAAGAAGCCAAGGGCTGTGCCATCGTTTGAACCGATGTCAACGATCACACCGGACTTCGGGATCGCATACCGTTCTACAATATAGTCGGCGTAGTCGGACAAGTGCCTCACAAAGACCGGGGATGTGCCCGAAACGTAGGAATAGTTCCTTTGATAGAGTATTCCCGGATCCACCACATGGCCCAGCTGCAGATGATGGCAGTGCTGGCAAAAATCCACGTCCAATGGATAATTTTCCTGGGGAGCGCCCAATTGGTGCTTGGCTACGAAATGATTCCCCGGCGGCGTGGGTGTCAGCTTGATCACCCTTTCTAGGTTCCTAGACTCACACAGCCGGCAGTTGGTTTTTTGGTAGAACGCAGGCTTCATTTCACGTTGACGCTTGCCGGATCGACTAGCTGAACGCGCACGACATCGCTTTCATACGCCTCTTGGTCGCGCGGGTTGCGGCTCATCACGATCAATATGGTGTCCTCAAGGAAGATCGTGGTGTGGTCCTCCATCGGGGGGGTGAAGACCATCTCCCCCACGCCAAGCGACACTTTGGTCGGCTTGGATCCACTTCCGGTCGGCCGGTAATAGTAATCGAAATAGCCCGAGAGCACGTACATGTAGTGCCAATCGGTCTTATGGTAATGGTTGGAACGCAGCGAGCCTTTCTTCGAGGTGATCAACGAAATGTTTTTCACCGGGAAGTTCACCAAGCATTGGATCGACCCACGCTCGTCCATGTGAGCGGCGTCCAGTTTGACAACATGCTCGGTCGGCCAAAGCGAAGGATCGTCGATCGTGATGTTTTTCCAATGTTCCATAGGTTTGTGTTGTATGGGTTAACTTTGAGACAAATAGCGAGCTGGATATTCACTCATGCCAGCACTGATCCCGGTTCGGGCCCGTAGGCGGACGCGAACAACTCGGCCTGGCATTCCGGTTCACCCTCGAACTGAAGGCGTTTCACGTCGACCAGACCGACGGTAGCGGCGACACGCAGCGTTTTGCCCACACGCACGATTGTCCCCGGCGGATGGGACGTTACTCCTTTCATGGCACTCGCCTCCCAGATGAATAGTTTGCGCCCCCGATAAAAGGCAAAGGCCCCCGGATACGGACTCGTGAGCGCCCGAACCCATCGGTCGATATCTTCCGCCGGCATATTCCAGTTGATCAGCCCGTCCGCCGCCCGCCGCCGGGGATTGTAAGTGGCAAGCGCTTCGTTCTGCGGGGTGCGCGGCGGTCGACCGCTTCGGATCAACGGCCATTCATCGCGGAGCATGCCCAAGGCGGCCGCGGTAGCCCTTTGATGTACCTCGTGACAGGTGTCGTAGCGACCGATGCGAAACCTGCGCTGCGCCAGGATATCTCCCGAGTCCACACCGGTCGAAAGGTGAAAGAACGTAATTCCGCCCCAGTTGTTTCCCTTGATCAGCGCCCAGTTGACCGGTGAACTCCCGCGGTCCGCTGGCAGCAGCGAAGTGTGCATGCCCAGGCAGAATCGCGCCGAGTCGATCACCTCCTGGGGAACGATCTTATGCCAGCCGATGATGAAGAGGACATCGAGCTTCAGAAAACGCAGCTCCGCCAGCGTCGCTGGCTCCGCCAAGTCGCTAACCCGGTGGTGGGGAAAACCGAACTCGCGCTCAAGCGAGTCGAACTCGGTGTAAGCCGAGTGCTTCCGGCCGGTCTCGGGAGGAAGATTGAAGACTCCAGCGAGATCGTCGCCGTATTTCCGGCACAACTCCGCCACAACCTTGAGGCAAAACCAGCTCAGCACGTGACATCCGGCAAACCCGATTCTCACGGGCTGCGGGTCGCGGCCGCCTTCGATGGGAACGCTACTCGTCATTCGGACCCTTTCCGTTTTCGGCAATCGGCCCGAGGGCCTGCTTCCGGATTTCCGCCATAGTTGCAGCCTGGGCCAACGCCCGGTCGTACATTAACTCCCGGGCCCCAGCATCCTTAATTGCATCCAGGACATCGCTCAACAAGCAGGCGAAACTATTCGCCAGCGGTGAAGTCCGGCGTTCCTGCAGGCATCCCCGGGCATCATAAATGGCGAAATCAAGCACTTCGCCGCCCTTCGTGAAGACGTGGCCGATCTCTAATCCGTGGGACACGCCCATAATCGTCGCGTGATTCCGGTAGGCGTAACCATACCCCCAGTTCATCTGGGCGCTCGCCCCCGATGGCCAGGCCAGTCGCGCCGATCCCGCGCAGTCAACGTCCGTTCGGGGATCCATTTCGAACGCGGCGTGCGTAACCAGTCCTGGCGTCGGCTCGATCGCAGTCACCAGCGCGATTGGATAGCAGGCGACGTCCCAATACGCGCCACCGCCCAGCTCTCTCGATGCGCGATAGCCCGGGGCCTCCAAACGTGGCAAGAGAAACTCGGCGGAGATCAGACGCACCCCGCTGGGCATGTGGTCCCTCAGAAAGCCGAGCACTCCGCGCATGCGAGGGTGATGCAGGAACATGAACGCCTCGCAAAGCACCAACCCCCGCTCTCGGGCCGCTTGGACAAGCCGCCGGGCACCATCAGGGGCGCACACCAGCGACTTCTCGCAGATCACGTGCTTGCCCGACTCCAGCGCCTTGAACGCCTGCTCGGCATGGACGGCTACCGGCGTGCATATGTAGACTAGGTCGATCGCGGGTTCCTCCAACATCGCCTCAGCCGTGCTCCAATAGCGGCATTGGAAACGCTGCGACACCTCCTGACAGACGGCGCGATTGCGCGAACACACGCCCGCCAGCCGGAATTCCGGCGTGGCCGCGACCGCCGGCAAAATATTGTTGAGGGCGTGCCTGCCCAGCCCCCAAACCGCGATACTGCGTGGTTGCTCCTGCATGCTATTTATCCTGATACAGCGGACCAAACTTAAGGCTAAAAATACCCAGCGGGAGCAGCGCGGCGGCTGCGATCCACGGACCATACTCCGGCAGCGCCACCGACGCACCCACCGCAGGCAGGAGCCAAAGTAAGTTTATCGCCATGGCCAACGAAAGCACCCGGGCATGGCTGTTCCAAATCCGGGCGAGATTTTGATAAGCATGACTGCGATGCCCCTCCCAAAAACGCGGGGTTCTCAAGGCTCGGGTCGTGGTAGTGATGGTGGTGTCGCACAGGTAAAACCCTGCGGCTATGACCCAAGGCCATACGAGATCGGCATTCTGGTGGCATGAATCAATCATGGCAGCCACCAATATGTACCCGATGAAGGAACTCCCGGCGTCCCCCATGAAAAGGCGTGCCGGAGGAAGATTAAAAAACAGGAACCCGGCACATGCCGCCGCCAGTCCGACCAACAGCCACGATCCGTCCGCGATCCCAGCACAAGCCAGGACCGCGGCCATTACCCCGGCAATGAAGATCGCGGCGGTAGCCGCCATTCCATCGGTGCCATCGACAAAGTTGTAAGCACTGAACAGCCAGATGAAGACCAACAGCAGCATGCCATGCCAGACCCCCCCCCAGACAGCCGAGCCGCTGGGCCAAGCCCCGACATCGCTTCCCTTCAACCAGTAGAACATCCACAAGACCATTAGCATCTGGGCCGACAGGCGCAGCTTGGGTGGTAGGTCCAACCGGTCATCCGCCGCACCAAGTACCGCAAAAATAACGCCTCCCAGCAAATATACCATCATCTGGCCCCGGTCCAGCAGACCGGCCCCCACCATGCCCGCATAGAAAAGCAACGCCGCCACCGCAATAGCCAACCCGCCCCCACGCGGCACGGGATGCTGGTGCAAACTGCGGTGATTGGGTAGGGCTACAGGACCAATGCGCAGGGCGATTTTGTAATACAGGCCTGTCAACGCAGCCGAAATGATGCATGTCGCAAAGCCGAGTAAAAGGATCTTTTCCATCAGATGAACTGGTTTGGTCGCGGGGACTAAAACCTAGATCCTTCCGCGGCCATCGCGGGGAAAATCACCTTGAATCCACTGACATTCTTGGACGAAGACATATAATCAGGTTTCAACAATCTTCCGTGAAGAAAACTCATCAGTTCATGCGTTAGCGCTCAACAAGAATCAATCTCAATCGACGTCTTTAACTCGATACCTGAAATATATTCAAAGCGAACGCCGCTTGTCAGCGAAACGTCGCCGTAATGCATGCTGTTTTGCATATCAGACTTTACCACCATGGAGCTATTTCTTGCCGATAGCGTGGCCAATTTCCTGCCTTTCTTACCCCAAATGCTCGCTCTGGCGCATTCCACCGCCACGTTCACGCCGCTACTCAACACGAACTGTGCGTAGCCCTCACAGCCATCAACGGTCAATAAATCCGAAATTTCCACTCTTGTTTCGCTAATCGATAGCTTGCGAATTAAACGATCTCCGTACCCGAAATGGACCGCTTGAGCATGGTTTGCGTCGGAACTTTGCATGCTCGCAATTGAATGGTCGGTCATCGCAAACAGGCCCCAGCGGCCTGAGAGCCAATGATTGGGCTCTCGGCCCGGCACCACCACACAGTTGTGACTTCGGGCGGAGCGAAATTCGTTTCGAATCTCAGGATCAGGAGTGTAAACGCCGCTGCCTGGATCAATGATCACGGCCTCCCCGTCCACATCCAGTGTTATGGCCAACTGGTCAGAGTGCGCATGACCGCCATTGCCGTTCTGCCCAACTGGCCCGCAGCGTAAAGTGAGCCGGTAGCGGCCGCGGTTCCAAATATAGAGTCCAAAGTTCCTGTAGGCGAGAAACCCAGCAGCGGGATCGGAAAGATCGTCCTCCAAGGGATTCGCCAGTACTGTCGGCCCGACCCAGCGGCGCAGCCAAGCTGCTTCGAGTGTCTCGCTTTTCTCGTGCCTCCCTGCGAACAAGGCCTGAACCGCTGCGGGCAGATGCGCGTGGCTATGCAGGTCGGCGTAGGGATCATTCCCCAGACCCAGTCGCATAAAACGTCCATTGTCGTTGTCGCCAATCTGCGGTATAGTGCCATCGCCTCTAAGAAGTGACTCGGTGAACCACCCCATGCCACGCAACCGACGACTGTCTGAAGGGGAAAAGGGCACCCTTACACCGCCAACAGTAACGGTCGGTTTGATGGGGGGCGCCACCGGAGACGGATGAAACTCCGGCGTGTCGCCCTCCCACCAATCCGCCACATCGGTAGCATAGTTGCCGGCGAGGTGTAGCATGAGAGCGGCGCCATAGACCATCATCTCGGCCGATAGTCGGTGATAACAGGTGCTCGCCTCGAAGTTCGAACCATCCGCGTGAAACTGACCGCGAAGTTGCAGCACAAGTTCGCGGCCAGCAAAGGAGAGCCAACCCCGCGTCTCGGAATCAGGTAGCCAACCGCTTACGAAGAGAAGCCCCACGATGTTCGCAAGATAGTGATTTGAACATAATTTCGCCCCCCATTCGAGGTTACGAACAAGGAAGCGACCATGGTCACGCAGCGTGGCGCTGACCAGCGCGAGGAAGCGCTCGTCGTATTTCGTGCCAGCCGCCCGGGCTATATCGACCGCCATCGCCAAGTTCGCAGCACGGATGCCAACATCCATTGCGCATACCCAATTCACGCCAAAACCAGGCGGGTTCTGCATCACGAAATCCAGGATCTGCGCACGAATCTCCAATTCAATGCGACCGCGCTGGTCAAGCGGTGCTGCCGCAATACGCCCGGCAAGCGGTGGCAGGTGCTGCAGTCGCGAAAACTCCCAGGGGCATTTGATGTCCACACCGTCGAGATGCCTATACGTCACGGTTCTGTGCCACTGACGAGCGGACCAGCGGTGGCCGCTTTTGAAGTCCACCTGCCAGTCCAGCAGACTGTAATCGGAGGGCAACATCGCTGCAAGATCGCGATACCGCCCATGCCATGGGGCTGGCAGATCCGCCAATGGATCCGCAAGGGTCAAGTTAAACGACATGGGGCCGCTACCCAATAAATCGAAACGATGGTCCAGCCATGCATCGTGAGCACCGTCCCAAGGCAGCGCCAACTCAGGCACGAGTCGGCGGGGCGGCGACTCTTTTTCCCATGTCGCCAGACCGGTGGGCCGCACCCGCGCCCGAGTGCGGCGCAGGCGGCTTCCCGTGATCCGCGCCAGACGGTCCCAGGCTAGCCTCGCGGCCGCGCGCGGCCCCACCCGACAGACCTGCTTGTAGCGGTGCAGGATAAAGCTCTTCATTTAGCTGTTCCTCCCGCCCGGGCCAGTGCTCCCAGTATCTCCTGCACATGCCGAGTCCATGTGTAGTTCTTGAGCACTTCGACGCGGGCTGCATTGGCGAGGCGGGACCCAAGCGCCCGGTCGTCGAGTAGCCGACCGATGCCCCGAGCGAGGTCGGAGGCATCGCCAGGCCGAACCAGTATGGCCGTCTCACCGTCGGCCAGCACCTCGGCAATCTGATCCAAAGCCGAGGCGATTACAGGGCGTTCCATCGCCATATATTCAAATAGTTTCGTCGGCGAACCGAAGAACCTAGAGCCGTCCGCATTAGGCACGTGAGAGGCGACGAAGGCATCGGCTGCCGCCAGGTAGGCCGGAGTCTCGTGCTGCGGAATCAGCCCAGTGAAAACCGTGCGGGCCGCCGCTGCGGGTTCTGCCCGTATGATCTCCTCGCATCGCGCACGCGTCTTGCCATCGCCGACAAATGCGAAGCGGACGTGAGTACGGCTCAGCCACCCCGGATCGTGTGCCAGTCGGGTGGCAGCTTCGGCGAAAACCTCGGCCCCATGCCAGAGTCCAAATGTACCAACAAACATAATGATCTGCTCGCGGTCCGTCGCGCCTAGCCGGCGGCGCGCGTTGAGCCGGGTTCCTGCCGGGACATGCGCTGGGCTGTAAATCGAAGGATCCACGCAGTTCGGATAGAAAGCCACGCGCGACGACTCAAGTCCGCGGTTGAGCAGTTCCTCCTGGAGCGGTTCCGAAATTGTGAATACGAGATCGGCACAGTGCAACATGGCGACCTCCGCAGCGGCCATCTCGTCTGCGAACCGGACATTGCCGCCCCAGTTCTTGGCTACCCAGAGTTCTGAGCCGTTGTATTCCACGATCAGCGGCAGGCAGAGCGCCTGTGCGACAGCCACGCCGGTCCAGTCGCCCAACGAAAGCCGCTGGTAAATGAGGGTCGGGCGGAATTCTTTAGCCACATCGAGGGCGGCACGGACGGCACTTTCCTGCAGGCGGAACAGATTGGCCTCGGCCGGCAGGGCATAGTGTCCAAATAGCGGCACTGCGGTTGCCCCGACCTTAGGAGAAAGATACTTTGGGCTCTCCGGCGAGACGAAGTGCACCTCATGGCCGAGCTCCACCAAGCCGTTGATTACCCCCGCTACATGACCGACGCTGCCGCCGGCCCGCAGTCCGAACCAGAGATTGTTCTTGAGGTAGAGCACTCGCTGCGCGCCCTCCGACAGGGCATGCGACCGCCGCGGCATATGCCGGGTGGCCAGCGCAGCTTTTACCGAACGCTGGCGGGCCCGCCGCCCCGCTAGCGTCGCCAAGGCAAGGCCCCGGGCCCCCCGGAAGAGTTCCCTGAACCGAACGCGACGCAGATTGCCCGCGGGATCGCACACTTGCAGGAGTGGCAGTTTGTGCGCCGCACCGAGCAGCTCGACGATCGAGAGCACAGATGCCGTCTCCGGCACCTCGCACGGCAGGACCACCCGACGATACCGGCTTCGCAGCAAATGCCGAAACAGCGCGGCGCCCCCCCCGTGCCTCAGGTCGGAAACAAGACGATAGTCAGGTACCGTACCAAGCTTTGATTCCAACATCGCCCGGTAACCGGTCGAAAGCGGATAAAGCGTCAGGGCAAGCGTGTCACACGGAACGTTGGTCATGTCTCGGAGCGGGTAGTAAGGTCTGAATCGGTAGCTGAGACGACGAGCACAATGTGGCGATGACTCCACCACGCGAGCGCGCTGGTCGCAAGCATCGCGAGGCCACCAGCGGTATAGGCGCGGGCACAGCCGGTCACGCCATCGGTGAACTGCAGGGTCACGATCACAACGCCCACGCCTGCCAAAGGTGAGGCGACTGCCGCCCAAGGATACCCGTTGGCGCTCAGAGCGTTTTGGGTGACGCTGCACAACCCCAAGGCTGCCACGCCTGGCAGCATCAGCACCAGCAGTGGCATCGTCGCCGCATAGGCCGGACCATAGACCCACGGCAGAGCCCACGGGCCCAGCCACCAAGCAGCCCCAACCGCAAGGATCATCAGGACTGCGGTGACGGCAATGAGGCGCAGCGTCGAATGTACCCGTTCCGCCGCGTTTGCGGTCGCCGCCAGATTGGGAAAGAGCACCACGCCCAGGGCGGTCGGAACCACCAGCATGGTGTCCGCGATCACCAATGCTTGGGTGAAGAATGCCGCTTCATCGAGGGAACCGCGGCTACCCACGGCATAAAGCGGGAGTCGACTTACAACAAAGGATGCAAGGCAGGCGACATAGGCGCGAACGCCAACGCGCAGTTGCTCGCGACCGAGGCGCGCGTCCCACGCGTTTAGCAAGAGTACGATCTTTCCTGCACGCAGACCCCACGCCGTCCCGACCAAGGCGAAGGCACTCGCTGCGACGGCAAACCATTCCGCCGTCACAAGTCCGGCGAACCAGAGGCAGGCCATCGCGGCGATGGCGCCCAGCCGCGCGATGACGTCCACCCAATTGCTAATGTTAAACAGAAAGCGTCCCGTTAGCAAATTCTGTGCGAGCATCTGCGCGAGGCCGGTCACGGCCACGAGCCACACCATCGCCGTTGCGGCGCCCCAGAGCGACCGCCAGGCGGGAACAAACCGCACGGCCAGCGTTCCCGCCGCGGCCAGGAACGCGATAATCAAGATGAATATACATCCGGTGTTTGAGACCAGCGCGGCGAGCAGCCGGCGGTTCCGGGCAACAAGATATGTATTGGCGACCGGCAGGCCGAAATTGCCGAACTGCACCCCCAGCGCTCCGACCGCCATGAGCAGGCCAAACAGTCCACGCTCCTCGACGGGCAGCGCCCGGGTCACGACGACGGAACTCACGAAGGAGGCGGCAATCAGCACGAAACGCGTGCCGGCGACCGACGCTCCCTGCCGAAGGAACCCCAGGATATCATGGTCAGGCGGCATATCGTCACTGACCCGCAATGTAGCGGGCCCACCACTCGGCCAGGTTGTAGAGATACCACGCCTCGGTGCCGCGGCCGGCCTTCAGCACCGCCTCGACCGCCACTGGATCGAGAGCACCACTCTCCCGCGCAAAGCGGGTCACGCTCTCGCGGATCTGCGGCCCCAGCCGAGCCGCGAACCACTCGTGCACAGGCACACCGAAGCCCTGCTTGGGCCGATCTATGATCTCGTCGGGAATGAGACCGCGCACCGCCCGCTTCAGGATGTGCTTCGATTCGCCGCCGGCCAGCTTCATCGCCGTCGGGATGCCCAGCGAATATTCCACGAACTTGTGGTCCAGGAAGGGAACGCGGCCCTCGAGGCTCACGCCCATGCTCATCTTGTCCACGCGCATGAGCAACAACTCCGGCAGGCGCAGCGAGAGATCAGCATAAGTCATCCAGTTCAGATGCGACTGCTCCAGCCCCGACTGCTTGAAGCGGTCGTACATGGGCCGCAGCGTCTCCCACGAGGAATAGCCGCGCAGCTGTTCACGCAACGCCGGGCCGAGCAAAGCCTGTTTCTCCGCCTCGCGGAAGGCCTCGGCCCCAGACCAGAACACCGGCTCGCCCGAAGCACCACGGCGCAACAACTCATATTGCGAGCTGAGCCCCCAGCCCATTGTGCGGGCGACACCGAGGCCGAGACGTTTGACCACTGGGGGCACCGGCAGATCGTTCCACCGCGCCAATTGAAGATAGGTGCGCCAGCTGGAGTATCCGCAGAAAAGCTCATCGCTGCCCTCGCCCACCTGGGCCACGACAATGCCGTTGTCGCGGGCAAGCTTGGAGACGTAGTACACCGGCACGCACACCGGATCGGCGATCGGCTCGTCCTGCAGCTCAATCATACGCGGAATGAAGCCGATCAGGTCGTCAATCGTCAGCAGCAGCTCGTGGTGATCGGCGCCAACGCGCTCGGCCATCATGCGGGCAAAACCGGTCTCGTTAGTGTAGGTGCTGCTACCCTGGTAGCCGATGCAGAAGGTCTTCACCCGTTGCGACTCCCCTTCCGTGAATAGAGCTGCGTTCGTGCTTGAGTCGATACCGCCGGAAAGAAACACACCAACCGGCACGTCGCTGACTTTCCGCAGCTTCACCGCTTCGCGCAATTCCGTCAGCAGGCGAGTGGCGACCTCGGTCTCAGTCTGCTCCGGCACGGCAGTAACACGGTCCAGGAGTTCATACCATTGGCGCTCCTCCACCCGGCCGTCGGCCGTAACACGAACGAGTCCGCCCGCGGGCAGCTTGCGGATGCCGCGGAATAGTGTCTGCGGCGCGGGCGTCGTCAGGAACGACAGGTAATGATAGAGCGCCTGGGTGTCCATCTCACGAGGCTGCCCCGGCACCGACAGAAGCGCCTTGATCTCGCTGGCGAAGGTAAGGCGGCCGCCGTGCATAGACCAGTAAACCGGCTTCACACCGCGCCGGTCGCGCACGAGCCAGAGTTCGCGGGTCCGACCATCCCACAGGCCCAAGCCGAACATGCCGCGGAATCGCTCCAGGCAGCCGATGCCCCAGTGCAAGTAAGCCTGCAGGATCATCTCGGTGTCGCTATGGTCGGTCTGCCACGTCGTGACGCCCTCGCTGATCAGCTGGTGGCGGATCTGAACGTGGTTGTAGATCTCACCGTTGAAGACCAGCTGCACCCGGCCGTCATCCGAGCCCATCGGCTGGCTGGCCGCGGTGGAGAGATCGATGATGGAGAGGCGACGGTGCGCCAGGCCGACAGTGCCGTCGGCGGATATCCACAGGCCGCCGCCATCCGGACCGCGGTGCAGCATGGTGTCGCGCATACGCTCGAGCACCTCCGGCGACAACCGGCTGTTGGGATTGAACGAAAGGAATCCTGCGATACCGCACATGGTGAATGAGCGCTGTTGGATTTACGGACAGTTTTCCGGGTCCCTCTTCATCAGCCGATACTCGGCCTCGAGCGTAGCGCGCGAAACGGCCAGCTGCTCGGCGATGAACGCCGCAGGCATGCCCTCGCGAATCATGCGGGCCAACGCGGCCAACTCGGCCTCCTGGCCCTTGTCCTGCGTGACTCCGCTCCAGCACTTACCTTTGGCACCGTGGACCTCGACGGATTTGTAGTCGTCAAGCACGATCACGCGGCCCTCGCTAAAGACCTGCAGGCGCTCTTTCGGGTACGCCTTGGCCCCCATAGCGGTGTAAACCAGGGAACAGACCGAGCCATCCTCGAACGACAAGACCGCGGTGAAGTTGTCGTTGCGGGCCCATTGCCGGCCCTGCGCGGGAATGCCGGTCATCTGGATGTCCATACAGGCGGAGCCGGCGAGGGCGAAGAAGAGGTCGTAGATATGGCAGGCCTCGCCAACATTTCGTCCTCCCCCCTCGGCGCCATGCACCCAGTGGTCGAGCGCAATGTAGCCGGCGTTCATCGTGTATTGGGCCACAAGCGGCGCGGTTCGACCCTGGAGGTGCTCGAGCACATTCTGGAAGGCAGGCGACCAGCGGCGGTTGAAACCGACCATCAGAGCAGGCTTGGTCCCAGCGCCAGCGAAAAACGTCTCGATCGCATCGAGTTCCTCGTGCCGAAGGGCGAGGGGTTTCTCGCAAAGTACATGTTTGCCCGCGCGCAGCGCCTCAAGCGCCATCCGCCCGTGGAGGTCGTGGCGCGTGCAGAGTATGACCAGATCGACCTCCGGATCGCGCAGCACTTCAGCATAATCGGTCGTGGCCCGCGGTGCCCCAAACTGCTTGGCGGCCGAGAGGGCGTTGGAGCCCGTGCGGCTGCAGATGGTGCGGATCGAGTAGTGCTCCCGCTGTTTCAGCAGGTTGGGCAGGTGCATCAGCTGGGCGAAACCGCCGGCACCCACGCATGCCACCCCGATCGTGCCGGCCTTGCGGGCGGACACCCCCTCGGTGAGTGTGATCACCCGCGAAGGTTCAGAGCCGTCGGTGGGATAGGACAGAAGCACGAGCATCGGCTTACGCCCCGGCGCCTGAAGACTGGCATAGGCCCGAGGTGCATGCGCCAGCGCATGCACCTCGGGCTGCATCGGCGCCAGCTTCACCCGACCCTCGGCCAGGAGTTGGAGATACTCCGCCATGTTTCGGTTTTCGGTCCAGCGCACGTAAGCCAGCGGGTAATCCTGCCCCTGCTCCTCATAGACCGGATCGTAGCGCCCCGGGCCATATGAACAGGAGATTAGCACATCGAGCTCCTTGCCATAGAATTCATGGCGTTGAAGGTTCAAGCCCACATCGCCGACAATCACGACTCGCCCCTTGCGGCGGCAGCAGCGCATCGCCGAGGCGATGATTTCATGATTCTCAGAAGCAGCCGCCGTGATGACCACCGCATCCGCGCCCAACCCGCCCGTGAATGAACGCACGCGCGCGTCGAGGTCGGACGCCGAGCCCTCGATCCCATGTGCCATGCCCTGAGACTTCGCGAGATCAATGCGCGCCGGGTCCACGTCTGTGCCGATGACCCGCACGCCGGCCGCCTGCAACATTTGTTGTGTGAGCTGGCCGAGAATGCCCAGCCCGATGACCACAAACGTCTCGCCCAGCGTCGGCGTGGCACGCCGCACGCCCTGCATGGCGATGGCCCCGAGCGTGACGGTGCTGGCATATTCGGTGCCCAGGCCCGCCGGAATGCGCACTGCGAGGTTGACGGGCACATCAATGATCTCGGCGTGGTTGGCCACGCCGGCTCCGGCGCAGGCCACCCGGTCGCCGACCACGAAGTCGTCCACCTGGTCGCCGACCGCCACCACCCGACCAGCGGCCGAGTAGCCCGTCGGCGTGCCGGCGTTGAGCATGCCGGTCACGCGATTGAAAACCCGGCTCACGCCCTGATCCTTCATCAGCTGCAACACTCGCTTCGCATGGTGCGGCTGCTTGAGCGCGCGCTTCCACAGAGGCAGCGACGAATTCTTGACGCTGGACACCTCGGTGCCGATGGAAACGCACGAATGGTGCACGCGTACCAGGATGTTGCGGGCGCTGACGCAGGGTGCCGGCACCTCGCCCATGACCACCTGGCCCTTTCTCACAAGCAGTTGCTTCATGACCAGATCCCCCTGGTATCAATGAGCACTTTGCCCTGCAAATCAGAACGATTAATTTCACTGTAGACGCGATGATTCACCAGAAGGACGACAATATCCGCAGCGTGAATCGCCTCAAGGGCACCGGCCTTGCGAACGTTGTCCCTGCGGAGGCCGGGCGGAAGCTTCTCCACATGAGGCTCATCCACGATCAACTCGACGCCAGGCTGTTCTGCTAACGCCTCCACGATATGCAACGCCGGGCTTTCCCGGAGATCATCCACGTCAGCCTTGAAGGCGAGGCCCAAGCACGCGATCACTGGCGACTTAAATCTGGCCGCAAGCGTGCGGACCTTTTCGATAACCCACTGCGGCTTGCCGTCATTCACCCGGCGCGCAGTCGCCATCAACGGCGAGATTTCGGGTGCTGCGGCGACGATGAACCAAGGATCCACAGCAATACAGTGACCACCCACCCCGGGTCCCGGTTGCAGAATTCGCACCCGCGGGTGACGATTGGCAAGACGGATGACTTCCCATACATCGAGCCCGAGACGATCACATACCAAGCTTAACTCGTTGGCGAATGCAATTTGAACGTCGCGCGAAGCGTTCTCTGTCAACTTGACCATCTCGGCCGTTTCCGCATCAGTTACATGAATTTCGCCATTGCAGAATACCGAATAAAGCTCGCGGGCTCGTTGGGCCGCCTCTAGGGTAAGTCCTCCACACAGCCGATCGTTGGATACTAACTCCTGTAGCATCTGCCCTGGTAGTATTCGTTCCGGGCAATGAGCATAAAGGGCTGTCGGCAACGCCGTCAGTCCCAACTTGGTCCTCTCGTCATCAATCCAAGACTTGACCTTGGCAGTGGTTCCGACCGGACTCGTGCTTTCAAGGATCACCAAGCTAGTCGTTGATAAATTAGCCGCAATTGAACGTGCAGCCGCCTCGACGTATCTGAGATCGGGTAAGGGAAAATGTCCGCCATGAATAAAGGGGGTGGGCACGGCCAAAATGTAGACTGCCGCTTCAACCGACTCGGAGCCTGCGAGAAGATTGCCTGTTTGGACCGCCGCCCGCACAAGTACATCGAGGTCCGGCTCCACAATATGGATCTCTCCCCGATTAATGGTATTTACCACTGATGGATTGATTTCTAATCCAAAGACCTTTCGCCCTCGCGCCGCGAAAATGGAGGCGGTCGGAAGTCCTATATAGCCGAGGCCGACAACACAAATATCATAATTCATAGTTAGCTGGATACTCTCTCAGTCTGAAAATAATCATCAAGGATTCTGGCAATTCGAGCACCGGATTGCCCGTCGCCATAAGGATTCTTCAAGGCCGAGCGACGACGATACTCTGGCTCATCATCCAATAGCTTCAAAGCTTCCGCAAGGATCCTATCCGGATCGGTGCCGACCAGTATACAAGTCCCCGCCTCCACCCCTTCTGGTCGCTCCGTGGTGTCCCTCATCACTAAAACAGGCTTCCCGAGACTTGGGGCCTCTTCCTGGACACCACCTGAATCCGTCAGAATCAAGTGCGCTTGGTCCATCAATTTCACGAACTCCTCATACGAAACTGGCTCCTGCAAGTGAATGCGAGGATGGTTGGACAACAGACGATAGACCGGCTCCCGAACGTTGGGATTCAAATGCACCGGATATACTACGCGTACATCAGCCCGAGTCTCCACGATCCCTCGCAGTGCTTTGCAGATACCCAGAAACCCATCGCCAAAGCTTTCCCGCCTGTGACCGGTTACTAGGATCATTCTGTCAGGAGAGCGTGCCCCCTGACTGCACGCGACTCGTGCGCGGCACTCCAGAAGAGCGTCGATTACCGTGTTTCCGGTTGTGTGGATGCGATCCGTAGGGATTCGTTCATGCCGTAGATTTTCCGCTGAAAGGCTCGTCGGCGCAAAACACCACTGGCATAATGGATCTATTAAGCGCCGATTCATCTCTTCGGGCCAAGGCCGACTGAAATCGTAAGTCCTAAGACCCGCTTCGACATGGCCGATCGGCACCCGCTCATAAAAAGCGGCCAGAGCAGACGCGAATGCCGTTGTGGTGTCCCCATGCACCAGACATGCTTGAGGCCGTATAGTCGAGATCACCTGCGCTACGGATTCGACCACTCTGGCGGTGAGACTTGGTAAGGTTTGATTGGGCCGCATGACGTCGAGGTCAAAATCGGGCACAATCCCCACACTGGAAAGTGCCTGTCCAACCAACTCCCGTTGCTGTCCAGTTGAAATAACAACAGGGCGCAAGGTTGATGTTTCCGCTAGCCCCCGAACGACAGGGGCCATCTTTATGGCTTCCGGCCTCGTGCCAACGACTACTGCAATCGAAACTCCACTTTTCATTTATTGGTCAGATTCAGAACAGTCTGGATCACTGGAAGAACACGCCCAAGTTGGCGATGCCATGTTTCCAGCTGCTTAATTCGATTCAATTGAAAATCGCTTTGCCTCGCTTCTGCCGTCGCCGCCCTCCTGCGCAATCGCACGACGGCGCCGCGTGTCTCCTGCGCTAGGGGCCGAATTCTATCTTTTATTAGCCCACTCGCTAATCGGCGTAGACCCAATTCCGGTTCGAAGAACTCTCTACGATCACCAAGTATATGGACGACTTTTGCGGCTCCGCCTTGGCGCAGAAAGGTCAGGCCCTGGCTTACCGAGCCTTTGCTCATTCCCAGTTTCTCGACGATCTCTGTTAGGCAGAGCGGGGAACTCGACGCAAACAGCAGGCCGTAAATTGCTCCCACTGAATTGGGTAGCCCCAGCGCACGGAGAAAACCCGTAAACAGACTGACGCACTCCTGCTCGAAGGCGGAATCGGAGGCGGCAGTATCTGTTCGGACGTTGGACAAGGAGTCCACTCGGGTAAAGCTCCGCTCCGAGTTCAAGAAAATATGAACAAAATCTGAAACTCCACTACCCGACGAGGCCGGAACCCAAAGATAGGTTTGTTCTTACCAAAGGGCGTAGAGGCAACAGAGAGTTGGCATCGGAGGCTTCGTGCGGTGGCTGTCCGAGGTTGGAGCGCGCCGATGGTCACACGCTTACGCGATAAAACCCACCAAATCGACGAGCCAGATGGTCGACAATGCCTCCACGCTCTGCTCCAAAACTACGCCGGGACACATCGCGGTCGCGCTGGCTGGAGTCCCGTGCATCGACCGAGGGACTTTCGCCAATTTCGGGTAATAGCGTGATGTCGGCTTCCGAAAACGAACTACTGCCTGAACACCGCCGCAGCGCTGATTGCCAGGCCAGGGAGACTCGGGGATTCGAAGGTCTCATCCTCGTCCACCAGCCGAACAGGCTTTGCTCGGTCGCGGGCGAATTCGTAGACGTGGATTTGGCGCAGGTGCGGATCTATCAGCCAGTATTCGCCGACGCCAGCAGCGGCATACACCTCGCGCTTGTAGGTCTTGTCAAGGTGCGCACTCGACGGAGAAATCACCTCGACCACCAAAGCCGGTCCGCCATGCGCGCCGTCATCCGCCAGGATCGCCCGTTGCTCGCTCGACACGAATACGAGATCCGGCTGGAGCACATCGTGCTCGCCCAAGTGGACGTCGAAGGGCGCGGCAAAGATTCTCCCCATCCCCTGGCTACGCACGTGGGTCTCCAGCAGAAGTACGAGATTAACGACGATTTCCTGATGATACCGGCTCGGACTGGGCGCCATGACGATTTCTCCATTGATCAGTTGATACCGTCCACCCTCCGGGGTGGCGCGATAGTCCGCCACCGTCGCCAAGCCAGGCCCTGCGTCTGCGGTCTTCATTGCGCAAAACTCGGCTCGGGGGCGGTTGAAGTCAACCCAACCGTCGCGGGGTCCTTGGGTCTCGCGAAGGACGCGAAGGATAATTTGCGAATCCAGGCAGCGGAAAAACGCCGTCCGGAGGCCGGCGTCCACCCAACCCGGCTCAGCCGGAACAAAGGCAATCCTACAGGAGGACGCAGTGGAAGCAGAGAATACCGGATGGCACTTTTTGGGAATCGGTTCCCGATTGCGGAAGGACATTCTGCCTTCTGCTGCCTCTGTTACCTCCTGTAAAAACAACCACGGCGGAGTGGTCTTCGTTGATTCTGGCTTGGCCGAGTTGCAGATTTCCTGAGTACGCGATCAAGCGACGTGACTTGAAACTTGTGCATGCGGCATGGGGATGAAATACACCAGCGCTTCCATGAACGAATCCTCCCCCCGCCCTGCTTCTTATGATGACGATACCATCGATCTGCGTGAACTTTGGTTCCGCTTGGTTCGTGGTCTGCCCTTTTCGCTCGGGCTTGGTCTGCTCGGATTGGTGATCGCCACCGTGCTGTTTTTCGTCGCCAGTCCGTTTTCCGCCCTGTCCACTCAGTCACGAGTGGTTTTTGGGTTCAGTGGGTACGAGCGGGGACTGTATCCGGATGACTCCAAGTTTCAGGCGGACGATTTGCGAGCACCGGAGGTGGTGGGGGAGGCGCTGCGTCGGCTCGGTCTTGACGCTTCGCAGGATGCGCAGTCCCGGGTTCGTGCTGCGTTGACCATCGAGGGGATTATTCCGGAATCGGTCGTCAAGGAGCGGGATCGGCTGCGGGCGGCCGGGCAGACGCCGGCTCCGTATCTTCCAGATGAATACCGGGTGTCGCTCACGCTGCCGCGGAAGTTTGATCTGTCGCCGGACCAGCGGGAGCAGTTGTTGAATGAGATCGTCAGCGCGTATTTGGAGCGGTTTCAACGGACGTATGTGGAAGTGCCTTTGTCGCTGGGCACCGCCTTCGAATCCTTGGCGGACACCGACTACTTCGACTACGAGTTGGTGCTTAGCCGGGAGAGTCGCAATATCGGGCAGTATCTCGATCAGATGGTGGAGCAGGATCGCAGTTTTCGCTCGCCGCGTACCAACATGACCTTCGGCGACCTGGTGAAGCAGAACGAACTCTTCACCCAGATTCGCCTCAACGAGACCTTAGGGCTCATTCGCCAGTTCGGCCTCTCCAACAACCGGCAAACGGCCATGCTCAAGATGGACTATTACCTGAAGTCCTTGAGGGATAGTGCACGCAAGGCGGCCGAAGACGAACAACTCGTGCGGGATCTGCTGCAGCAGGCACAGGAGCGCGCTCAGAGCCATGTCCTTGGCATAAAGTCGCAGGCCACTCAGCAGCGCGGAGACGCGCCCATCGTGGACCAGGGGCTGATCGACTCCCTGCTCGCTAACGACGCCTACAACTTCCTTGTTCGTGAAGCCCTCGAAGCCGGTCTCAAGACTCGAGAGATTCAGTCGGAGATCGCCATCATGGAGGAACGGCGACGCTCGATGCAGGAGTTCATTGCCAGCGACATGGAGACGCAGACGGAGGTCTATGACCAACTCGGCTCCTCGTTGGCTAAACTGCGCGAAGCCTATGATCGCTTGATCGCGAACATCCGGACCACCCACGAGGATTACCAGCGCCAGGCCTTTGGCGACGCCATCCGCGTCAGCATGCAGGCGACAACCGAGGGCTTTTACGGCGCCCTCGCCAAGGCCGCGCTCGTCGGTGGGTTTCTCGGCGGCGCACTCGGGATCGGGCTGAGCTTGCTCGGGGTGATGGGGCCCCGTCGGCAGACGGGTTGACCCGAGTGGAGCAGGAGACAAGGAGCAAGGATGGGCAGCAACTGTTGTGACACAGGCATTCCCTCCAAAGGCGGACTCTCTCATTTCATTTTACAGGAGGGCGCGGAGGCAGCAGAGCCAATTCGCCGCAATGGAGTTAGAACCTTCTGTTTACCCGCATGCGGAGGGCCGCCCGTCAGCTCTGCTTCCTCTACGTCCTCCTGTTCAAACCATTCAGTGCTTGGCAGCCATTGCCCCACGGTTCGACGGTCCCCCCACCGCCTGTAAGCCCTTTGGGCTCCGGCGTCGCGAGGTTTGAGCGAGAAAGGAACATTTGGCACCGAGAGACAACGGCGAGCGAGCCACGATCCCACGTTGTACTTAGGCGGGCTTGCCCACCTCTGGAGGGAATGCGTGAGTTCCTCCCGAACGCATCGCGATTCTCGGTCGACTTACGATTAAGCAACCCCCAACCGTGAACCAATCCAACGATTCCGCGCCCACCGCGTCGGCTGACCCAGTCCCCGGTCCGCTCTCCCCTACCCGGCTGCGGTTGCTCGGGGCGCTCGCGCTCGCGATCGGCGGTTTCTTGCTGCCGCAGGAGGTCCCGCTGGTGTGGTACCCGCTCAATGAGCCGGGGAACGACATTCTCTACCTGGAGATCGATTGTGCCGCCGATGGCGACGGACAGGTCGAGATCCTGCAAAATCTGACCCACGGGTTCAACGACCTGGACAAGATATCCTTTCCGATCTCCGCCACCGAACAGGCCTTCACCTACACCTTCCCGCTCAGCGACGCTCCCATGGTGGAACTGCGACTCAACTCGCCCGTCAACGGCGTCTCTCTCTTCCTCGAAAAAATGCGCATCATCGACCGGCGCGGCATCGAGGTGCGCCGCTTCACCGCCGACATGTTTTCCCCCGTGGAAGGCGTTGCCGCCATCACGCCGGAACCCGACGGCTGGCGTATCACTTCAACGCCCGATGCCACGATCACTCAATGCCGGATCGAACTCTTCGCTCCGATCCTCGCGCAGGACATCACCGCACGGAATATCGTCCGCTGCTATCTCTCCACCGGCTACCTGGCAGGCATGCTGTGGATCATTCTCCTAGCCGTCCTCTTCACGTTTTGGCGACCGACGGGATGGCGCGACTTCTTAGCCCATGTCGGCTTCATGGCGGCGCTCGCGTCGATGTTCGCCTTCGTCGGCAACCGCGGCCTGATCAAAAACTCCTGGCACTACGCCCAATACCAGTATCCGACATTGCCGGACGAGATGCGCCTCGAGCTCGATCTGGCCGCCAATGCATCCAGCGGTATCCAACTGTTCTGGGATACCGGGACGGGCTATCGGCAGGAGGACAGTGATTGGCAAACGATTGCCGACCACCGCGGTCTCCAGACGATTCGTTTTCCGCTACCACTCGAGGGCCTCAAGGCCCTCCGGCTCGATCCACGGGAGAACCCCGGCAACCTCAGCATTCGCGGAATCCGGGTGGTCGATTGGGGCAATCGCACCCACGCGGTTCTCAACCTTGAAGACGTCCTGCACCCCGCCCGAGAGATCGAGCGCCTGACCATCCAGGATGACCGGTTGTTGCTCGAAACCACGCCCGACGCCCGCGACCCCATCGCAAACTTCACGCCAGCCGCCCTCGATCGCATCAACGAAGCGATCGAACACCGACAGGCGCGATTCGTCTACTGAGGCGTCGGTCCCAAAACATGGCAGCCCCCGGCTCGACGCTGTTTTTCACAGGAGCTCGCAGAGGGAGCAGAGGACTCGGTCTAGTAGCCTCGCCGAGCATCGGCCGAGGTTTAATTCAGTTTTCAATCTCCGCTTCCTCTGCGTTCTCCTGTAAATTCAATCCAATCAACTGGCACGGCGATTCGGCGTTAGGCAGGAACCGACCGATTGCATCCAATCCCAAGCACGACGTTGATTTCACAGGAGTTCGCAGAGAGCGCAGAGATGCCCTCGTTCAGCTTCAGCCAGAGTTTGATCCCGTTCTCCGACCTCTGCTTCCTCCGCGCCCTCCTGTAAAACCCCAATCCCACCAGCTGGTACGGCGTTCCGCCGCGAGGCAGTGACCGACCAAGCGCACTCGATCCCAGTCACGACGCTGTTTTTCACAGGAGTTCGCCGAGGAAGCAGAGGAGACCAAGGATGGCCGCTTACTGATCGGCGCCGGGCAGGATGAGGCGGACGACACCATCCGTAAGCTTGGTGACGTTGAAATTGATCAGCAGGCCGAGTGGCACATTCAGTAGCTTCATGTAGCTCAGCAACTGAGCCTTGTGGATCGGCAGGATGCGCTCAACTGACTTGGCCTCGACCAACAGGCAGTCTTCTACGAGCAGATCGAATCGCAACGGCTCATCTTTCGTGAAGCCTTTGTAGGTAATTTCGACGAGTCTCTGGTCAGTGGCCGTAAGGTGACGCAACTCGAATTCACGCATCATACACCATTCATAAATCGACTCGATCAAGCCCGGCCCCTTGTCGCGGTGAACTTCGATGGCTGCTCCAATCACAGGGTGAGTCAATTTAGAGGCTTTGGGGTAGAGCGGGTGCATGCCTTTCTCTGCTTCCTCTGCGCCCTCCTGTAAAACCCCAATCCTGTCAGCTGGCACGGCGTTCCGCCGCGAGACAGGGACCGACCGACCGTACTCAATCCCATTCACCACGCTGTTTTTTGCACAGGAGCACGCAGAGGGAGCAGAGGTATGGCCGATGCAACCGCGCGGGTCTCCCATTGGATTTGGTTCAGTTTTCCGGTCTCTGCTTCCTCCGCGTCCTCCTGTAAAAATCCAATCCTGTCAGCTGGTACAGCGGTTAGTCGCGAAGCGGGGACCAAACAAGCTCGTCCATATCCCCGTCATGACGCTGTTTTTTCACAGGAGCACGCAGAGGGCGCGGAGGTATTGGTCGAGAGCCTTGTCGAATTCCAGCCGATGTTCTCCGACCTCTGCTTCCTCTGCGCCCTCCTGTAAATCCAATCCTGTCAGTTTGAGCAGCGGTTCGGCGCGAGGCAGGGACCGACCAAGCACGTCCATTTTCCCGCCATGACGCTGTTATTTCACAGGAGTACGCGGAGGGAGCAGAGGTACTCGTCCGAAGCACGAAATCCAGTGGCCTGATCCGGCATACCTTTCTCTGCTTCCTCCGCGCCCTCCTGTAAATCCAATCCTGTCAGCTGGCACGCCGTTTCACCGAGAGGCAGAGATCGGCCGAGCGCACTCAATCCCAGTCAGGACGCTTTTTTTTCACAGGAGCACGCAGAGGCAGCAGAGATGCCCTTGTTTGGCTTCAGCCAGAGTTTGATCCCGTTCTCCGACCTCTGCTTCCTCTGCGCCCTCCTGTGAACAAAAATCCTGCTCGGCTCGTGGTACCGCCTTCCGCGCCAATTTACGCTGGCGCGCTTTTCTCCCGACCGATTGCCTGCGCACAGATGTCCGAATTGTCCGAGATGCCGAGTGTAACATCCGCCTCTGCCGTCACCCTGCGAAACGTAAGCAAGGTCTACACGCTGTGGCGCAGTCCCGCCGCCCAGCTGCTCACACCGCTGCGGCGCGCACTCGGTTTCAAGATCCATCCCGACGACGGTCGCAAGTTCACGGCCGTGCAGCCGCTGGACCTCGAAATCGTCCCGGGCGAATGCCTCGGCATCATCGGTCGCAACGGGGCCGGCAAAAGCACCCTGCTCCAGATCATCGCCGGCACCCTTCAACCGTCCACCGGCTACGTTGAGACCTCTGGTCGCATCGCTGCTCTGCTCGAGCTGGGCAGTGGTTTCAATCCTGAGTTCACCGGCCGCGAGAACGTCTACCTCAACGCCACCATCCTCGGCATGACCCGGCGCGAGATCGAGGACCGCTTCGACAAGATCGTCGACTACTCGGGTATCCGCGAGTTCATCGACCGCCCCGTCAAGACCTACTCCAGCGGTATGACCGTGCGCCTCGCCTTCGCCGTGTGCGCCCACGTCGATGCCGACATTCTCATCATCGACGAAGCCCTCGCCGTCGGTGACGCCCGGTTCTCGATGAAGTGCTTCGCCACCCTCAATCAGTTCATCCAGTCTGGCAAGACCGTCATCTTCGTTTCGCATAGCACCAACGCCGTCAAAAATCTCTGCAACCGCGCCATCCTGCTCGAGCGCGGCGAACTGCTCTGCGCCGGCGATCCCAACGATGTCGTCAACATCTACTCGAAACTGATCGCCAGCCCCGACGGCGTCGATGCCGTTCGCGAGGACATCGCGTCGCTCGAATCCAAAGCCATCGCCGCCGCCGCTCCCGCCCCCGCCGTCGCTGCAGATACCGCGGATTGCTCACCGCCGGAGGACGAACGCGAGCACGCCAAGCACGCCCTGCGCCTGCTGGTCGAGGAACGCTCCCATCAACAGCTCACCGACAAGGAATACGCCTATGGCGGCGAGCGCGGCGAAATCCGCTCGGTGCTCATGTGCAACGCCCGGGACGAACCCCGCCTCGATTTCGAATCCGGCGATGCCGCCCGCCTTCATCTGGTCTGCGTCGCGTTCCAGGATGTGCCCGCGCCCATTTACGCCCTCACCATCAAGGACCATCGCGGTCAGGAGGTCTTCGGCACCAACACCTACTTTCGGCACGAGACCTGGCCGGCCGTACGCACCGGGGAAACCGTGCACGTCACGATTTCGCTGCAGCTCAATCTCATGCCCGGCGTCTACTTCATTTCCCTCGGCTGGGTCGAACTGATCGATGGCGAGGTCAACGTCGTCCAGCGCCGCTACGACGTCATTCGCCTCGAAATGACCGCCCGCGACCAGGCCTTCGGTATCGCTTTTTGTGATACAAAAATCGAGGTTACTCCCGCATGATCGAGCCGGACTCAAACCGCCGGTGCTGCAATCAAGGCAGTTTCACAGGAGGACGCAGAGGTAGCAGAGCCGTCAGCCTGAACCATATTACTGAATCCAACGAATTGCCTATCAAGAAAACCTCAGACCCTATTTTTTAACCACGAATGGACACGAATGGCTTCGGCTACCGCCTACGCATTGAAACGAGGAGAGGGTGAAACCAACTCCAGTACCGGCGGAGTGGTGTTGAGCCGAACGATACTGAGGCCTATCCGTATCCATCCTTCTGGAAACCCCAGCGTTGGTGTGGCTCTGCTTGCTCCGCGTCCTCCTGTAATACCTTCTCACCCCGTTTGGCGCACCTGATGAATCAATCGATCCCGATAGAGTTTGTCCACGACCACCAAGCCGTCGCCCTCGCCCCGGGTGCGGTCTACGACCGCGCAGGCTCGCTGGCCTTCGCCGACATTGCCAACGGTGACCTGCAGGCCATCGTGCAGGCCGTCGAAGGTGGCCAACGTTGGCGCGAGGTCATCGACCACCGTTTCCGGGAAACGGAACCGTGGCTGCACCAGATCATCCGGTCGGAAAAACGCACCGCCTTCCTCGATCCCCTGCTGCCCACCGCTCCCGGCGTCGCCTTGGACATCGGTTGCGGCTGGGGTCAGATGACCCGTCCCCTCGCTGCCGCCGGCTGGCGCGTCGCCGCCCTCGAACCCGGCCGCGAACGCCTGCAGTTCGTCATCGCCTCCACTCGACAGGATCAGATCGATGATCGCGTCTCCTTCATCGCGACCGACTACCTGGACACCGCGTTCACCACCCGCTTCGACGCCTGCCTCTGCATCGGCGTCTTCGAATGGATCGGAGCGTTTCAGGAACACGCCGATCCACTCCAGCGCCAGCGCGTTTTTCTGCGCAAGGTGCGCGACGAACTCGCGCCGGGAGGCGCGCTGATCATCGGCATCGAAAACCGTCTCGGTCTGAAATACCTGCTCGGCTGTCCCGACGATCATATCGGCGTCCCCGGCATTGCCTTTCTCCCCGCCGAACTCGCCGCCCGGCGATGGCGTGAGGCCACCAAACACGCCCTGCGCAGCTTCACCTACAGCGAGGCCGAACTGCGCGCGCTCCTCGATCAGGCCGGCTTCAGCCAGATCGAGTTCTTCGCCGCCCTCCCGGACTACAAACTGCCCGAGGCCATCATCCCGCTCGCCGACGGCGGCACCGAATTCAACCGTCGGGCGAGTAGCGGCGAATTCCCGCCCGAACACAACGGCTACAACGGCGAACGCCTGCCGATCGAACAGCAGGAAAATCTCCAGGCCACCTACGCCAGTCTGGCCATGCAGGGTATCGCCCACCACTTCACGCCGAGTTTCTTCGTGCGCGCCCGGTGAGGTCCCCTCATTGAACAAGCGGTGAACGCCTTCCTGCACCAGCTTCTGATTGCCGCAGGCGCGGATCTCGATCTCGATGCGGCGCAAGCCGACCGGGCCGTCCCCTTGGCCGGCAACATCGACCGTCATCCCGACCAGGCACGACATCACGCCCTCGTTCCCGATCGCGAGGGCACGCTCTGGAAACTCACCGCGGCGCGCGACTTGACGAAACTGTACGATGCCTCGACCGCGTTGCATCGCGCCTACCCTCGCCTCACGCCGCCTCCGGGCCGGCTCGTTCGCACCGGTGAGTGGCACGTCCTCAAACAACCGGCCATCGTCGGCCCGTCGCTCGACACCTTGTTGAGCCGGTTCGAAACGCTTCCCCGCGCCCTCGTCGCGTGGACGCAGATCACGGACATGCTCAACGCCGCAGTATCTCCGTCCGAAATGTCCCGCCGCACGTCCGAGTGGCACACATTGGTCGAGCGCGTGCGCGCCCTGTCGTGTTGGGGCGACGCGCAGCAACACCGATTGGCCCGCCTCGCCACCGCGATTTCGGATTCGGCGTCCCTCTCCCGTTTCGGTCCCACCACCCACCGCTGGAGCAACGGCGATTTCACCTCCACCAACATTCTGGTGCCGGACTCCGGCCCGCCGTGCCTCATCGACCCCGAACACGCCCACGAGACGACTTGGCATGCCGAGGACTTCGTTCGCTTCGGCTGGCTTTCGCCAGCGCTGCAGGCTCATCCGGCCCTTCGCCTCCTGCTCCCCTTCGCCGACGATTTCACGACCCGTTTTGCCGTCATGCGTCAGTTCTGCCTCGAAGCCGCGGAAAACTCGGACGCGTATTTTTCCTCCGTTATCGACCCGCGCAAAAACGCCATCCTCGCCGTCGATCCCCGGCCCCACGTCACGCCTTGGCACATGGCCACAGCCCAACTGTTTTATCTGACCAACGAGGTCGACGAATGGACGGAGACTGCTTCCACCCGCTGCGCTTATCGCTCCGGCGCACGCCAGTTGCTGGTCTTTCCGCTCACCGGCAAAGAGCGTCGGCTCCGCTGGGATCCGGCGTGCACAGCTGATTCCGTCCTGATTCGCCAGATCGGCTTCGTCGACCTGCATGGTGGCTTCACGGATGTCCGCGATCACCTCGTCCCCCTGAGCGGCCAACTGCGGTCGACGCCAGCCGGCGTGCTCCTGCAACCGGCCGACGCTGATCCGCAGCTTCAGATCGCCCCCGTCGCAGGCGCTCGCTGGCTGATCGCCGAACTCGACGCTCCGACGCTTTAACCGGAAATTTCACCTTCCGAATGAAAACTGTCGTCATTGTGAAATGTAGGGCTGCCGCTTGCTCCCGCGGCCGCGGGACCGCACCTGCCTCTCAGAGTCCGTCAGCCTGCGGCACGCCGACAAGCGGCGGCCCTACCGCGTGAAATAGTCGGATTAATACACCCGTGCCGCCTTCTCCGCCAACCTCCCAGCGATTTCCGATCCCGTTCGATGACGAGACCTGCCGAGGCGCGATCGAAACGGTGCGATGGTTGCATGAACCGGATGGTCGCCTGCTGATTGGTGGCTGGTGCTTCCTTCGCGCCAACCTAGTCGAAGCCGGCTGGCACACGGTCCGGGCCCATCAAGGTGGCAGGTCGCTCGCCATCTCTGCTCCGCTTCTTCGACCGGACGTTGCCGCGGCCTTTCCCGATCAGCGGCACGCGATCGCGTCCGGTTTCGAACTTCGCCTTCTGGACGTCGATCCCGCTCAACCGGTTTGTCTATCGCTCGACCGCGCCTCTGGCAGTGTCAACAAATTCACCAGCATCGCTCCCCGGGATTTCTCCGGGATGGGCCCGCCGTTGGTCGACTACGCCGCCTGGTCGACCGAGCACGATCTCCGCCACCAGATCGACGAGGCCAAGCCCTCGTCAGCCACGCCCACCATCGGGATCTCCCTGGTCATTCCGGTATTTGATCCTCCCCCGTCCGCCTTGCTTGCCTGCCTGGAGTCCCTGCTTGCGCAGTCGCACCCGCATTGGGAGGCCTGCCTGGTCGACGACGGATGCCGTAACCCCGAGGTGCTCGACCTGCTGCGAACCTTCGTCGATCGCGATAAACGGTTTAGACTCCTCGCATCGTCCGGCAACTCCGGCATCGCTCGCGCCACCAACCGCGGCATCGAGGCTGCCACTCACGCGTGGACCGGTTTTCTGGATCACGATGACCGACTCAAGCCCTTTGCGCTCTCGATGGTCGCGCGCACGATCGCCACAGCCCCCGACCTCGACGTGTGCTACTCCGATGAGGAAAAGGTCTCCGGGGACGATTCGTCTCCGCGTCAGCCCTTTTTCAAACCCGGTTGGTCGCCGGTTTTCGCGCGCGGCGTCATGTATCCCGGTCACTTCCTGTGCGTGCGGACTCAACTGCTGCGCTCCGTCGGCGGGGCGGACCCCTCCTTCGACGGAATCCAGGACTACGAACTTTTTCTGCGCCTGAGTGAGCACACCTCAGCCATCCGACATGTCCCCGTCACCCTCTACGAGTGGAGGATGATTGCCCGCAGCTCCGCGGCCGTTGGTGACGTCAAGGGCGACATGGAAGCACTTCAACAACGCGCCGTGCAGGCGCACCTGCAGCGGATCGGTTCGCGCGCGCAGCCTCGGCGGCTGGGCGGTCATCGGGTGTTGCTCGAGCCTCCGCCGGATTATCAACCCTCGGCGTTGAATGTCGTTGCAGCGCCTGACGCCACCCTCCGCTCACTTTCGACCATCAACCTTTCGCCCGACTGCAAGGTGCTCGTCGTCAGCACCGTCCCTGGGTTGCACCTCGACGCCGACCTGCTTCGCCATCTGGCCTTTCACGCCGAGGACAATCCCGGCGCCGTCATCTCACCGACCTTCGTCTCCCGTGACCTCCGCGTCGTTGAATCGGGCTGCACGATCGCCCGCGGCACCGAGGTCGTGCCCCTGCTGCGCGGATTCGAGATCGACTCCGATGGTTACAACGGCTCGCTCCGCTGCCATCGCGAAACCTTTACCGTATCCGGACGGGTGTTCGCCGTGCTGCGCGCCACCTGGGATCAGCTTCGCCGCGCCGTTCCGCCGGAGCCTCACGACGACATGTCGCTCGCCGAGTGGTTCATTCGTTGCGGGATCAGGCCGATCGTTCTCGCCGGTGCGTTCGCCACCCTACCGCAACACTTCGACGATACCCCGGCCATCGTAGCTCGGTTGGCATGCCCGCCTTCGCTCGACGATCCCTGCTGGAACGCTCGGTTCGATCCCTGCAGCGGCGACTACCGCCTGACGACTCCGACCCAACCGGCGTTTCGATACCACATCGATACGCCCATTCCCGCCCGCACCCACGACGGACGGCTGCGGGTGGCCGGTTGGGTCGCCGGCGATCCGCGCCAGCCGATCGAAGCCGTCCGGCTCAAGATCGACCCATGGATCGTGCCTAGTGCATCGGGAGAACCGCGACCCGATGTCAGTGCAGCGTATCCGGAATATGCGGACAACGGTTCTGGGTTCGAGATCCGCTGCGAACTACCCGCCGGCGCGCACGGGATCGAGCTCCAATTTCGGTCGCGATCGTCGGACAGCTGGCACACGTTTGCTCTGCGTTCGCTCCGAGTGGATCCACTTCCCCGCGACGCGGAATTGCCGGCCACGCCCGACGACGCCACGCGCCTGCTGGCGTTCACGCTCGGAACGCATCCGCGTCACGCTCCGCGACCGCTCGAACTTCCTCCTCTCGTCTCGCCCGAGGTCAGAGTCCCGGTCGCGTCCTGTCCCCGACTGTCGATCGTCACGCCCAGTTACGGACAAGGGCGATTCATCCGGCAAACGCTCGATTCCGTCACCGCCGCCAATCTGCACGACTTGGAACACATCGTACAGGATGGCGGATCAACCGATGAGACCGTGGAAATCCTTCGTTCCACGAACGCGCCGAACCTGCGCTGGTGGTCGGAGAGCGATCAGGGCCAGGCCGATGCCATCAACAAGGGCTTCGCGCACACCTCCGGTGCCCCGCAAGACCTCATGGCCTGGATCAATGCCGACGATTTTTATCTGCCGGGCGCCGTGGACTGGGTCAGGCAGTACTTCGCCGACCACCCGGACGTCGACATGATCTACGGCGACCGAATCGTGGTCGATGAGGCAGGCGAGGAAATCAACCGCTGGCGCCTGGCCGGACACGACGAAACCGTCCTGCGTCTCAACGATTTTGTCCCCCAGGAAACCCTGTTCTGGCGGCGCCGCTTGTGGGATCGCGTTGGCGGCATCGACTCCTCCTTCCGCTTTGCGATGGACTGGGACTTTCTTCTGCGCTGCCTCGATGCCGGAGCGGTCATCCACCATGTGCCGGTCTACCTCGGATGTTTCCGGGTTCATGCCGCCCAAAAAACCTCCGCCCAGATTGCGTCGATCGGGCAGCCGGAGATCGATCGCTTGCGCGAGCGTTCCTTTGGTCGCCCCATCGACCCGGCCGAACTGCTTCAATCCGCCCCACTCCTGGCCTTCCTCGAAAAGTGCCGCGGCCTGCCCAGGTAGCGGACGACGCGTCAAAAAGGTGGACGTGGGCCTCCGGACCGCGTCACTCCAGTGTGTCAGCCGATAGGACGGAACCGCTCCACCGCAGACGCCGTCGGGACGCCGGCGTCCACCCCGATCCCTGCTCCCTACCCCTGCTCCCTTATCCCCCTTTCCTACTGCCGGAAAACCGCTGCGCCGCGAATCGCCAAACCGGGACAGGTCGAAGTCGACCCGGTCGGTCGCAGCGCCCGCCGATCGCAACGCATATTCATGGAGGCATTGAACAGGAGGAAGCAGAGGGTGCAGAGAAGAACTTTTTTGTGCCGCCAGGTCTCTCTGCTACCTCTGCGTGCTCCTGTGGAAAACTGGATCGCAACAGTTGTTCTTCAGGAGCGAACACTTCGACGACGCTTGATCAGCGACTCGTAAGTCTGCGTTTACGCGGCAAACCACGCCGCCTGAAGCGGGACTCCGAACCACGCGGCTGCCCTCCGACGAGCCGAACAGCTCGGGTTCACGGGGAGGCAAACCAAGTTCCGCTCCGTCCGGGATTCGCGCATACTTGCGCTTGAGTGCGCCCCGCCTGCTTCTCCATGGTCGGCGGTTTCGATTTCATCCGCGCTCGTTGTACAATGCCCTCCCCTCGCTTTCTGATCGTCGGTGCCGGTTTTTCCGGGGCTGTTATTGCCCGGGAACTTGCCCTGCAGGTCGGCGCTCGCATCGAGGTGATCGATGTCCGTGATCATATCGGCGGCAATTGCCACACGGCCCGCGACGACGCCACCGGGGTCATGGTCCATGTCTACGGTCCCCATATCTTCAATACGAAGCGCCAGGACGTGTGGAACTACGTCAACCAGTTCGCCGAATTCGGCCTCTATATAAATCGAGTCAAGGCCCATACTCCCCGCGGGGCATTTTCGCTGCCGATCAATCTGCTGACGATCAACCAGTTCTTCGGGCGCACCTTCAATCCGGCCGAGGCTCGAGCGCACCTGGCCGAACTGGGCGACCACTCGATCAAGGAACCGCGCAACTTCGAGGAACAGGCCCTCAAGTTCCTTGGCCGTGAACTCTACGAAAATTTCTTTCACGGTTACACCGTAAAGCAGTGGGGCTGCGATCCGAAGGACCTTCCCGCCTCCATCCTCAAGCGCCTGCCGGTTCGCTTCAACTACGACGATTCCTACTTCGATTGCCTTCACCAAGGCATCCCGCGCGACGGCTACACCGCGCTCATCGAGCGGATGTTTGAAGCACCGGGCATCTCGGTGCGCCTCGCCACCGCCTTCGAGCCGGCGATGGCGCGCGACTACGATCACGTGTTCTACACCGGCCCGCTCGATGCCTATTTCGCCCATCGGCACGGTCGCCTGGGCTATCGCACCGTGACGTTCGAACGCTTCGAAGCCGAGGGCGACTACCAGGGCAATGCGGTCATCAACTACACCGATGTGAACGTGCCCTACTCCCGCATCCACGAGCACAAGCATTTCACGCCTTGGGAAAGCCATGAGCGCACCGTCGCGTTTCGCGAGTATTCCCAGGAAACCGCCGCGGACGATATTCCCTATTATCCGAAGCGCCTCGCGACCGATCTCGACCTGCTAGAGCGCTACGTCGAGCTCGCCCACCAGCAATCCGGCGTTTCCTTCGCCGGCCGGCTCGGCACCTACCGTTACCTCAACATGGACCAGGTCGTCGGCGAATCCATCGACTTCGCCGCCCGCTGCATCGAAGCCCTCGCGGCGCACCGCCCTCTCCCCCTCTTTTCCGCCCCGCCTTTGCCCCCCGCCTGAAGATGCCCGAACTCGCCATCGTCATTCCGATCTACAATGAATCCGCCAATATCACCGCGCTCCTGCGCGAGTGGAGCGAGGCACTCGAGGCGCTCGGTATCGATTACCGTTTCATCACGCTCGACGACGGCTCAACCGACAGCACTGCGCAAATCCTGGCCCAGGCCGCCACCGAACTCGGCGACCGCATCGATGTTGTCAACAAGCCCAACAGCGGCCATGGCCGCACTTGCCGTTTCGGTTACGATCGCGCCGTCACCGCGGGCTATCCGTGGATTCTGCAGATCGACTCCGACGGCCAATGCAATCCGGTCTACTTCGCCGCCATGTGGAAAAGTCGCGAACAGGCCGACTGCGTCTTCGGCCTTCGCGTCGCGCGCGACGACGGACTCGCCCGGGCCCTCATCTCGCGGCTAGTGCGCCTTTCGACCTTCCTCCTCACCGGGCGAGACCTGCGTGACGCCAACGTGCCCTACCGCCTGATGCGACGCGACGCGCTCGCCCGCGCTCTCCAGCGCGTGCCCGCCGATTTCGATATCCACAACGTCGCCCTCACCTTGGCGCTCAAACGTGATCCGTCTTTGCGCTGGCATTACGTCCCGATTCGTTTCCGGGATCGCCAAGGCGGCTCCAACAGCATCAATCTGCCCAAGATCTTCAAAATGGGTTGGAACATGCTGCGTGCCCTGCGCGGCGTGTCCTGACCCGGCCAGCCCGCGACTCTCCGCTCATGTCCGATTCCGCCCCTCAGGAAACGACCGTCGATCTCCTGCGCCGCGAAATCGTGGCCGCCGAACTACAGATCCTGGAACTCGAGGATCGTCTGCTCGCCAAGGAAACGGATCGGTCCGACACCGTCGCTCTGCTGGGCCAGGCCGACCTGCTCCTTGAGCAAAAAATCGGCTACATCATGACGCTCGATCAGGCGCTCAACGCCCGCATCCGCGAACTGGAACAGGAGTGCGACCGCAAGACCGAGGAGATCGATCGTCGCGGCGAGGCCATTGAAGCAGCCCAGCAGGCCGACGAACACCACCGGGCCGAGCGCGACGCCATCATCAAAGACCTCAGCGAACGCCTCGAGGCCGCCAACCAGGAAATCAACCGCGCCCACGGCCTCGCTGGCGATTACGCCGAGAAGTACAACCGCACCGAAACCGCGCTCGGCGAGCTCCGCCACGACCTTGCTGCACGTTCGGAGGAACTCCAATCCCTCCGGCAAAGCCTTCGCACTCGCGAGGAAGAACTCGCCACGACTCGACAAAGCCTGGGCGAAAAATCGGCCGAGCTCGAACAGGTTCACCAGCAGCTGCACCGGACCGCCTTGCAGTTGACGAAGGAGCAGAAACGGGTCGCCGCCATCCACCACTCCACCCTCTGGCGCTGGAGCCGCCCTTGGCGCGCGCTCTTTGGCCCCAAGGCATGATGAACGCTCCGCCCGAGATATGCCACGGGCTGGAAACGCCCTACCCGCTCCAGCCCTGCCCGAACTATCTCCGGCTCGAAGGCTGGGTGCTCATTCGTCACGGCAGCGCCCCCACCCGGGCCCGTCTGCGCCTCGGGGATCGGATCCGACTCCCCGAATCGCGCCATCATCGCGACGATGTCGCCGCAATGTATCCGGATGATGGATTCGCCGCCCAATCCGGCTTTCTGTTCATCGAGCCCCTGCCCTTCGGCATTCATTTCGCCGTGCTCGAAGCCAGCAACGACGACGGGGAAACCTGGCACCCCGTGCAGACGCTGGTCGTGCCGGTAAACTCCCACCCCCTGATGGGCGCCTTTGAGCCCGCGGGCGATTCCGATGGCCTTATCACCGACACCCTGCGTCCCTCCGGCTGGGTCTGGCACCCGGAGTTCGAAATCGACCGCATGGAGCTGCTCTTTGGCAACATGTCGCTGCCGGTCGAGACGGGTCTTGAACGGCCGGATGTCGCCCAACGCTTTCCCGACCAACCCGGCGCCCGATACAGCGGATTCATTCTCGCGGAAAATCTTCCCCGGGGTGAGGGCCCGTTGCGCCTGCAGGTCACCACCGTTTGTGGCCGCTCCTATTTCCTGGATCCAGGACTGGAAGCCAAGTTGCCCGAAGGGGCGTATGCCCCGCCGCGCCCGCCGCGGGACATGTGGGATCTGCCCCCGTCCTCGCGTCCCGACGGCGCCAGCGCCTCCGTGGGTATGTTTCCGCCTGCTCTGGCCCGCACCGGTCCGCACAACGTGCTGTTTGTTCTCTATGGCGATTTTACCTCGAACAGCGCCGCCCATGTCTGCGCTTTTGCCAACGAACTGATCGGCCGGGGCTATGACTGCATCGTCGCCGTTCCGGAACACGCCGAGACCATCGGGGCCCAGGTAAAGGCACGCTTCCTGGCCATCGAATACGCCGACCTGCCCGGACTGGCCTCCTACTACCGCGACGGGCACGGGCCCGCGCTGGTCCATGCCTGGACCACTCGTGAGTCCGTCCGCCTCTTCTGCGAGGAAGCCCGCCGCCGCTTCGACTGCGACCTGATTGTCCATCTCGAGGATAACGAACGGGAACTGCTCGCCAACCACCTGGCCTGCCCGCTGGCGCAGCTCGACGCGTGGTCCGCCGCGGATCTCGACGCCCGGGTACCGCCGGAGCTGTCCCATCCGCAGCGGGCATCGGCTTTTCTCGCCTCCGCCCGCGGCGTCACCCTGATCATCGACCGGCTCCGGGAATTCGTCCCGGCGAACGTGCCTGCGGTGGAAATCTGGCCCGCCGCGCTGCCTGCATTCGCCCCGCGTCCGAAGGACCACGCCTTTCGCCGAATCCTGGGTATTTGCGACACGGATACGGTTCTTTTTTATCACGGCAACGCCCACGCCTCCAATGCCGCGGAGATGCTGGAACTGTACCGCGCGACCATGCTGCTCAACGAGTCCGGACTGCGCACTTGGCTTATCCGCGCCGGGCGCAATTCGCCGGACTTCGAAGCGCAGATTCCCGCCGCCGCGCGTCCGCATCTGATCGCACTCGGCTTCGTGAAGCGCCACGGCGACCTCCCGCGCTTCATGGCCCTGGCCGACTGTTTCGTTCAGCCCGGCCGGGCCGGCGCCTTCAACGACTATCGGTTCCCCTCGAAACTGCCCGAGTTCTTCGCTCTTGGCCGGCCCGTAGTCGTCCCCGCCAGCAACCTCGGCCACGCTCTCCGCTCAGGCGAAGATGCGATGGTGCTGCCTGTCGCCGACGCGGATTCGATCGCCGCCGCCGTGCGCGAAATCGTTCGCGTCCCCGACCTCGCCGCCCGCCTCGGTCGGGGCGCGGTGGCCTTTGCGCAAACCCATTTTTCCTGGCCCCGATCCACGGACCGTCTGACCGCGTTCTACCACCAACACACCCGGCTCCAGCCGCCCGACGCCGCGCGCCTACGCGCCGCTCGCGCCGTGGTCGCTGCCTTACCTGACTGACGCCATGCCTTCCACCGTCGCCTTGTCTTCGCATGCGATCGCCTACCGCCGGCTGCTGGCCCGCTATTTCAACCTGCTGCTTCCCCCCGAAGCGTCGGTGCTGGAGATCGGCTGCGGCACCGGTGAACTGCTCAAACACCTGCAATGCGCGCGCAAGGTCGGCGTCGACCTCGATCCCGAACGCATCGCCGCCGCCCGCGTAAACGTGCCCGACGCCGAATTCCTGGTCGCCGACGGCAACAGCGTCGAACTCTCCGAGACTTTCGAGACCGTCATCCTCTCCGACACGATCAACTACGTTCCGGACGTTCAGTCCCTGCTGGCAAACCTTCGGTCCATCAGCACGCCCGCCACCCGCCTTATCATCACCCTGCCCAACACCCTGTGGCGCCCGTTCTTCGCCCTGGCCGACAAGCTGGGCTGGCGCACCCGGCATCCACTGAGCAGTTGGCTGTCCGACCGGGACGTGCACAACCTGCTGACGCTGGCCGACTGGGACACCATCAAAACCCAACCGCGCATCGTCTTCCCCTATGCCGGCGGCTACATCGAGCGAGCGCTCAACCGCTGGATTGCGCCTCTGTTGCCCTGGTGCTGCCTCACGCAGTTCATCGTCGCCCGACCGGCACCGGACTGGTCCTCCGCCGCGGCGTCTTCCGTGACACCGCATCCGGCACCGGAAGACACGACGGTGTCGATCGTCGTTCCCGCCCGCAACGAAGCCGGCAACATCGAGGCTGCCATTACCCGCACGCCGCCAATGGGGAAATGGACCGAGTTCATCTTCGTCGAAGGCGGTTCAACCGATCACACCTGGGCGGAGATTCAACGCGTTCAAGCGGCCTATCCCGCGGTCCGGATCAAAGCGCTGCAACAATCGGGCAAGGGCAAGGGCAACGCGGTGCGCGAGGGTTTCGCCCGAGCGGAGGGCGACCTGCTCATGATCCTCGACACCGACCTGACCATGCCGCCCGAGGAATTGCCCAAATACTTCGATGCGGTCACGCGAAGCCACTGCGAATTCGCCAACGGCTGCCGCCTGGTGTATCCGATGGACAAGCACGCCATGCAGTTCCTGAACATGATCGCCAACAAGGTCTTTGGGGTACTGTTTTCCTGGCTGCTCGGACAATCCGTCAAGGACACGCTTTGTGGCACCAAGGTCCTGCGCCGCACCGATTACGAACGCATCGCCGCCAACCGCGCCTATTTCGGTGAGTTCGACCCCTTCGGCGACTTCGACCTGTTGTTCGGCGCCGACCGGCTCGGTCTCAAGATCCGTGACATTCCGATCCGGTATCGGGATCGCACCTACGGCTCCACCAACATCAACCGTTGGAGTCACGGCTGGCTGCTGCTGCGCATGGTGCTCTTCGCCGCCCGCAAGCTGAAGTTCGTTTAGCGAGCAAGCATCAGTTTTTCTCCAAGCTGGATGGAAAGTTATTACAGGAGGGCGCAGAGGGAGCAGAGCCACTCCGACGCTGGATTGCGCATGTCGCCTCCCGCGGGAGTCCTGAACCGGCAAAACTCGTTATCAGCGGGTCAAGTATTCAAAAAGGATTTATGCCACGGATCACACGGATTGGCACGAATGGCAGAAAGGATTTTTCAATCCGTGATTATCCGTGGCCGAACAAGGTCTGAGATTTCCTCGAAAGGCACTTCGTCGACTTCAGTTGAATGGTTCCGGCTGACGACTCTGCTTCCTCCGCGCCCTCCTGTAATAATTCATCGGATCCGGCGCCCCCAAGTTTAAGGACGGCTCCGCGACCTCGCGGACCGAGACCCCGTGTGGCCGGTTCGGCGATTTTTGCAGCGCTACTCGAATCGAAACGTCCGCAGCCACAGCTGGTCGTAGGCCCCGCTGTCTGCCGGACCCGCCAGCACGCGAAACACGATGGTGTCGGGACCACCCTCCGGCAGGTCGATTGTCGCCTCCCGGATCGAGCGGTCGCCGTGCGGCGACATCCACGCCGCATGATACGCCTTCACGATCCGCTCATCCTCCACCCCTTCGACCAGCACACAGAGGCCGTCAAAATCCTTGGCCTCGTAGGAGGCGGGGTTCACCCGAAAGGCCACCTCGAGCTTCTGCGCGCCTTCCGGCACTTCGAAAAACAACTCCGTCACGGAATGCACCAGCAGGTAATGCACCCCCTGGTGGGTGGTGATGTCATAGCCGAAGGGGAGAATGCCATTGCGGGGAGTGATGCCCACCACATGTCGCACGGATTCCCCCGCCTCGGTGCCTGCGATCGGCTTGCGCTGTTCGGCCGGGAGCAGGTGTTCCGATTTGTCGAATCGAGCGGCCTCGACATGCAGTCGGCTCAACTTTTCCCGCAGCTCACTGAACTCATCAGCCCGGGCGTAAACGTTGGTATCGTACCATCGGAAGAGCGGGATCGGCCACATCTCCAACGCGTCGATCCGTTCGGTCGTCCAGCTCCCCTGCACCCGCGAGTCGCCCACGACCAGCAACAGTGGAACGTGCTCGCCCTCGAGCAACCGCACCCCCGCCCGCACGCGATCCGGGTGATAAAACATCTGCGAATCCGGTATCGTAAGCAACCGACGCTGAGAAAAGTAGGCCAGGGAGGAACTCCACCCCACGGAATGAACCACGATAACATCCTCAGGATCGGTCAACTCGCGCAACAGTCGCGTGAAATCATAGTCACCCTGAGCGATCGTGGATTGCGTCTGCCAATGCCCGGCCCGGTAGTTGCGAAACTGCGCATAGCCCACCACCACCAATACCGCCACCGCAGGCAAGGCCGACGTCCACCCGGAGGTGCGCCGATCCCACAGTTCTGCCGCCACCAGGCCGACCAGGACACAGGCAAAGGCTCCATTGGCGTAGAAATAGTAGTCGTGAAAGACATACAGGTTGAAGAATACCAGTGGTCCGGCCACGAAGCCCGCCAGCGCCAGTCCCGCCAAAACCCGCGAGCGACGCGACCAAGCCAACAGGAACGCCACCGCAATCCCCGCCCATAGCGGCACCAGACCGGTGACCACATGCTCACCGAGCCGGCTCCATTGCTCGGCCTCGCCGCGAGCCGCCCAGGTCCCGAAATTGAACTCCCGCAATTCGCGTGAAAGCAGGAAGTTCGCCACGGGATTCTGCTCCTTCAAGTGGTCCGCGTAGCCCACCCACAAGAAGCCCACGGCCAGCAAGGGCAGACCGATGCCGAACGCCTGGATCAACAACCGACGAACGTTTCCGTTTCGGTGCCGCAGCCACGCCCACGCATCCGCGAGAAAGAGCAGTGCCCACGGCAGACAGAACACCGCCCAGGTGGGCCCCTTTACCGTCGCCGCCAACGCGCCGCACCACAGCGCGAGCAGCAGAGCCCCGGTCCCTCCCTGTTCGCGATAGCGCAGCACGGCCCATAAAAACCACGCACTGAGCGACCAGGCCGTCGACTCGATCATCACCGTTCGCGAATAAAAGATGTAGACCGGCGCCAACAGGATCGGCACCAGCGCCAGTGCACTGGCACTGCCCGAAAATCCCGCCATCCGCCCCAGCAACCACCACGCCGGCAGACCCGCGAGGAACATCAACAGCGCCGTCCACCGCCCGGCCGGAATCGTGCCGGAACCGCTCAGTTTCGATCCGGTGGCGACGAGCCACTGGTAAAGCGGAAACTCCATCGGGATCGACCAAGGCTTGCCCAACACCGGCGTCTCATAAGCGAGTTTCCAGCCGGTTTTTTCCATCACCTGCGCCGAAAGCGCCGTCTGGCTCTGACGAAACTCGTGCCCGCGCATGCTCGGGCTGTCCCAATTCTTTCCCGCCCAATAAAGCATCCAGACCAAAACAGACGCGGCGATCAACCATCCCATGACGGCCTTGGGACGCGACAAACCAGAGACTTCACTCATTAGCTTCGGCGATCATCAGTTCAGAATTTGCCAGATACGCCCAATCATAGGACATGGTCGGACCGGGGCGCGAAGTGAGCACCAATTGCTCATCCTGCTCCAGCCGAATCGGCACCTCCGCCCGTTGCTGGCCGCGATCCTTCTCCACTCGGCGTGGATCCAACCAACGCTGCCAGATCAAGCGCCGCGTCCCAGGATCGTCCGCCTGCTCCGCCCACAACGCAAACTCCACGCCGTCGGTCTTGTCACCTTCCGTGACGTCACGGTTCCAGGAGGGATCGGTCAATCCGTACTCCAGGACCAGCCTGCCCTCGAGCGGCCCCCGGGGCCGCAACCACAGATCCGCCGGCGGATGCAGGCCGGCCACCCATTCGCCATCCACCTGATAGGCATTGTAGCCAAACTTGATGCGGTAGGCCGTCACCCCCGGCTTGACCATCGGGAAGGCCACCCGGGAGGAGCCGGAATTAAGGCGATAGTGCTCGAGATGGTTCTCCATCACGCCATCGTGCAGGGGCTCCAACTTGACCTGATCATATCGGGAATGGGTCAGCAGCCCTCTGATCCTCGCGTAATGCGTCGGCGGCATGTACACCGTGGAATCGAGGTGCGTGAACAGAGGCGTCGGCACCAGCCCGAGACGATCGATCAACAACTCTATTGCCGCCCGATTCTCGCGAACCGGCCCCGTCACCACCACGGCACCGACGTCCTCCTCATTCAGGTCGTCGATCGCCCCCCGCAGATAATCAAGATCGGCATCGAGCCCGTTGCGCACCATCAAGGCCCGGTGCTTGGAGTAGTAGGCCAAAATGGCCGACCAGTCCTGGCCGAGCCCCACGATCACGCTGTCCGGCGGTAAAAAATCCCGCAGCACATCCGCCATGCCGGATCCCCCCAGACTTTTGATCTGTTGCTGTGGCAGATAAAACGACTTGTAGGCATGGGCCATGCCCGCCAGCGGAACCAGTCCGATCAAGCCACGCAGGATCAACGGTCCGCGACCGTTTTCCCACAGGCCGGTCACCGCAACTCCAAAAGCAAACATCAAAAACGCGGCGCCCGCATAAAAATAGTAGTCCTGGTAGGCGTAGGCGTAGGGGAAGGCGAGTTGCCCAAACATCCACAAGGCGGCGGCTCCCAGAATCATCGTTCGATCCCGCGCTCGCCGGCACAGGGCGACGCCGCAGACGAGCGTCACCAGCACAACCCAAGGCGAGGCGATCGCCTCCGACCAACGAACCATCATCACCTGCCACGTCTCGAGCGAGAGCCGCGACTCGAGACTGAAGGTCCCGAAATTTCCCACCGACAGGTTCTTCGACGTGAAGATATAGCCGGACCGGTGACTCTCCTTGATCGCGTCGGTGTATCCGATCCACCACTTCAGCGTGCCCAGCGGCAAGACGACCGCGCCCAATCCCCAAGCCACCGTGCGCCCAACGGCGGAGCCGCGTCCCTGCTCCCGCCAGTTTCTCCATAAACACCAGGCTCCGTAGCAGGCCGCAGGGAAGAGCCATACGGCAAAGACGAGGCTTTTGATCAACGCGCCGGCGGTTCCAGCCACCGTGCAGACGATCAGCCATCCCACTCGGCGCGTATCCATCATCCTGACGAATGCCGCCAAGAACCACGCCGAGAACGACATCGCCATCGGATCGATCAGGAATGCTCTCGAATAAAAAATGAACGCCGGGCAAACCAAACTCACCGCGAGCACCACCCAACGCCTCGCCGCACTCACGCCGTAAGACCCGAGCAGCAACCAAAAGGCCGGCAGTGAGACATAGAAGCTCGCCAGCGACACACCCCGCGCCGCCTCGATCAACTTTACATCGAGTGCCCTCTTCACCCCCACGACCGCCCATTGGTAAAGCGGGAACTCCAAGGGGAACGCCCAGGGTTTGCCCAGAACCGGCGTTTCGTAATACAGGCCAAAATTGTTCTGCCGATCGATATACTCGGAAATGATAGCCGTTTGCGCCTGACGAAACTCATGCCCCGGCATGAATCCCCAAGAAAAATTAAGGGTCGCAAAATAGACGTGGGCAACAAGGACGGCCGCGAAGATCCCGAAGGTCCATCGCGATGAAAAACGGGGCCGTTTTTGAGGCGGTCTGTCGGCAACCATGGGCTGAATCGCACATAGCAAAAAATCCCGCGTCTCTGTCAATAGGCGGTCTCGGTCGCGGTCCTCTTTGCCAAATTCGCATCCCATGACCACCCGGTCCCTCTTTTCCGCCACTCCACAAAACCAAAATTCCGCGTGCTCCCCCGAGGCCCGATCCTCGCGCAAAACCGCGCTTTACTGCCTCCCTCCCCGGCGCTTCATTCGGCGGTTTCATGTTCGAGAACGACTTCTGCCGATACTTCATCGATGAGCCGATCGCGTGGGACTTCACCCAAAAGATCGTCGATGTCCGCGGGTGGGTGCTGGCGAAGAGCGGCGAGGAAATCGTCGACCTGCGCGCGTGCCTCGACGGCGTGGTGTTCTATGGCATCATCGGCCTGCACCGCCCCGATATCCGCGACGCCTTTGCGGCCGGCGCGCCCGGCTTGAAGTCCGGTTTTCGCGTCAATGTACGCCCTTGGATCGGCGCCCGCCTGCTCACCTTCGAGGGCATGCTGCGCGACGGCACCTGGGTCGAGTTCTGCCGTCGCGACATCACCGTTTCAGGCGACGAGGTTCCGCCGTCGCAGCCCAAGCCCTACGTCCGCTCCGAGGTGCTCGACGAGTCCCTCTACTACCTTTACCGGCACTTCCACTTCGAATCCGGCGCCACCCTGCGCGCCGAAGCCAAACGCGTGCTCGCCGAGATCTCGGTCAACCAGACCGAGATGCGCCCCGAGAACGATCTCATCGGCTACCTCGATCTGCCCGACTTCTGGGTCAACGCCCACTACGAGAAATTCCGCGTCTCCGGCTGGGCCTTCTCCAAGGATCAGACCATCTCCAAACTCCACGCCACCATCGGCAACGTCGACGAGAACCGCCTCGTCTGGGGCAAGGAGCGCGAGGACGTCCTGCACTACAACCCCGGCTATCCCCAGGCCCTCAAATCCGCCTTCTACGGTCTCGTCGACATCCGCCCCGACGCGTTCAGCCCGGCCTGCCTCAAAATCTGGGTCGATTATCCCGACCAGCCCCGCCAGCTCCTCCGCTCCAAACGCCTGTTCGTCAATCAACTCGACGAGAACTCCGGGCCCATCCCCTACTACAGCCACTTCCAGTTCGTGCGCGTCATGATCGCGTTCGTGCGCGAAGTCCTGCGCGGCGGCTACGAACTCGAAAGCTGGGGCGATCTTTGGGCTTCCGTCCGCCGCACCCGGGCCAAATTGGCCGACAAGATGGTCCGCGGCGGCAAGAAGGCCAACACACCCCCGCCCCCCACGCCGTGGGAACGCAAGGAACCCTACGATCTGTGGTTCCACCACAACCGCCTCACCCCGCGCCTGCTGACCTTCCTCACCGAGACCGCCAAACCCATCTCCGCCCGCGGTCCGAAGATCTCCATCCTCGTCCCCACCTACAATACCCCCGCCAAATTCCTCGATGAGCTCATCGCCAGCGTAAAGGCCCAAGTCTACACGAACTGGGAGCTCTGCTTTGCCGACGACAAATCCTCGCAGCCCCACGTCGCCAAAAAACTCGCCGCGGCCGCCGCCTCCGATCCGCGGATCAAATACACCGTCCGCGCCGAGAATGGCCACATCTCCGCCGCCACCAACAGCGCCCTCGCCCTCGCGACCGGCGACTACGTTTCCTTCCTCGACCACGACGACCTGCTCCCCGCCGACGCCCTGCTGCACGTCGCCGAAGCCATCCTCGCCCACCCCGCCGCCGATTTCCTCTACACCGACGAGGACAAGATCGACGCCTCCGGCCGCCACTACGACCCGCAGTTCAAGGGCGAGTGGAATCCCGAGATGGCCATCACCCACAACTACACCCACCACCTGCGCACCATTCGCCGGACCATCGTGGAAAAAGTCGGCGGTCTGCGCGTCGGCTACGAGGGTGCCCAGGACATCGACCTGATCCTCCGCTGCGTCGAACACCTCGACGACGCGAACATCATCCACGTTCCCTTCGTCTGCTACCACTGGCGCGCCCACGAGGAGTCCACCGCCCAGCGCGGCGACCAGAAGGGCTACCTCTTCGACGCCGCCCGTCGCGCCATCGCCGATGCCGTGCAGCGCCGCGGCCACCGCGCCGAGGTCTTCATTCCGCCCCACCTCGCCCAAAACGCCCTTTGCCTCCACCAGCTCAAGTGGAGTCCCGATCTCCTTGCCGAGAATCCGGTCACCATCGTCATCCCCACCCGCAATCAGGCGAAGATCCTGCAGGCCTGCCTCGACTCCCTCGACCGCACCGTCAACTGGGCTCACGCCAAACTCATCCTCGTCGACGACGGTTCCGACGAGCCTGATGCCCTCTCCCTCCTCGCCGCCACCGAGACCCGCACCGACCGTCCCTGGCGTGTCCTGCGCCCGATCCGGGGCGCCGATGGCGACTTCAACTATTCCCGTCTCGTCAACCTCGGCACCGCCGCCGCCGACACGCCCCTCGTCCTCCACCTCAACAACGACATCGAGGCCATCGAGCCGGGCTGGCTCGAGGACATGGTGGGCTGGACCACCGTCAGCGGCGTTGGCGTCGTCGGCGCCCGCCTCATCCATCACGACGAAACCCTCAACCACGCCGGCATCTGGGTCGGCCCCAACGGCGGCCTCGCCCACGGCATCTTCGTCGGCCTGCCCAAGGACGACTTCGGCTACCTGTTTCTGCCGCACGCCGCCCGCGACACCACCGCCGTCACCGGCGCGTGTCTGCTGACCCGCAAGGATCTCTACGCCCAACTCGGCGGCTTCGACGAAAAGGACTTTCGCGTCGCCTACAATGACGTCGACTACTGCCTGCGCGCCCTGGCCGCCGGCTATCGCACCGTCTACACGCCGCAGGCCACCCTTATCCATCTCGGCTCGGCCACTCGCGGCATCAGCTACACCGAGAAGGAACACCTCGCGTTCGTTCAGCGGTATCCAGGATTTCGCGACCCGCACTTCAGCGAGTCGGTCGAATACGCCAACCCGTCCTTCCGCATCAACGCCTACGACCACCGCCATGCCTCGCGTCCGCTCAAGCTCCGCGTGGCCGTCGTCTCCCACAACCTCAACCTCGAGGGCGCCCCGCTCTTCATCGTTGAATACGCCCGCCACCTCAAACACGTCGCCGGCTGGGACGTGAAGGTCATCGCGCCGATGGAGGGCCCGCTCCGCGAAAACTTCACCGCCATCGGCCTGCCGCCCGAGATCATCGACATCGAACCCGCCACCAAGGCCGCCACCGCTGCCGATTTCGCCCGCGGCATCGACCGTCTCGCCCAGCTCGACGTGTGGCGCGACGTCGACCTCATCGTCGGCAACACCATGCTTTCCTACTGGGTGGTGCCGCTGGCCCAGAAACTCGGCCTGCCGAGCTCGCTCTATATCCACGAAAGCAACCTGCCGCGCCGCTTCTTCTCCGAACACCGTCTCGCCACCGACGAAGTCATTCCGCTCATCGACAAGGCCATGAGCGAAGCGACCCGCGTCATCTTCATCGCCGAGGCCACCCGCCGCATCTACGCCGAACTCAACCGCTACGACAACTTCCGCCTCATCAACAGCTGGATCGATATCGAGCGCATCGAAAACTACATCGCCTCGACCGACCGCGCCGCCCTCCGCCGCCAGCTCGACATCCCCGCCAATGCCACCGTCGTCGTCAACGTCGGCTCCGTCTGCCAGCGCAAGGGTCAGCACATCTTCATCCGCGCCATCGATCACCTGCACAAGCAGCACGGCGCCGAGATCGAAGCGCGCGGGCCCCTGCTCTACGTCATGGTCGGTGCGCGCGAAGGCCTCTACCTCGAGACCATCGAGAACGACATCGAGCTGATGGGGCTCACCAATACCCGCCTCATCTACGAAACCCAGGACGTCTACCAGTGGTATCGCGTGGCCGACATGTTCTGCTGCACCTCCTTCGAAGAGTCATTCCCGCGCGTCCTGCTCGAGGCCGCGTCCTTCAAACTTCCGATCGTCTCGACCGACGTGAACGGCATTCCCGAAATGCTCACTGGCAACGACGAAGCCTTCCTCATCAAGGCCGGCGATTATCACGTCCTCGCCGCGACCTTGAAAAAAGCCCTCGACCGCCACTTCGCCGGCGACACCAAGATGGTCTCCATGGCCTTCGCCCGCATCTCCCGCTTCTACGACTCCCGCATCTCCCTCCCCCACCACGTCGAACTCGCCCGCGAAACCTACTTCGGCTGATCACTCTTTTTAACCACGGATGAACACGGATAGGCCTCACTACCGTTCGGCTCTGCACCACTCCACCGATACTGGATTTGATTTCACCGTCTCTTTGTTTCAGTGCGTAGGCGGTAGCCGAAGCCATTCGTGTCCATCCGTGGTTAAGATACAGCGTCCTGCTTCGCGTCCTTTCGCGTCCTTCGCGGATGAATCCCTCTGCCGCTCCGGCACGGCATGAACGAAAACGAATCCTACCTTTTTCACGTCGAACAACCGACGGACTGGAACCTCAAGCCCGATCACTTCTGGATCTACGGCTGGTTCGTCTCCAAGAACGGCGTCACCTACACCGACGTCCGCGCCTTCATCGACGATGTGCCGTTCACGGGACTGCTCGGGATGCCCCGCACCGACATCGAGGCCGCCTACCCGGGCTGGACCAAGGGCCGCCCGCCGGGCTTCGCCTTCCGGCTCGAGCCCTGGGCCGGCGCCAAGCTCATCCGCCTGGAGATTCTCAACGAGCGCAACGAATGGTCCGAATTCTGGCGCGTTTCCATCAACGTCACCGGCACCGGCGAATGCTCCCGCCGGAAGCCCCGCCTGCGCCCCGAGTTGCTCGAGCTGCTCTACCTGCGCCTGCTCAAGCACCCTTTCCTGCATCCGAAGATTCCGCTCGAAAAACAGGCCCGCCGCCTGGTCCGCGATTTCTCCATCGAGTGCGTCGACGTGCTGCCCGTGCCGCCCTTTCGCGGTCAGTTCGAACAGCCGAAGCTCTTCGCCCACACCCAGTACAACAAGCTCTCCATCCTCGGCTGGCTGTTCCACGAACAGCGCCCCATCGCCCGCCTCCTCGCCACCACCGACAGCGTCAATTTCAACGAACTCGTGCACGGCATCGAACGCGAGGACGTCGGCGCCAAATACGCCGCCTTCCCGCAGGCCCGCCACTCGCGCTTTCAGGGCATTATCGACCTCAGCCAAAGCGCCGGAGATCCCGTCCCGCTCAAGATCTTCGCCGAGTTCGAGGACGGCACCCGCGAACTCGTCTTCGCCAAGCGCCTCTACCAGTGGTCCTGCATCGAGAAGGAGACACGCCTGCCACCCTACGACGCACCGCACTTCACCCACGTCAAGACCGCCATCACCGACGCCTGTCGCGAACTGAAAATCGGCACCGGCGGCTGGCGCTTCTGGCGCGAAACCCGCCGACTCGAAAATCTTTACCGCCAGGAGTCGCAGGACCCTCTTCCTTGGTATGACTGGCAACAGCGCTCGCCCTATCAAAGCTGGCTCGCGCACAACGAGCTGCGCCCCCGCCTCCGCGCCGAGTTCGAAAAGGCCGCTGCCACGCTCGCCGCTTCCTCGGCCGCGCCGCGCTTCTCGCTGCTGGTCGACACCCGCCAGGCGCCCTTCGACCACTTCGATCGTCTCGCCGCTTCGCTACGGACCCAGCTTTATCCGCACTGGGAACTGCTCTACGTCATTCGTGCCGACGCCGATCCGGCGCTCACCGCGCACATCCAAACGATCGTCGCCACCGATCCGGCGCGCATCCGCTTTTGCCACGGCCAGCCCGAGGAGAATTTCTCCCTTTCAATGAACAATGCGGTCGGCGCAGCGACCGGCGACTGGCTGTTCTTCCCCGCCGCCAGCGCCCGGCTCGCGCCCGAAGGCCTGCTGCTGCTCGCCGAATCCGCCGCCTCGCCCGAGGTCGACGTGGTCTTCGCCGACGAAGACCATATGACCGATGGCGGCGAGCGCCGCGATCCGATCTTCAAACCGGCGTGGAGCCCCGAACTCATCTTCTCCGGCACCCACCCCGGCGAATGTGTCACCCTGCGACGTCGCACCTTTGAGCTGAGTTTCGGCTTCCAGATCGAATACGACCAGCTCCTCGGCCCCGCCCTCGCCTTGCGCCTCCAGGCCGTGGTCGATCCGCGGCGCACCCGCCACGTCGCCGCCGTGGCCTACCACCGTGCCTGGCCCCAGCCGACCTATGAAGCCGGCTCCGTCGTCGTGGAGCAGATGAAGTCCGCCGTCTCCACCGCGCTCAATCGTCGCAATCTCCCCGGCCAGGGCTTTCAGCCGGGCTTCGCGGTCAACGCCGGCCTCCCCGTGCACCAGATCTACTGGAGCGCCGACTACCTTGCGCAGAACAAGGTAACGATCGTCATTCCCACCCGTGACCGGGTCGACCTGCTCGAACGCTGCATCGAAGCCCTGTTGCTCACGGTGAACTGGCAGCACGTGAAGCTCATCATCGTCGACGACTTTTCGCGCGAAGAGAAGGCCGTGCGTTTCCTCCAGTGTCTCGCCGCCCGCCGCGATCTCGACTGCCGCGTCATCCAGCCGCGTGTCGATCCCCAGCAGCCCTTCAACTACTCCCGGCTCGTCAACGCCGCGCTGCCCTACATCGACACACCTCTGATCCTCCATCTCAACAACGACGTCGACGCGCTCCGTCCGGGCTGGATCGAAGACATGGCCGGTTGGTTCTCCATTCCCGAGGTCGGCGTCGTGGGAGCACGACTCTTGTACGCGAACGACCACATCAACCACGCCGGCGTCATCGTCGGTCCCCAGCACGGCCTCGCCGACGTGCCGCTGGCCGGACTCGGTCCCGACGAACCCGCTCCCTTCGAACTGCACCGGATCGCACGCAATTGCTCCGCCGTCACCGGGGCCTGCCTCATGACGCGCACCGATCTCTACAAAAAATACCGCGGCTTCGACGAATCCACCCTCGGCGTCGCCTACAACGACATCGACTACTGCCTGCGTCTCAACGCCGATGGTATCCGCACCGTTTATACGCCGCAGGCGGAGCTCTGGCACTGGGGCAGCGCCTCGCGGGGCACCGACTACCACCCCGAGGAACACATTGCCTTTTCCCGCCGCTACCCGGGCATCAAGGACCCGTTCTGGTCGCCCTTCCTGCAGGCCAAAAACCGCAACGTCACGGTCGACGATCGCCGCTACGCGCACACGCAGCGACTCGGCTCACTCCACCTCCTCGCGGTCACCCACAACCTCAACTTCGAAGGCGCCCCGCTCTTCCTCTTCGAATACATCAAGTTCCTGATCCACGAACTCGGCTTCAAGGTCGACATCGTGTCCGCCGAGGAAGGCCCGCTGCGCGCGCATTACGAGGCGATGGGGTCGGACATCATCCTGCTCGACCGGCATCCCCTGCACGGCGCGCGCAACGACACCGAATTCGCCGAACAGCTCGCCCACATGCGCCATCTGCTCTCGCAGCAGATCGACCTGGGTCCCATCGACGCCTTCGTGTGCAACACCATCGCCACCTGGTGGGGCGTGCACCTCGCCGCCGCGGTCAACAAACCCTCGCTCTTCTACATTCACGAGAGCACCTCGCTGAAGCGCTTCTTCAGCAAGGCGCTGCCCAAGGACCGCCTGCACGTCGCCCGCCAGGCCTTCCGCCAGGCCACGCGGGTCTGCTTCCTCTGCCAGGCCACCCGCGCTTACTACGAGGAGCTCAACGACCACGACAACTTCTGTTACGTCTCGTCCTGGATCGATCTGCCTCGTATCGAAAAACTGAAGACCGCCGTCCCGCGCCACGAGGCGCGCGCCCGGCTCGGCTATGCGCCCGACGAGCAGATCGTCGCCAACATCGGCACCGTCTGTGAACGCAAGGGGCAGCACGTATTCCTCCGTACCGTTGACTATTTCCTCAAGCATTTCGGCGCCGGCGGACGCTACCGTTTCCTCCTCGTCGGTGGCCGTCCGGGCGAGTTCCAGGACTCGCTCATCATGGACATCAAGCGGCTCGGGCTCGAGCCCCACATCGAGATCGTCGGCGAGACCGACCGTGTCTATGACTATTTCCGCGCCGCCAACCTCTTCGTCTGCACCTCCTTTGAGGAATCCTTCCCGCGCGTGCTGCTCGAGGCCATGGCCTTCGAGACCCCCATCGTGAGCACCGATGTGCACGGTATCCCCGAAATGGTGACGGACAAGAACGAGGCCTACCTCGTGCCGCCCGGCGATCCCATCCGTTTCGCCCGGGCCATGAAGACCTGCCTCGACAAGCTCGTGCACGGCACCTCCACCGTGCCCGTCGCCTACAGCAAAGTCGTGCGCGCCTACGACCCTGCCCGCGTGCTGCCCAAGCACGCCGATCTCGCCCGTGAAGCCGTCCTCGACTACGACGGCAATCCCCGCCGCACCGAACCCCACCGTCTCTCTGGCCGAGGCGACCGCGTGGAATCGAGTTGGTAAAACCTCGACCACCCGATCCACCGCCCGCCCAGAAGCATGACCGAAAAATCCGGACCGACGAGACGCTCGCCGATCCTCCTGCACCGCCCCGGCCTCCTGGTCGGGTTCCTCCTCATCTGTGTGCTGGTCGGGGTTGCCCTGCGCGCGCCCTTCATCGATCGCGCCTTCTGGAATCTCGATGAAGGCGTGACCTTCACCATCGCTCAACAGCTCGTCGAAGGCGACGTGCTGTATCGCGACGCCGTTGATCATCGCGGTCCGCTGGTGCCGTATCTGAAGGCGGCGCTCCTGGCCGTGACGGGAAAGTGGAATTTCGCCGCTGTGCGGCTCGTTGGCGCGGCGTTGCTCGGTCTATGGGCCTTCGGCCTCTACCGCCTGGCAGCGCGGCTCGGCGACGAGCGAAGCGGCATTGCCGCAGCCTTCATGTTCACTATGCTCGCCTTTGCCGTGCAGGGCCCCCGCGAGGCCATGGCCTTGCACACCGAGTGGTTCATGCAGGGTTTTTCCTTGCTCGGCTTCCTCGTATTTGCCCGCCACTGGCGGCAGCCGAAAATGGGCTGGTCGATTCTGACCGGCGTTTTCTTCGGCCTCGCCGCCCTCAGCAAACAGCCCGGCCTGCTCGATTTCGGCGTCCTTCTCGTTCTGCAGATTCTGCTTATCTTCCTCGGCCCGCCGGAAGGGGGCAAAGGTTGGCGCGCGCTCGCCGGCAGCGTGGTCGGCCTCGCGCTCCCTTTCGGCGCTGCGTGGATCTATTTCGCGACCCAGGGCGCCGCGGACGCCTTCCGCTGGTATGCCTGGACATACAACGCCACGATCTACGTTCCCGAAATCCCTTTGGCCGAGCGGCTGCGGGCGCTGTCATTGCCCTTCGACGTCATGGGGGAACATGTTCCCGTGCTGCTGATCACCGCGTTGCTGGCTCTGCCGGGTCTGCTGGTGACCGCGGGTCGAAGCCTTCGGCGCAGCGTCGATGGCACTCGCACCGTTCCGATACTCGAATGGCTCATCCTTGGTTGGCTCGCCGCGGGCTGGATCGCCTGCGGGTTGAGCGGCCGCACCTTTGCCCACTATGTCGTGCATCTGGTTCCCGCCACCAGTCTGGCCGCCGGTTGGTTGCTGGCGCGGCTTTGGCCGCACCCCACCAGCACGTCCTTCGCCATCTGGCCCCGACGACTCCTGGTGCTGGCAGTCGGCGGCTTCGTCTCCGCGCATGCCGCCGTGGTCTTCCGGGGAATCGACGACGTGGCCGATCCGGCCGCCGACCCCCTGCGCGAGTTTGCCGAACAGTTTTCACATCCCGACGACCGGTGGTTCGTGTGGGGCTATTACCCGGAGGTGTACGGTTGGGTGCAGCGTCTTCCCGCCACGCGTTTCAACTACGCCAACTTTCTTACCGGTCTGATTCCCTGGACCAACACCGACGCAAAGATCGATACGACTTACGCCGTGGCACCGGACGCGTGGGAACAGTTGGCGGAGGACCTCCAACGCACGCCCCCGGCAGTCATTGTGTCCTCAACCGCCCGGTACTACGGCAAGTATCCACTGCTGGATCAGTTGTGGATTCGCCGGTGGTTGCCGGATCGATACGCCGAGGTTTCCACCGGGTCTCTCGGCCGCACCGGATTCCGGTCGTACGTGCGACTGGATCAGAATGGTCCCACGGTGAACGATCTCGAACTGCCTTCGAGCGCCACCCTCCCGTTGCCCTATGTGCGGCTTGAAGACGATAGCCTCACCGATCCGCTCATCCGGATCGAACCCACGGAACACATTGCGACTCCGGCCACTGTCGCCGTCGTCGCCGGTGAGCAGATCCTGCGACGCATCAATCTGCCGGCCGCCGGCCCTACTCTGCCCTCGTTCCTCATTCCGTTCACCGAGTTGGAGCAGCGGGGACAGGACACCCTCGGCCTGGTGATCGCCGACGCCAGCGGGATTCGTCGCAGCCCAAGTGTTCCGGTCGCCCGCCGATTTGACCTCGACCAAACCGCATTCCTCCAGGAACCGCGGCTGCGTACCGGCCATGGTTCCGTGCCGGCGCTGCAACGCCACGGCAACTGGCACGCTGAGCAACACGACGGCCGTTGGGGGTGGCGAAACGACGGCGACGGCTCGCTGACGTTCGTTCTCCAACCGGGACAGCAACGTCTCCAGTTCAGGTGGCGGGGAGACGCACGGCCCCGGCTCAGCGCGATCACCGAGTCCTCCGCCGATGGGGATGGGCAAAGCGTCGTGCCATTCGAACTCAAAATGGTCACCGCGGATCGGCTCTCGTTGACTTTTCAATCCTTCCACACGCCCCGCTTGGTCAACCTCGCCGCGCCCGCCGACGGCTCGCCCATTTGGATCGGGGACATCGTGGCGGACGCCATCGGTCCGGTTCTCCATCTGGGTCGCGAATCGATCCTTCCCCTCCACAGCGAAATCGGAGTCGGTGGCGTTCCCAGCTCCGAAGATCAGGACCGCTGGTTCATGCACGCGCCGGCCCGGGTGCACTATCCGCTGCGCCCCGGCTTGACCGGTGTGATCATGCGCTACGGTTTCATCGACGACACCTGGTATCGTCCCCCGACGCCGCCGACCACCGGGGCGGAGTTTCGCATCGAGCACCTGTACCCGAACGGCGCCCGTGAGGTGCTGTTTTCCCGCTACATGAACCCGGTCCACATCGAACACGATCGGGGGCCGCAGGAAGTCGAACTCGCGCTCACGCGACGTGACGAAGGCGAACTGCACTTCGTAATCGACGAAGGAGAGTTCGACCAGCGCTCCGGCGACTGGACCTTTCTCGCCAACGGTCGTCTGCTCGGCCCTGGCCCCGACATCACCCTGCCGGACGGGCATGTGCTTTCCGCGCGCAGCGGCACCTTTGGTCGCGGTGACATCATCCATACCCGCACGCCCGAAGGCTGGTGGGATGCGCATGCCCCCTCCCGACTGGTCTACGACTATCCCGCAGAGCTGGCGTCACTCACGGTACGATTCGCCTTCAAATCCGGCGCCTGGCAGGATCGACAATCCCCGCACATCACCGACGGCATTGAGCTGGTGGTGGAACGGCTGGCGGCGGATGGGACCACGCAAACGCTGCATCGCTCTGCCTGGAATCCGGCGGTCGATCCGGAGCACCGTGGCCTGCAGGCGGTGCAGGTCGCTCTGCCTGTTCCCGGACCGGGGGACCGTCTGCTGGTGCGCACCACCACCGGCCCCGCCGGCCAGGAGGAGTATGACTGGACCATTTGGGGACCCTTTTCCGCCACCCTTCACCCCGAGCCAACGGAGCCCTGATCCTGCCCCGGAAGCGCCCCCCCCGCCTCATCTTTGTCGTTCACAACCGCCTGACCTCCCGTTGATCTCCCCAGCGCACCATGCCCGCCTTTTGCTCGAACCTTTGCGTTTCCCCGGCAACATCGCGCTCTGATCCAGTGCTCCAGCCATGACCAAGTCCTCCCACGGGATTCGCCTCTCCCTTATCGCGCTGGCGCTGATCGCATCGGTGGTCGCGCTGCGAGCCCCCTGGATGGGCCCCGGTATTTGGAGCCTGGACGAAGGGTCGACCTTCACGATGGCACAGCAGGTACTCGACGGCCAGGTCTTGTATCGAGACGCGGCCGACAATCGCAGCCCGCTCATGCCCTATTTGAAGGCCGCGGTCCTGGCGGTCGCGGGCGACTGGAACGCCACCGCGGTCCATGCATCCCTGGCGCTGGCTTTGGGCTTCTGCGCCTTTTGGCTCTTCCTCATCGCGCGCCGCCTCGATACGAGCCAGCCCGCCAGCGCATGGTTTGCCGCCGGAGCCTTCATCCTGCTGCAAATCCTCTACATCGACGCCGGTGATGCTGTTTCGGCCAACACGGAATGGTATGTGATCGTGTTTTCCATCGCCGCATTCGCGCTCTTGGCGCGGTGGATTCCACGTCCCTCTTTCACCCGCGGTCTGCCCGTGGGGCTGCTCTTCAGCCTGGCTGTGCTGTGCAAACAGCCCGGACTGCTCGACGCCATCGTGGCCAGCATCCTCATCGGCCTGCTCGCCATTCCATCGGACGCCGACCGCCGCGGACTGTTGCGATTCTGGCTGGGCATGGTCCTCGGGATCGGCGTTCCGCTGCTGACCACCCTCGCCTACTTCATCGGCCATGGGGCGTACGAGGACTACATTTACTACGCGTTCACCTTCAACACGCAGGTGTATCTGCCGGAGGTTCCCCTGCTGCAGCGGCTTCTCTGCATCGAGCGGCCATTCACCATGGCCTGGGAACATGTACCGTTCCTGTTCTTTACCGGAGTCGGTGCCGCATTTGCCCTCCTTCGCGCTGCGATCAAGCCCGCATTCGCGAGCCCCCGGCGATTTCCCCTGTTCCCGTGGCTGATCCTGGGGTGGACCGCATCGGGTCTGGTCTCGACCACCCTCAGCGGTCGCGCCTTTGCCCACTACAGCGAACAGGTCATACCCGGTCTCAGTCTCGCGATCGGCTGGGCGCTGGCGCGGCTGCCGGCTTGGCGTCCGGCGCGCTGGCCCGTTGCAGGCCGGGTGCTTCTGGGCTTTTTGCTGACCGGTTCCCTCGTCCACGCGGTGTTCCGCTGGAATGAGCTCAGTCGAGAACTCGCAGCCGCTGCGGCCGACGAATTAAAAGTCGCCCGCTATGTCGCCCGCCAAAGTGCCGGCGACGAACGTATCTTCGTCTGGGGCTACTTTCCCGAGATCTACTTCACCGCCCGTCGCCTCCCCGCCACCCGCTACATCTACGCCAACTACATCACCGGCATGATCGCCTGGTCCAATCTCGACGCGCTGAAGAACGTCGACTACGGCGTCTCGCCCGACGGCTGGGAGAAGTTTTATGAGGACTTCGCCGCCTCGCCACCCGCCCTCATTGTCGACACCGGCTTTGCGCGCGGCTACTCCAAGTTCCCGCTCGAAGACCGGGAGCCCCTGTGGACCTTCATCGAGCGCGACTACGCTGTCGTAGATGCCGTTACCAGCCGCCAACACGGGATGCTCCTCTATCGCCGGCTCGAGTCGAACGCGATCCCGCTTGCCGCTGGCGAACAACCCGCGGCCTCAATCAAGCTCCACGGCTACAGCGAGTTGGACAGTCGTATGTCTCCACAACTGGCGGTGTCGGGACCGACGGGCATCAGCCGCCTGCAACTCTTCGCCGGCGATACCTTGCTCGCCTCGCTGCCCCACGCTCCCACCGCCGAAGTCGATGTGCGCTTCTTCGTGCCCGGCGATCCTTTCAAGGCGGGTCCGGTCCATGTGCGCGCCGAACCAGCGAGCGACGGACCCAATCTCCGCAGTACCTCGTTCGATTTCACCGGCTTCGTTCGTGAGGTTTACTCTCGCCAGCCGAAGTCTCCCGCACTGCACCTCGACGACATCTTCATCCCGCCCGTGGTCGTCGATACCCCCGCCGAGTCGATCTCCCGCCATCGTCTGGTCAACGCCGCGTGGGACTTCAGCGCTCCCGCTCGTCTGGTGTACCCCTGCCCGCCGCACGTGGATCGCATCACGTTTGTCCATGGCCTGGCGCCTTCAGTCCGCGACTTGAGCGACGGCTATGACGTCACGGTCAACTGGCTGCCCGAGGACGCTTCGCCGCCGCTCCAGCTGTTTCAACGTCGCATCCTTCCCCGACGCAGCGGCCGGGACCATGAGACCCAATCCGAGGACCTCGCCCTGCCGCCCCGCCCTCCCGGTCGTCTCGAGTTCCGTTTCACCACGGGCGAACAAAGCGACGCCAACAACGACCACCTGTTCTTTGGCCAGCTCAGAGGTTACGCCTCCGTGCCAGTCATCCGCCTGGGCGACACGCTCGTGCCACCCCAATCGGCGACCGGACCGAACGCCGATTCCCTCGTCCGACGAACCGACGGCGCCTGGCTCACCAACGTGCCCACCCGCGTCACCTGGCAACGGCCGCCCAATCTCATGAAGCTGCGTTTCGCCTACGGCATCGATGAAGGGGCCTATGATCCGGCGGGAGATGGTCACAGCGACGGCGTGCGCTTCCAGCTCGATCTGGTCGAGGCCGACGGCAACCGCGTCGAACTGTGGTCGCGCCTGCTCGAACCGTTCAACCATCCCTCGCACCGCGGCGTCCAGCAGGCGGAGATCGACCTGCCCCGTGAGCCGCAGGGCCAGCTCGTCTTCACGACCGGACCCGGCCATGGCACCGATTCCTCATGGGACTGGGCCTACGCCGGCCCGTTTGTGGGCGAAGCCCCCGGCCCTCCCTTGCGCCTCGATGACGGTCGCGCCCTGGTGACCCGGCGCACCGCGGGCTATGCCGACGGATGGGCCGATCAATTCGACGCCACCCACTGGGGCGCGCAGACGCCGCAGACCCTGGTGTATCCAAAACTTGTCGACATGAGCCGGCTCACGTTCACCTACGGTCTCAACGACAATGCCGCCCGCGACGAAAACGGCCAACGCCGCAGCGACGGCGTCGAAGCCGTGCTGACCTTCGTCTCCGAATCAGGCCGCACCGAGGTACTCCATCGGCGCCACCTCGATCCCTTCGTGCGCCCCGAGGATGCCGGTCCGCAGACCGTCACGGTCGACCTGCCGCTGGGCGAGGCCGGCGAACTGCACCTGAGCATGCAGCCCGGCCCTCACGGCAATAACAGCTACGACTGGGCCTACTGGGGACCGCTGAGCGGCGAGGTGGTCGCCCCATGACGCTCCGGCACCGCACTGCACCTTCCATGCTCCTCGCCGTCGCCCTGGTCGCCGCGGCGGTCGCCTTGCGTTACGGCACCTTTGGCGCCACGATCTGGAGCATCGACGAGGGCGTCACGTTCACGATCGCCCAACAGATAAAAGAAGGCGACGTGCTCTATCGCGATGCCGTCGATCACCGCCCCCCGCTGGTTCCCTATCTCAAGGCCGGGGTGTTTGCCATCGCCGGGGATTGGAACGTCGCGGCTGTGCGTTTCTTGGTCGCGGTTTCGCTTGGCCTGGGTGCCGTCCTGCTTTGGCGGCTGTGCCGCCGCCTCGGCGATGAACGGGCCGGCGTTTGGGCCGCATTGGTCCATCTGATCGCCGCCTACGTCTACGTCTTCGGAGACGACAGCCTGTCCGCCAACACCGGCTGGTTTCTGGCCTTTTTTTCCACGCTCGGATTCGCCGCTTTTGTCTGGGCCCTGGAAAAGCCCGGCCTCCTGCGCGGAGGGTTGGTCGGTCTGTCGTTCGGGCTTGCGATCCTCTGCAAGCAACCCGCGCTGCTGGATTTCGGTGTCACCTGGATCCTCTTGGCGATCTTCGCCGCGCACCCGCTTGGCCGGGCGGGATCACCGCAGCAGCGTCAACCTGCCGTCGCCCTCCTGGCCGTCGGGTGCCTGTTGGGTGCGGCGCTGCCCTTCGCGGTCTTTGCCGCCTATTTCGCGGCGCAGGGCGTTTGGTCGGACTTCGTATACTACGCCTACACCTACAACGCCGACATCTATGTTCCGGCCGTCCCCTTCGAGCAACGTTGGCGGACCGTCATTTTCCCGTTTCAGGCGGCCTGGCAGCACCTGCCGGTTTTGGGCGGCCTGGCGATCCTCGGCACGCTCGGATTGCTCGCGTCGGCGTTGCGGGCCGTGTTCGGTCCGTCCCCATCGGGTTCGACGCGGGACCGTCTCGGCGCCCTGCTGCCGTGGCTCATTCTCGGCTGGTGTGCGTCGGGGCTCGTTTCGGCGACGCTCAGCGGCCGCACCTTCATGCACTACCTCACCCAGTTGGTGCCGGGTCTAAGCCTGGCGGCCGGTTGGATGCTCGCCCGCCTGCAGGACCTGAGTGATCGCGCCGCACCTCGCCTTCGCCGAGGCTTGTTGGTGATGCTTGCGGCCGGATTTGTTCTCACCGGCGGTCTGGCGCTGCATCGCGCCCGCAGCGCAACCGGCAACGGTTCCTCCCCTGACGAGGCGTATGGTGCCACCCTTGCCAGCTTCACCTCTCCTGCGGAGCGCATCTTCATCTGGGGCTATTTTCCGGACTATCACCTGTTCGCCCGGCGCCTGCCGTCCACGCGTTTCCTCTACTCCAATTTTCTTACCGGATTCATCCCCTGGGAAAACAGCGATCCCTTGCTGGACACCTCCGCAACCGAAACTCCCGGCGCTTGGGACGCCCTTCACACCGATTTCGTACGCCGTCCACCGGCGTTGATCCTGGAGCTGCTGCGCGGCCGGGCCCAGACCAACTACCCCCTGCATGCCCGCCCAGCGCTGGCGGAGGTGCTGCGACGTGACTACGCGGAGGTCGCGTACGACAGTTCGCCGGCGAATCATCGGATCTATCGCCGTCTCCAGTCGCCCCTTTCCGTCGCTCCGCCAGACCTCGCCAAGGCCCTGCCGGATCCAGCCATCACCCTCGCTGGCTGGAATTCCCGAAGGGCCGGCGATTCGGTCATGGTGGAAGTCACGGCTCCAGCGGGCTTCGACCGCCTCGAACTTCTCGCGGACGAGCGACTCGTCGCCACTCTGCCCCATCCGGTTGAGCGACCGGTGCGGGTGCGCTTCTTCACCGATCCCGGGTTGCGTACCTCCCATCAAGTCCAGGTCGCCGCTCACGCGTCCGACGGGCTCCACCTGAGCCCGGTGCTGGACCTTCAGGCCTACGCCCATCACCAGCGCGCGCGGCGGCCCCGTGGACCGCTCATCGATTTTGCCGGTGTCAGCGTTGCCCCCTGCATCGTCGAAACGGCAGTGACGAATGCGCCGGTATACCACGAACGCCCGGGCACCCATTACTTCGTCGCGCCCGCCCGCCTCGTGTATCCGTTTCCCGGACACGTTGAGACCCTGCGTTTCGAGCACGGCATCGTCCCGTTCGCCATGTTCCAGAGCGACGGCTACGATCTTGTGATGACGTGGCGCCCTCGGGCCGATGCCGGCACCGCTCCCGTCGCGGCCCGCCGCGTCTGGCTGTCCCGCGTGCGGCCGCAGCGGGAAGGCCGCTACCAGGGGCCGCAGTCCGAAACGGTCCATCTGCCCGACCTCGATCCGGGATTCCTCGAATTCACCCTGCGGCCCGGCAGTGTGGGCGAGCCGCACATGGATCATGTGTTTTTCGGCCGCCTGACGGGCGAAATCTCCGGCGCCTGGTTTGCGGTGGGGAATACGCCGGTGCCGCTGCTGCCTGGTCCCGACGGCCATCTCGTCGTCGGGGACCAATTGGAACCCGGTCAGTGGGTCGCGCACGCGCCCACCGCCTTTCGTTGGCGTCGGCCGGAACTGCTCGCGGAGTTTCGATTCGGTTACGGAATCGAAGCCGGAGCCTACGCGCCGGAGCGGGGACCGGATCACACCGATGGCGTCACGTTTCGGGTCGAGTTGATCCCGGACAAGGACGGACCCACGCAGGTCCTGTTCGAAAAGCACCTCGATCCTTTTGCGCTACCTGAAGACCGCGGCGAACAAACCGCCCACGTCGCCGTGCCCCCCGCGGTGCCGGGTACGATCGTGGCCCGCACCTTGGCAGGTCCGCACGAAAACTCCGCCTGGGACTGGTCATGGATGGGGCGATTCGAGGGACGTGCCAACGGACCTCCGCTGCGCCTGCCCGACGGTCGCCAGCTGCTCTCGATCGGCCGATCAGACTTTCAAAACGGACGCGCGCATGAATTCCGTCCCGGACTCTGGGCCGGGCACGCTCCGCAGGAGCTCGTTTACCCCAAACCCGCCGAGCTGCGTGGAATCACGATCCATTACGGAATCAGCGCCGGAGCCGCGACCGACGCCAACGGGCGACGACGCAGCGACGGCGTGGTGACCCGCGTAGCGTTCCGCCACAGCGATGGCACCGAAACGGAACTGCTACGGCGTGAACTCGACCCCTTCGCCCGCCCCGCCGACTACGGCCTCCACGAGGCCCGGCTCGGCCTACCGGAAGGCGAGATCGGAGAATTGATCTTTCGCACCGATCCGGGACCGGCCGGAGATAACAGCTTTGACTGGAGCATCTGGGGGGAATTCAGCGGCGAGATTGTCATGCCTTCCGATCCATGAGCCCGCCGTCCTCCTTGATTCGTCACCTGCTCATCGCACTGCTGCTCATCGCCGCGGTGGTGGGATCGCGTGCCCCGTGGCTCGACCACGGCATCTGGACCCTCGACGAAGGTTCGACTTTCACCATGGCCCAGCAGGTGCTGGAGGGCGGAGTGCTTTACCGGGACGCTGCCGACAACCGCAGCCCGTTGATGCCCTATCTGAAGGCCGGCATCCTGGCCATAGCCGGCGATTGGAACATCGCGGCGGTGCATACCGTATTGGCCGTGGGTCTGGGATTCAGTGCCTTTCTACTCTTCTGCATCGCCCGCCGTCTCGATCCTGAGCGGCCGGCGACGGCCTTCGGTACCGCTGGCGCGTTCGTGCTCCTTCAGTTGCTCTATGTCGATGTCGGAGACGCGCTTTCGGCCAACACCGAGTGGTTCGTCGTCCTCTTCTCGACGGCGGGATTCGCGCTGCTCGTCCGGTCGATCGAACGCCCGAACCTGTCGCGCGGTATTCCTGCCGGCCTGCTCTTCGGCCTGGCCGTGCTCTGCAAACAACCCGGGCTGCTCGATGCCGTCGTCGCGACTGTACTCATCGCGCTGCAGGCAATCCCCGCCAACGCCGATCGGCGCGGGTTGCTGCGGTACTGGTGCGGTCTGACCCTCGGCGTCGTTTCCCCGCTGATTGTCGCCGCCATCTACTTTGCCGCGAACAATGCGTGGGACGATTACCTTTACTACGCCTTCACCTTCAATACCTCCGTGTATCTTCCCGAGGTCCCCTTGGGTGAGCGTTTGCTCTGTATCCGCCAGCCCTTCGCGATGGCTTGGGATCACGTGCCGGTGCTCATGTTGATCGGCATCGTCGGTGCCATTGCGTTGCTCGTCTTCGTGTCGCGCCGATCGCTGCGCCGACCACCGGTCTTTCCCCTGCTGCCCTGGCTGATCCTGGGCTGGACTGCCTCCGGCCTGATTTCCACCACGCTCAGTGGTCGTGAGTTCGCCCACTACAGCGAACAGGTGATCCCCGGCCTGAGTCTGGCCATCGGCTGGACGCTTGCGGGAATGGCTCGTTGGACCCCGCGCCGGATGCCGCGTCTCGGCCCCGCGCTCGCCGTGGTTGCAGTCGCGGGGATTGCTGTCTCGAGCGTGCTTCGCTGGCGGCAGGTTGCGGAGAGCATCGCGTCCATCGGCAGTCCACTGATTGCCCTTGGCCAGCGCATCGCCGCCCACACCGCGCCGGACGAGCGCATTTTCGTATGGGGCTACTATCCGGAACTTCATGTCGCAGCCCGTCGCCTTCCGGCCACGCGGTATGTCTACGCCAACTACATTTCCGGCATGATCGCATGGACCAACCTCGATTCGCTGAAGGATGCGCGCTACGGCATCGCCCCGGGTGGCTGGGAAAAATTTCACGCCGACTTCGCCCTGCGTCCACCGGCGCTGCTGATCGATACGGGGACCAACCGCGGCTATGCGAAATTTCCGCTCGCCGGCTACCCGCGTCTGTGGGCCGAAATCACGGCGCACTATGCCGAAATCGCCCCCGGCGACCCGGGAGGGATGCGTCTGTTTCGACGACTGGACGAGGCGCCGCCCGCGGTCGCATCACCCGAAGCTCCGATGCCGCAGGATGCGACGATCCGGATGTCCGCAATCGACACCTGGGTACGCAATGAAACGCCCACGATTCAAGTGGACGCCCCGGCCGGCGCCACCGCGGTCGAATTGTGGCAGGGAGTGCGACGTCTCGCGGTGTTGCCCTACCCGGCGCAGCAGCCGGTTGCTGCGCGCTTCTTCGTCGCGCAGCCGCTCACTAGCGCCACCCCCTTCCATGCGGTACTTCGCTTCGCCGACGGTTCCGGTCGCCGCAGCACCGCTCTCGATTTCGGGGCCTTCCTTGCGCGCCGCTCGCAGCCCCATCCCACCGATCCGCAGTTGAAGCTCGTGAGCGGCCCCTTGCCGCCGGTGCTGATCGAATCCGCCGTGCCTGAGGCCCCCGAATACCTCATCGTGCCCGGTTCTGTACAACTCCATGCGCCGGCCAGATTGATTTACGACTGTCCCGTTACCGTCACGGAAGTCGAGTTTCAGCACGGCATCATGCCCTCCGTCGCGGACATGTCCGATGGATACGACATTGTCGTGCGTTGGGAAAGCGACGGGCGCGAACCGACCACGCTCGGCGTGCTACGTGTACCGGTAAAGGAGGAGGGGCGCTACCGAATGCCACAGCGGGATCGATTGCCGTTGCCTCGGCGCGAGCCCGGCCGCCTGGTGTTTGAATTCCGGCCGGGCAAGGAGTCGGACGCCCGCAACGATCACCTTTACTTCGGTCCGGTCGAGGCCGCGGGGGTCGGTGCGAATTTCCTCTTCGACGGCCGCCTATACAGTCAGCTCCTCGCCCCCTCCGATCCCTTGCCACGGCAACTGGGAGAGGACCGTCTCGTTTTTCATGCCCCGCACCGCCTTGTTTGGCCCCATCCCCCGGGTCTCGCTGTTCTCGAGTTCGATTACGGCATTGAGAACGGCGCCTATCCCCCCGCCGACGGCCGCACCGATGGCGTCGTCTTTCGGCTCACCCGGGTGGGCCACGACGGTGAGAACCGGGTCCTGTGGGAACGCTACCTGGATCCGACGCCCAACCCCGCCGATCGCGGGCCGCAGCGCGCACAGATCGGGCTGCCTCGTGAACCCGGGGCACAACTGATCCTGACGGCGTCTACCGGGCCGAACAACAGCGACGCCTGGGACTGGTCGTGGATTTCCCAGGACGTCGTCGCCTTGCCGCCGGGCCCGCCGCTGCGCCTCGACGACGGTCGCGTGCTGCCCACCGTTGCACGTCACGGTTTCCAGGATGGTTGGTCCGCACTCGAGCAACCCGGTCAATGGTCCGCCCACGCGCCCCGCGAAATGGTCTATGCCAAACCGGCCGGGCTCCACCGCATCACCTTCCGGGTGAGGCTGCCCGAAGCGGCGGTGCATGCGCCTGACGGGAGTCGGCGCAGCGACGGTATCGTCGCCGTATTGGATTTCGCCCCGGATGGCGGGGAACCGATTGAACTCTTCCGCCGGGCCCTCGATCCCTTCACCCGTCCCGAGGACGCCGGCTGGCAGACCGCGACGGTCGATCTGCCCGCCGCCGCCACGGGCCGACTGCGACTGCGAACCGAACCCGGCCCGAACAACAACAACAGCTTTGACTGGGCGCTGTGGGGTGACTTGCACGGGGAAACCCGCCCGATCGAACCGACCGGCGACGGTCTTTGATCCTGGATCCATGACCCCGCGTTCGCATCAGACGTTTGCAGCTTCGCTGCTGTTCCTCGCCGCCCTGGTCGCCGCGGCGGCGGTGCTGCGCGCGCCGTTCATGCAGCGGAACTACTGGAACATCGACGAGGGCGTCACCTTCACCGCCGCGCAACAGATCCTTGCCGGTGACGTGTTGTATCGTGACGCGGTCGATCATCGCGGTCCGCTGGTTCCCTATCTCAAGGCCGCCGCCTTCGCCCTCACCGGCAACCAAGGGGTGGTCCGCGTGCGCTGGATGTTCGTCCTCGGCCTGGGCCTGCTCGCCTGGGGTCTGTATGCCCTGGCCCGGCAGCTCGGCGATCCGGTCGCCGGTGCCTTTGCCGCCGTCGTTTTCACGGTCCTTGCCTTTCTGGCACCGGGTTCGCTGGACACCCTGGCGCTCCATACCGAGTGGTTCGTCGTCGCCTTTTCCCTGCTCGGTTTCTGGGTTTTTGCCTGTTCCCATCACCGCAGAGGTTTGGGCCGGGGAGTCGCCATCGGATTCTGCTTCGGACTCGCCGCCCTGGCGAAGCAGCCCGGCATTCTCGATCTCGGGGTCGTGTGGGTGCTGCTCGCCCTCCTGGCGTGGTCCGGCCCCTCCGCCGCGCGCCGTCGTCTGCTGCGCCTCTTCGTCGGCACCGTCGTCGGAGCCGCCCTGCCTTTCGCCGTCGCCTGCGCCTACTTTTCCGCCCACGGCGCTTTCGACGCGTTTCTGTATTACGGCTGGACCTACAACACGACCATCTACGTCCCCGAGGTCCCGTTCACCACCCGCCTGCTCGGCGCGCGCCTGCCGTTCTTGGTCGCCTGGTTCGACGCGCCTTTCGCCCTGGAGCTTGGGGTCGCCGGCGCCATTGGCCTGCTGATCCAGGTCTGGCGGCGCCGCCCGCGCGCCGACGCCCACGCCGCCTTCCCCCTCCTGCCTTGGCTCATCCTCGGCTGGACCGCCGCCGGCATCGTTTCCTGCACGCTCAGCGGTCGCGAATTCGCCCACTACGCCATCCACGCCGTCCCGGGCATATCACTGGCCAGCGGCTGGATCCTCGCGCGCGGCTGGGAGCAGTTCCACCGGTCGGCGAGTCTGCTGCGACGGTTCATCATCGCCGCCGTAGGGCTCGCGCTGGCGGCGCAGACCAGTCAGGCCCTGCGCCAGTTCGGAAGCAGGATCAACCCTGCGCCGGATTCCGGAACTCCCTTTCTGCGCACCTTCGTCGATGATACGCTTTCGCCCACCGACCGCCTATTCGTGTGGGGTTATGCGCCGGAACTTTACGGGCTGGCCGACCGCCTGCCCGCCACCCGCTTCCTCTACAGCAACTTCCTCACCGGCCTCGTTCCCTGGACCAATCTCGACGTCGACACCGACACGAGCTACGCGATCGTTCCCCACGCCTGGGCGCAATTGCAGGACGACTGGGAAGCGTCACCGCCGCCCATGGTGATCGGCTCACACCGCGCCTACTACGGAAAATACCCGCTGCTGGATCAGCCTTGGCTGGGGGACGAGATCGCCGACCATTACGTGGAAGTCGCCAGCAGCCTGCCCGATCTCGACGACCTGACCTTCCACGTGCGTCGCGACGAGGCCATACCGCCCGAGCATCGTCTCAACGATGCCCAACTGGATCCGTCCTTCGCTCGGTTCACGACCCAACGCACGGGAACCGGAGCAAATGCGCGGGTCCGCGCCGAGATCGCTTTGCCTCCCGGCACCACGCGCCTCGTCTGGCAACTCACGCCAGACTCCGTCGCGACCGTCGATCTGCCCGATCACTTCACCGCCCGCGCCGCAGTCCATTTTTCGCTGGATCGACTCCAGTCGTCAGGAGGGGACGCGGTCACCTTCTTTGCCGTCGGTCGCGATGGTAGGATCAGACGCAGTCCGGCGCTGTCACTGACTTCCAACTTGAATTTGCCGCCCACCTTCTTCGCCCGGTCACCCGTGTTGGTATTTGGCGATAAAAGCCTGGGGAACGGCGCGGCTCCCGGCTGGGCCCGGGAGACGCGCGAGGGTGTCGATGGGTGGACGACCGATACCGATTTCACGCTGCGCTTTCCCCACCCCCGCATGATGGACCGCGTGCGCCTGATGTGGCAGGGCGCATCGGCGCCCCGCCTGGCCTGGATCTCGCCCAACGGCGAGGCCGAGCCGCTGCCGCTGACTCCCGCCGAAAACGCTCCCGCGATCTTCACCGCTCAGTTTGAACAACGCGTCGACGGTGAGCTGCAACTCTCGTCAGCCGGCGGCTCCGTCTGGATCGGGCAATTCGAGGGCGCCGCGCTCGGTCCCGCCCTTCGACGCGGCCATGATCGCATCCCACCGGTGGCCAGCAACACGGGCGTGGGGGATCACCCCGGTCAGGGCGGCGACGACATCTGGTTCCTGCATGCTCCGGCCCTGCTGCACTATCCGCTGCCGAGCGGCAGCACCGGCGTGGTGTTCGAATTCGGTTTCTCCGACGGCGCGTTTCTCACGCCGTCCGATCCGCCGACCACCGGCGCCCGGTTCGAACTGCACCATGTGTCCGCCGATGGCGTCGACGATACGCTGTGGTCCCGCTACCTCGATCCGGTCCGCATCGAAGCCGACCGCGGCCTCCAGACGGCAGCGGTCCCGCTCAATCATCGCCCCGGCGGTCAACTGCGGATCGTGATCACGGCCGGTCAGGACGATTCCAGAACCGGCGACTGGACCTACCTCCGCCACATTCGCATCCAGGGTCCCGGTCCCGACCTCATCCTGTCCAACGGCACCATCCTGACTCCCACCGAAGGCATCGGCAGCGATGGCGAGTCGATCAAATCCCGCAACATGCAGGGGGCTTGGATTGCCCATGCGCCGTCGCGTCTGGTTTACGAGGTCCCGGCTGAACTCGACGCCGTCGCAATTCGTTATGGTCTCGATGCGGGTGCCTACGCGGGACCGTCCCCCAGCTCCGCCACCGACGGCATCGATGTCATCGCGGAGTTCGATGACGGCAGATCCGTCACGTCCCTGACGCGCGTGGCCCTCCGCCCCTTCAACAATGCACTCGACCGCGGTGATCAGGAAACCACGGTGCGACTTCCGCCCGGCCACGGGCCCGGCCGCCTGATCGTGCGCAGCACCCCCGGACCTCGCGGCGATCCCTCATTCGACTGGGCCTACTGGCTCCCGTTCAGCGGCACGGTGCTGCCGCCGGATTCCGCCCCGCCGACACGATGACGAATCGATCCCTTGCTTCCAGCTCCCGCGCTTCTCTCCTGCTGTGGCTCGCCCTTGGCGGTCTGCTGGCATGGACCGTGTGGTTGCGTTATCCCAGTCTCGCCGCGCCGGTGTGGAACGCCGACGAGGCGGTTCACCGCACCGTGGCCGACGTTATTCATCACGGGGGCGTACTGTATCGGGATGCGATCGACCACCGTGGGCCGGTCTCCTACTACGTCGCCGCGGGTTTGACCGCGATCGGCGGCCTGCATCTTTGGGTACTGCGCCTGGCCGTGACGGTCGGCATCGCCCTGGTGGCGGTGATGGTCGCCGGCCTGGTGCGCCGCGACGGCGATCGGTGGAGCGCGGCGATCGGCGCGCTCGCGGTGGTGGCATTTTCCTGCGGGCTGCTGATTCCCCAGGACAGCCGGGCTGCCCACACGGAGTGGCTGGTGATCGTTTTTACCTCGACGGCAGCGATCGTTTTCTGGACCGGACGCACGGGCTTGGCGAGCGGACGACGAGCCACGATTGCCGGCGTGGCGCTTGGCCTCGCCTTCATGACCAAGCAGTCCGCGTTGCTGGAGCTCGCCCCGGCGCTGGCGGCGCTCGCCTTTGGCGCTTTCCTGCCTGAACAGCGCCCACGCACCGCCCTGCGCGGCGTGCTCTGCTGCCTGGCGGGCGCCGGTTTCACCATCGGGGTGTTGTGCTGGATCTTTGCCGCGGCCGTCGGGTGGGAGACGTTCTGGTTTCAGTTCTGGACCTATAACGTCGAGATCTATGGTCCGGAGATCCCCTTGCGCGATCGGCTCGCCACTGCCCCCCCATGGTTCGTGCTTTTGGCCCGCCACTACCCGCTGGTCTTCGCCGCCGGCATCGGCGGGGGCCTGTGGGTCGCATTGCGCACCGCTCAATTCCGAGCTGACCCCGACAGCGCGAAGCGTCGGCCGCGCGAGGTCTACATGCTGGTCTGGGCCGGCGCGGCGCTGGGCGGGGCCATTTCCGGCGGCCGCGGCTTCGGTCATTATCTCATCGTCTGTTTTCCGGCCTTTGCCTGGGTGGCCGGATGGTGCTTTGCCCGCATCAGTGCGCGCTTGGAACGAGCTCCCATGGCACTGGCCGCACTGCGCGTCATCACCCTGGTTTCGGTGGCACTGGTTCCAATCCGCTATCGCGCGCCCGAGAAGCCGCTGACCGCGGCCGATACCCCGATCGTCCCGCTCGTTCAGGCACTGACCACCCGGGAAGACTCGATTTTCGTCTGGGGCTTTAACGCCGATCTCTATGCCTTGACGGATCGACTGCCGGCGACGCGTTTTCTCTACTGTTCGTTTCCCACCGGCTTCGTGCCGTGGACCAACACCGCCCCGGAGATCGATACACGCTACGCGGTGGTGCCGGGTTCACTCGAGTTATTGGTGCAGGACTTGGCGCGCAGTCAGCCGCGGGTGGTCGTCGACTACGCCGTCACGCCCGGCCGCGAGTTCGGCAAATACCCCCTGCACAACTTCCCGTTGCTCGACAGCTGGCTGGTCACCCGCTACGGCGCGGTTGATCCCCAGGTCACAACACCGCATGCGGCCAACGTCCTCGCACGATGCGACTGGGAAGCCACAGGCCAAATCGACCCGCTGCCCGTCACTGCCGCCAGTACTGCCGTCGATACCGAAACCCTGCCGCAGCCCGGCGTGATACGGGCCAATGTTCAGGTGTATTCGGACACTGGTGACGTGACGGGCATCGGCCTTTGGGCCGAGGGAGTCGGACTCACCCGCCTGACCTTTCCCGCCACCGCCGGACGAACCTGGCAGGTCCCGGTAAACCTCGGCCCGGACGCAACCTCCCTCGTGCTGGTGCCACTTATTCAGCGGGCAAACGGCCCCTGGGAGAAAGGGTCGCCACTTCTGGCCACGATCGACGAGCCGCTGGCCACGCCGGAACAGGCACGCGAATTCGCCCTGCCCTTTGCCCCGGCACGCGTTCCGGCCTCGGCCCTGCGGCTGTCCTTCGGCGGCGGCGTCAACGAGGACGCCGGAGCACGCGACTACAATATTCACGCCCCGCACCTGTTACGTTACCGTCTCCCGCCGGACGCCGGTATGCTGCGTGGCTCCTTCCTGTTGCCGGAAAACGCCTACGCCGACGACAACCCCAGCCCAACCGACGGGGTCGAATTCATTGTGCGCGTGCTGCCGGCCGGCGGAGCCCCGCGCGAACTGCTGCGCCGTCACCTCGCGCCGCGCCAGCGGCCGGAGGATCGCGGGCGTCAGGATTTTGTCGTTACGCTTCCAGCCGATCTGCCGCCGGACTCCATCCTCGAACTCGAGGCCACGGCCGGTCCGAATGGCAACAAATCCAGCGACTGGGCCTCCTGGCTCAACCTCCTGCTCGAGGCCGCCCCGCCAACTTCCCCCTAGACGCCGTCATTTGCTTCCCTTGAATCCAGCCGACATGTCCGCCGAGGCTCCGTCTCCATCCGCCCCTTCCGCCGTGGCCGCCCCAGTGGTCCCCACCGCTCCCTCCCCCAACCGCCCGGGTGAAGGCCTGCTGTGGCTGTTGCTCACGCTGCTTGCGCTCACCCTGCCGCAGAAACCCCTGCTGGAGCTCGACTCCTCCTGGCGCCAGGCGCTCGCCTATTTTCTGCATCGCGACTACCAGTTCGGAACCGACGTCGTCTTCACCTACGGCCCGTTGGGTTTCCTGTTGGGCAACACCTACACCGGCCTCTACTTCTGGTCCTACGTCGTGTTCCAGGTGGTTTTCGCGGCGATCGCCGCGGCGATGATCGTGTTGCAGGGACGCCCCCTCACCGGCCTCGCACGCTTCGCCTACTTCGCCTTCTTTATCCTGTGGGGCGTCGGCTATGGCGACGCGCTGCACATGATTGTCATCGCTTTCTGTGGTTGGAACGCCGTCAAGGCACTGGCCGAGGACCGCAGTCCACGCCCTCTGCTCGTCGGGCTCTTCCTCGCCTTTCTTTCCGTCATCAAGTTCACCAACCTGCTCTTTGCCGGCTTCGTCGTCGCCGTCGCGGTCACGTTCGCCTGGTCGCGCGGTCGGCGTCGACCGGCGTTCTGGCTGCTCGGTGCCTTCGGCCTCGGGTTTCTGATCCTCTGGATGACCTGCGGCCAGTCCCTCCTCAACCTCCCGGCCTACGTCATCAACTCGCTCGACGTCAGTTCGGGCTACCAGGCCGCCATGGGCCTGCCGACCCCGCGCGGCGAGACCGGCTTCGCCAGCCAGTTTACGCTGGCGATGCTGGTGTTTGCCTGCCTCGCCGGCTACCTCGTCTGGCATGGGCTGACCCAGCCCGACCGCCTGCGTTCGACGGCGCTGATTCTCATCCTGGCGGCCTTCCTGTTCCTCAACTGGAAACATGGTTTCGTGCGCGCCGACGGCCACATGCTCGGTTTCTTCTACTGCGCATTGGTGCCGGCGGTCGCGTTTCCGGCCCTGTTTGGCGAGACCCTCGCCCGCCGCCGCTGGATTCCGCGCACGCTCCTCATCGGGGTGGCTTTTTTCAGCCTCTCCGGCATGCGCGGCACGTTCACGTCCAACGTCGACTACGCCCCCAACATCGCCAACGAGAAGCTGCAGCGCAACCTCGCCTCCCTGTCCCACTGGGACCGCTATCGCGGCGAACTTTCCGGCCAGGTCGACCACTGGCGCCGCGAGGGGGAATTGAAGAAAACCAAGCTCATCGTCGGGAACGCTTCGCTCGACGTGCTGGGATTCGAACAAGCCATCGCGCTCTTCAACGGCTTCAACTACACCCCGCGTCCGGTATTCCAGAGCTACTCGGTCTATACTCCGCGACTCGCCGAAATGAACGCCGACTTCATCACGTCCGACGCCGCGCCCGAGTTCCTCCTTCTGAAACTGCAGACCATCGACGAACGGCCGCTGCTGATGGACGACTCGCAGCTCATGGCCCTCTTTCCCCACCTCTACACCTTCCAGCTGCTCGAAAAGGACTTTTATCTCTTCAAACGCCGCGACAGTCATCCGCCGCTGGAGCAGATCCTGCCGCGACGGGTACGCACGCTGGACCTGTCGCTCGGCGAACCGCTGTCGTTGCTCGAGTTTGGCGCGCGCCACCTGTGGATTGAGATCGACCTGCCCTTCAGCCTGCTCGGCCGCGCCCGCAGCTTCCTCTACAAGCCGCCCTTCGTGCACCTCGAAATCACGGATCGCGACGACAAAACCATCCTTCACCGGCTCCCTCTCACCTCCGCGCGCGCCGGTTTTCAGCTCAATCCGATCGTGACCGACTTCGAGTCCTACCTCGAAGCGCACGGCGGGGAGGCTGCGCGCACGGTCAAATCCATCCGCCTGCTCGTCGACGAGGCCGATCGCCGTTTCTTCGCCGACAGCGCGCTCGTGTCGCTGTCGATGCTCGAGCCCACGCAGCTCAAGCAGGAGTACGCCAAGCAGGTCGAACGCGAAAAGTTCTCCATGTTCTCGGAGCTGCCGGTCGATTTCACGGCGATGACCCCGCCATCAAAGCTCGAGATCGACGGCCGCGAAGCCATCGTCATGCACGCCCCCAGCGTCATGCAGTTCGACTTCCGCGCCGGCACGCGCCACGTGCGCGGCGCCCATGGGTATCCGGAAGGTGCCTACACCAACGGTGGCGAAACCGACGGCGCGCTGTTCCGCATCGTGTGGACCGCCCCCGATGGCTCGGCCGAACGCGAGCTTTACGCCCGCGAACTCCAACCGTTCACCAACGAAAACGAACGCGGGCTCGTCGACTTCGACATTCCGACGGCCGAGCTCGGGGACGGCCGCCTGCTCTTCGAAATCAGCATTCGCAACCATCCCGCCTGGGATTGGACCGCCTGGTCCGACATCGTGATCGAGTGAGTTCTTCCGGCCAACGCAGTCTATGGTACTGCGCCGGCGGCGGCGCACTGCTCGCGCTGGCGGCCCACCTGGACCTCATCGCCATCTTCGGCACGGTCCTGCCCTACCGCGATCAGTGGCAACTCACCGGCGTCGAACTCATCGGCCCCTGGATCGACGGCACGTTCTCGCTCCAAACGTTCTTCCAACCGCTCAACGACCACTGGCCGGTTCTCACCCGCCTGCTCTCCTTTGCCCTGCTGCGGATCAACGGGCAGTGGAACAACCTGGTCGAGACCACGTGCAATGCCTTCATCCTGGCGGGCGCCGTGCTGGTGTTCCTGCGCGGCGTCCTGCCCGGACTCGCCGGTCCGCCCCGCGCGGTCTTCGCCTTCTTCACCGGCGCGATCATGGCCCTGCCCATCGCCTGGGAAAACACGCTCTGGGGCATCCAGTCGCTCCCCTACCTGCAGATTCTGCTTTCGTTGCTCTACCTGCACCTGCTGACGACCCGCACCGCCCGCGACTCCGGCTGGTGGACCGCACAGGTGATCGGCGTGCTCGTCCTCTTCACCCAGCATTCAGCCATCCTGGTTCATCTGGCCCTGCTGCCCCTCTGCCTCTGGCGCTGGGTGCAGCGCGACGGCGACCGTCGTTATCACGCGCTCAATGCCGCGCTCGCCCTGGCCACGATCGGCGCCTTTTTTGCCTTTTTCCCCTCCATCGAAGCCACGGCCCACTACCGCGCCGATTCCGTGCCGCTGGCGGTGGAGGTCACGCTCCGCCAACTCGCCTGGCCCACCGATCATCCTGCCTGGGCCTTCCTGCTGTGGGCGCCTTGGCTGCTGCTTGCCTTTGACGCGGTCGCCCGCCGACGCCTGGCTCCCGCCCCGGCTTTTGTCTTGGTCGCGGGCCTGTGGGTCGGTGGCCAATGCGCTGCCATCGGCTACGGCCGCGCCGCCGAAACCTATACCTTCGCCTCCCGCTATTGCGATTTTCTGGCGCTCGGCTTCCTCGCCAATGGCGCCGCCCTTCTCCTGCTCTGGCACCTGTGGCTGCGACGTGCCGCCCGTGCCCTGCTGCTTGGTCTCGCCGTCGTCTGGCTCGCCGTTCCGGTCGAGGGCTTCTGGTGGGAATCCACCGAGAGTCACGCCGGCTTCAACCTCTCCAATCGCTTCCGCGAAAACCCGGCCAACCTGCAGCGGGTGCGCGACTACCTCGCCTCCCGCGATCCCGCCGTGTTGTCGCTCGAACGCGATGGTGCCCTCCTCTTCACTTATCCGCCCTCCGTGCAGGCCCTGCTGGACCGCGCGGAAGTCCGCGCCCTGCTGCCGCCGGAAACCGGCGCGCCGGAAGCACGCGCCGACCACGGTCGGCTCGGCGGCCTCGTGCACCTGATCCTCGACGGTCGCCTCGTCTTTGCCCTGCTGGGCTTCGCCGCCCTCGGGGCCGGCCTGCTCACCGGCCGCCATCCGACGGCGGCTCCGGCAATCGAGGCCGGGCCGTCCGCCTGGACGGCAACCCGTCTGTGGCTTGCCGGCGCTTCGCTCGTGCTGCTCTTCGCCCTGATCTGGTCCCGCTGGAAAATGCCGCTCGAGTTCGACCCGCAGAAGCGGGTGCGGCAACTCATGGCGCCCGCCGACGCGGGGTTGGCCTTCGCCGACCTGCGCTTCAATCGCGAAAGCGTGGGCACCGTCGACCCCGCGCGCACGCCCGGCGCCGTGTTGTCCGAACCCGCCGCCTGGAGACCTTTCACCCACGGCACGGCCATCGATGGCCCCGCCGGTTTCCAAGGTACCCTCGCGAGCGAGCCCATTCCGATCACCGCCGATTTCCTGTCGCTGCTTTTCACCGGCTTCCCCTGCGCCCATGGCAACGGCCTGCGGTGGAAACTTCTCCCGGCCGACGGCGGGGAGCCACAGTGGGTGGGCTACGGCGGACCCAATCCCGAAAGCGGTTGGTACACGTGGACCGTCGACGTCAGCGCCTACCGCAACGGCCAGGCCGTGCTTTACCTCTACGACGGGCGGCCGGACCGCGAAGGCTGGCTCGGGGTCACCCGGCCGGTTTTGACCAACGATCCCGACTGGGCCACCGGCTGGCGCGCCGCCCTGCGCGCCGAACGCGCCGCGCCCGCCCACCGCACCCTTGCCGGCGCCACCCTCGCCTCCGCAGCCTTGTGGAGCCTCGGGGGTATCCTTCTCTTCATTCGCCGCGGATCCCGCCCTGCACCATGACCGACTCCACCGCCATCGAGCTTACCCTGCTCATGCCCTGCCTCAATGAGGCGCTCACCCTGCCCGGCTGCCTGGCCGAAGCCCGGGAGGTGATAAACCGTCTGGGTGTGGTCGCCGAAATCCTCGTTGCCGACAACGGCAGCACCGACGGCTCGCAGGCCATTGCCGAGAAAGCCGGCGCCCGCGTCGTGCCCGTCGCCCAGCGGGGCTACGGTCACGCCCTCAACACCGGCATCTCGGCCGCCCGCGGGCGTTACGTGATCATGGCGGATGCCGACGGCAGCTACGATTTTCGCGAAGCGGGTCCGATGCTCGACGCTCTGCGCAACGGCGCCGATATCGTCATGGGCAACCGTTTCGCCGGGGGCATTCACCCCGGCGCCATGCCCTGGAAAAACCGTTACATCGGCAACCCGGTATTGAGTTTTCTGGGACGCCTCTTCTTCCGCATACCCACCCGCGACTTCCACTGCGGTCTGCGCGGCGGCAGCAAGGCAGCGCTCACCGGTCTCGACCTGCGCACCAGCGGCATGGAGTTCGCCTCGGAGATGGTGATCAAGGCTTCGCTCTCCGGCCTGAAGATGGTCGAAACGCCGGTCAGTCTTCGTCCGGACGGTCGCGACCGTCCGCCGCACCTGCGCCCCTGGCGGGACGGCTGGCGCCACCTGCGCTTCATGCTGCTTTTCAGCCCGCGCTGGTTGTTTTTCCTGCCGGGTCTCGCGCTGCTGGTGATCGGACTCGTCGGGTTTGCCGCGCTCCTGCGGGGCCCCCTGCCGATCGGCGGCATCGTGCTCGACGTACATACGCTGCTCTTCGCCGCCGCCGCCATCCTCTGCGGCTTTCAAGCAGTCGCCTTCGCCGTCATTTCCAAGATCTTCGTGCATGAAGCGGGCCTGGCCCCGCACCGGCCCGGCCTGTCCTCTCGGCCGCCGTTCGCCGCTTTCACCCTGGAACGGGGCATCGTCGCCGCGGTCGCTCTCGCCGCGCTCGGAGTCGGCCTGTCCATCGAAGCGGTGCTGCAGTGGCAGCAAACGTCCTTCGGCGACCTTTCGCCGACGCGCATCCTGCGCTGGGTGGTGCCGGGCGTGACCTGCCTGGTCCTGTCGATGCAGGTGCTGCTCGCCGGGTTCTTCAGCGACATGATCCGACTCCGCCTGCGTCGATGATCGACCGCCGCAAAACCCTGTTCATGGCCCTGGCGCTGCTGGTCGTGGCCGGCGGGCTCGCCCTGCTCCGCAGTATGCAGCGGGAGGTGCGGCTGGCTCCGGCCGAGGTGCGCTTCATCGAACCGCATGCGTTCAGCTGGAATCCCGAAACGCGCGAACTGGCGGTCACCGGCGGCGATCCCTTCGCCTATCTCACGCTGCCCCCGGGCAATGTGCCCCTCACCCGGCTGACCCTGGTTTTCGAGGGTCCCCCGCGCGAAGGTGGCTGGTATGTCTACCCGGCCCCGGCGGAATTGCCCGTCGTCACCATCGACCAGAAGTGGGTTGAAACCGCGAAGCTGAGCGCGACGCCCGACGGTGGCTTCGAGGCCTCGTGGCAAATGAGACCGAGCCGCGCGGTGCGCATTGATTTGCCGGACGATCTGTTTGATCCCCTGCTCCTGCGCGGAGTCGAACTCGAGTCCCCCTTCGTGTCGGGCACCAATGCCGTGTTTGGGTGGATGACCGTTTGCGGCCTGCTCGGCGGGATACTGCTGCTCGGCGTGGCCTTGTGGCCCTGGGCGCGCCATCCGGCGGTGCAACTGGCGGTGGCGGCCACGTTGATCGCAGGCAAGCTCTGGTTGGTTTCCGATTTCGGCCAGACGATCCACGCCCATGCCATGCATGACGACAAACTGTTCATGGACCAGGGCATGACGATCCTGGCCGGCGGCTGGCTGGGCGACTTCTGGCAGCTCACGTTGGCGAAAGGGCCGTCGTTCTCGATCTTTCTGGCCCTGTCGTCCGCCACCGGTCTTCCGCTCCAACTCAACGAGATTCTGTTTCACGCGCTGGCGTGCGTGGTGCTGCTGGCCGCCCTGGCGCCCTGGCTGCGCCATCCGGCGTGGAGGCTGGCGCTGCTACTGGTGCTGTTGTTTGAACCGCACGCCCTCTCAGCCGAACTCTACGGCCGCGTCCTGCGCGGCGGTATCCAGCCCGCCCTTACGCTGCTCACCCTGGCGGGCTGGCTTGGATTGCTGACGCGGGCTGATCGCCCGTTGCGCGGGTCGCTCGGCTGGGGTCTGCTCGCGGGTCTGGCCGGTGCCGCGTTCTGGTATTCGCGCGAAGAGGGAATCTGGCTCGCCCCCAGCGTCCTGCTCCTGTTCGCGGCCACGGTGCTGCATGGTTGGCGATCACCGTTCGCGCGTCCGCGCTGGCGCTGGGTTGCAGCGCTCGTGCTGCCGTGGCTGGTGTTCGAGGGCGCGCGCCAATCGCTGCGCTGGACCAACGCCGTCCACTACGGGGTGAGCATGGGAGTGGATGTGAGCGAAGGCGCCTTCCCGGCCGCCTATGGAGCCATGCTGCGCGTCACGCAACCCGACCCGATTCCCGGCGTGCCGGTCACCCAGGCAACGCGGGCCCTGATCTATCCGCACAGCCCGGCGCTGGCCGAGATGCGGGAGTTGATGGAAGGCGAAATGACCCGCGTCTGGGCGCGTTCGGGCTGGGCGCCGGACTCGACGCATCCGCGCGCGTTTCAGGAAATCCGGGGCGGGTGGTTCCAGTGGGCGCTGCGCGCAGCGGCGTCAAAACTCGGTCACTACGCGTCCGCGCCCAAGGCCGAGGCCTACTGGCAACGCATGGCCGATGAGATCAATGCGGCGGTGGATGAGGGCCGTCTCGACGGCGGTGCGGCGCGGCACGGCTTCTTCCCGGTCTGGCACGACGCCTACACCACCGAGATCGGCCAGGCTTGGCTCAAGGCAATCGACCTGCTCGTGCGTTTCACCGACTTCAAGGCCCAGGCTTCGCCGTCGATCGGCACGCCCGAGGAGATCGAAACCTATGCGGCCTTTCTGCATGCCCGACCCATGCTGGAGCAGGAAATCCCGCGCTTGCCGACCCACGGGCGCATGGTGCTGTACCGGCTGTTTCGCACGATCGGCTGGACGCTGACAGGCGTCGCGCTGGTCTGCACTTTCATCGTCGTGCGCCGGGCCTGGCGGACGCCCGACGCGCGCTTCCGATTGGCGGTGCTCGCCGCGTTGTGGGGCGGCGCCTGCGCCCTGGCTCTCGTCTGCGCCCTGGTGCACGTGACTTCGTTTTATGCTGTGATCGGCGCCTACCTCGGACCCGCGGTGCCGATGGTGCTGGCCTGCTGGGTGCTTGCGCCTTGCTGGGCGTTCGAGTGCCGGGAAAAAGCCGAAGGATCCTCCGCCGATTTGTCGTGAAGCGCCTTCTGCGATTCCCGCCCTCCCTTCACCCCCTTGCCGCGCTCGCGCTGCTGACAGCGCTCGTCTGGTTCGGCTGGAGTGTTTCCCGCGGCTGGACGCATCCGCTGACCGATTCCCACAGCGGACGTCAGGCGCAAACGGCCATCACCATCGAGATGCTCCACGAACAGGGCGTCCCGCCGCTGACGCCCTTCAATGGACTCGGACCTCCGTGGTCGGTGCCGATGGAGTTCCCGTCCTACCAACTGGTCGCCAGTGGGGTGGCATTCCTGACCAGCGGCGACGTTGTGCTTGCCGGCCGGCTGGTGTCGGTCTTGGGCGGACTCGCCATTCTGCCCGCCCTTTGGCTCCTCCTGGGACGCGCGGGCCTGAGCGCGGAGCAACGGATTGTCGTCAGCGTCGGCCTCCTCGTGTCCTCCCTGTGGGTGCACTATTCGCGGGCGGTGCTTATCGAAAGCTGGGCCACGGCCCTGGCGTTCTGGTGGCTGGCGGCCTGGGCCGAAGCCCTATCCCGGGATTCCGGGGAACGGCGTTGGGTAGGGGCCGCCGCCGTTTTGGGCATCATGGTGGCCCTCACCAAGGTGACCACCTTCGCCGTCGTCCTCCCGGTCGCCCTTGTCTGCACAGTTGCCCGCTGGCGCGCGGTCGGTCGCGTCGCATGGCTACGGTCAGGATTGTGTACCGCGCCCGGCGTGCTCGCGGCAGTGCTCTGGACGGATTGGTCCGATGCGGTGAAAGCCGCGCACCCCTACGCCGATTTTCTCACCTCCGAGGCGCTCGCGACCTGGAACTGGGGCACGCTGGCGCAGCGACTTGATCCCGCTTGGTGGATGCGCTGGGGGCAACACGCGGCGCAGATCCTGCCTGCCTGGTCGCTTGCGCTCATTCCCCTCGGTCTCGCGCTGGGCGACCGGCGGCTGCGCCTCACGATCGGACTCTGCCTGCTGATCGTCGCGACCGGACCACTTGCATTCGCCAACCTGTATTATGTGCACGACTACTACCACATGGCCGTCGCTCCGGCGCTGGTGACGGCGGTGGGGCTGGGACTCGTATCCGTGTGGCAACGACGAGGACGCCGCCGCCTGAAGCTCGCGACCGTGGCTGCGCTCTGCCTGGCGCTGTGGACCACCGCGGTTCACGCCCACCTGCAGGGGCTGGGGCGCAGTCAGATCCGCGATCGTCCACTCCCCGAACTGGCAAGGCTGCTGCGTGAACTAACCCGGCCCGAGGATGTGCTGCTCGTCTACGGTCGCGAGTGGGATCCGCTCGTCACCTTTTACGCCGGTCGTCGCATGACCGCCATCCGCGGCACGCACGAAACGGACGAAACCGCCTGGCAGGCGTCGCTCGCCGCGCTCGCCCCCGATCGCTACACGGTCCTGGTCGCGCTCGACTCGGTGGCCGGCGACACCGCCTTTGTGCACCATCGTTGCCGCGAACTTGGCCTCGCAACCGAACCGGTGGGCTCGACCCCGCACGCCGATATTTACCTGGACGAGAGTCGAGGCGAGGCCCTGCGGCCGAAGTTGGCCGAGCTGCGCGAGGAGGGTCGGCTGCTACCCGCGCGGCCCGACCGCATGGGACCGGGTGAATCACGGCTCGAGTTCATCGCCGCCGGATGGAAACCGGTGCCGATCGATCAGATGACCACGATGTTTGCCCAAACCCAGCCGGTCCCCGACGCGGTGTTTGCGAAATACGATCCTGCGCAAATGGATCTCGGCGAATCGCCGGTCCTGCATATTCATCCCCCGGGCGGCCTCCGTTACGAGCCGCTGTCACGTGAGCGCACCGCCGAACTCGATTACGGCATCATGCCCGAGATCTGGGAAAAGCAGCGCGACACGGACGGCGTGCGTTTCCGCGCCTACGTGCAGGGACCCGACGGCCGCGACCGCCTGATCTGGGAGGATTTCGTGCAACCGCGCACACGCCCCGAAGACCAGGGGCCGCAGACCGCGCGCTTCACCATCCCAGCCGATCACCGCTTTGAGCTCCGCCTCGACGCCGGCCCCGACCACAATCCCGGCTACGATTGGTCCTACATCGCCCGCCTGACGCTTTCGCCGTAGATCGCATAGCGGTTTCTCTGCGTTCACCTGTCTAAAGTGGCATGCGAAATACTTGGCTCGTGTGCACAGCCCTCGCCGCATCGCTGGCCGTTTCTTCCGTCCACGCGCAGGACCTGAAATGGGAAGCGATCAATCCGACCCTGAACGCGTCGGGACTCGAGCGAATCGAGGTGATCGACGGACGGTTCGTCGCCTACGGCCAGCACGGCCGTTTCCTGACTTCGGCCAATGGCCTGACTTGGACCGCCACCAACCTGCCCTCCAATTCTCAAATCAGGAGCCTGGCCTACGGCGACGGGCGGTGGGTCGCCATCGGCGAACGCGGCGAGGTGTATCGACGCGTTGGCAACCGGACATGGATGCTCAACTTCCCGGTCGACTCCGCCCCCGCCACCGGCTCCACGGTGCTCACCGACCTCGCCTTTGGCAACGGAGTCTTCGTGCGCGCCGGCGAGTGGACTAGTGGTTCCGACAACTGGTCCAGCGTATCAACGGATGTACTGGGTTGGAGTTCCAGTAACTTGCCCATGCATGTGGCCGCGCTCCATTTCACCGGCACCAAGTTCCTAGCCGCCATTCACGACTACGGTCCGACCACGATCTACTCCTCCCTCGATGGTCGCAACTGGTCGGAGCTGCAGCGGATAGATGACCTAGGCTACGATATCGAGGATTTTGTGCAACGTGGCGACACACTGGTGCTGGCTGGCCGTGAGGGTTTTCTCACTTCCACCGACGGTGGCGAAACTTGGTCGATCGACACCAGCCGCAGCCTCAAGCGGGTCACCGCTCTCGGCGAGGTGTTCTACGCCGAAGACGAAGCGACCGGTGCCTACCTCAGATCGGACGACGGGAGCACCTGGACCACGCTCGCGGAGGCCGTGCCCGATCGCAGTCTGCTCGGTGCCGCGCGAATGGGCACAACGACCGTAACCCTGACCGATGGCGATCGCCCCATGCTCACCGTCTCCACCGATGGCCTGAATTGGATCGACCTGCATGACACAATCCTGCCCCTCGATCGCCCCGCCGGGTTGGTCGCAGGCAATGGTCTCTTCAACGCCGCCGGCGGTTATCTTTCGATCGATGGTTTGCAGTGGTTCAACGACGGATTCTGGCCCGAGGATCGTGGCAACGCCATTGAGCTCCAGTTTTGCCACGACCGCTTTTTCTACTTTGAACGGCGGACCGATTCAACGGAGTCGCCGAACTCGCCCTTGCGCGTCTACACCTCGATCGACGGCCGCGTCGGGGAACTGATTCTGACTGCCGAAACCACCGCCGAAAGATTCAGCCGTCCGGTCTATTTGAATGGCACCTTCTTCCTCCCATGGAGTGGCGGAGTACTGACCTCCACCAACGGCACCAACTGGGAGAACCAACCCGATCAGACCGCCCCGCCTGCCCTCGCCGGCAACGGCGAGGTGCTCGCGCGGGTCGGCACCTACACCACCATTTACGGCAAGGAGGAACCACTCATCGAGGTCTCGAACGACGGGACGTCATGGCAGCGCGGATACACCTTCCAGCCGGACAGCGATCCATCGGGCCGACGTCTGGCTCACCGGGTGATCAACGTCATCTCAGGTGGCGACCGGATCGTAGCCGCCGTGACCACCTCCGACTGGCACAGCAATCGTTGGAGCAGCGTCGTGCAGTCACCCGACGGCCTGCATTGGTTCGAGACGAATCAGGATCTGAAAGGCAACCACGCGCTCGGTTATCATGATGGCTGGTTCACCTGTGTCACTCGCGACGGCGACACCTTCGTGCGCTTCGTCACCGTCATTTACGAGGGCAACCGCTTCAACTACTCCCGCGACGGCGCGGAGTGGCAGACGGTGCCGATGCATGAAGCGGAGCCGGACTATGTCGTCGGCAACGGCAATGTCTTCCTCGCCGCGTCCGCCTCCGGCGAGATCTGGCGTGCCGCGCTTGGTCCGCGCACGCCTCCCGTTATCACGGAAAGCAATCTGGATTCGGCTATCTTGCACCGCGCGGAGCGGGCGACGCTGTCCGTCACTGTCACCGGCTCGGGGCCCTTCACCTACCAATGGCGGCGCAACGGCCACCCGCTCGTCGGCGAGAACGCGCCGTCGTTGCTGGTGCCGGCCGATCCGGATCGCGCGAGCGGACGCTACGACGTCCTCGTGAGCAACGAACTTGGCACCGCGCAAAGCGCGACCGCGGAGATCACTCTCCGCGACAGTTGGTTGTCGAACCTTTCGAGCCTAGCGTTTGCGGGCACGGACGACGCGCAGGCGGTGCAGGGCTTCGTGCTGAAGAAGGACGCCGCCGCTGGTTCCGCACGATATTGGGTGCCCATCCTCCTGCGCGCGGTCGGCCCCACGCTCGCCGACTTCGGCGTCAACCAGCCTCTGCCTGACCCTCATTTTTCCCTGCTTTCACTCGCCCCGGACGCACGGCCACAAAGCAACGATGACTGGTTCACCGGCAATCCCTGGCTGGGCGGTTCGCAGTTCTACCTGTCCCAGATCTTCGCCGAAGCCGGCGCCTTCGCCCTGCCGGAAGACTCAAAAGACGCCGCCCTGGATACCAGCCTCTTCGAGGGCCAATACACCTTAAACGTCAGTGAAGCGACCGGGCAAACCGGCTCCGTGCTCACCGAGCTCTACGACTACCGCGGCGCGTCATCTCCCGTGCGCCTGGTCAATCTATCAACCCGCGCGCTCACCGGCCCGGGCGACCGCACCCTCACCCTGGGCTTTGTGGTGGTGGGCACCGAACCGCTGCGGGTTCTGCTCCGGGGTGTGGGTCCGGGCCTCCAACCTTACATCAGCGCCGCCCCGCTGGCCAACCCGCGCATCACCCTGCATGACGCGACCGGCCTCGCGATTCACAACAACGACACCTGGTCGGAAGCGAGTAATGCCGATGAACTCCCGAATGCCATGGCCGAGGTCGGCGCATTCGCGCTCGCCGCGGAAAGCAACGACGCCGTCATGCTCGAGTGGCTGGAACCCGGCCTCTACACCCTCATGGTCCGCTCCCAGGACGGCAGCGAGGGCATCGCCTTGGGAGAAATCTACGCGATGCCGCGCTGAGTGCGGGTCGCAGAAGGTGAAGCCCGGGATCGAGCAGGCGTCCTGATCAATAGGTCCAATGCCCGTTGGGAGAAAGTTTCCGCTGGGTTATCGCCGATTACGCATGCCTCCGCCCGATAGCCTTCTTGCCATTTCCCTCCGCGCGCAGTTGGCTCGGCCTCGACTGGCCGTCACCCTCAACCTCCCTTCTACCTGCCATGAACATCCGTTGTTTGGGCCGACGTGCCGCGCTGCTTTGCGGACTGCTGTCCGTCCTCTGTTCCTCCGCTTTACCCCAGACCGCCTGGCGGCGTGATGTCGAGCTCTCCGCCAACGGCTCGGTTGTTCGCCGGGTCGCGGCAGACGACACTCGTTTTGTGGCCGTGGGTCGTCATGGCCTGGTCATGACCTCAACCGACGGCGCCGACTGGATTGAGCGGGACGCCGGCACCTGGGAAGGGCTCATCGACGTCCGCCATCTTCTCGGCCACTTCGTCGCCGTCGGGGAAGCGGGCTCGCTCTTTGTTTCCGCCGACGGCATCGACTGGACCCAACACCTCGGCGGCCTCGGCAGCAGTGCCATGGCGGCGGATGGGGAACGCCTGGTGCTCATCGGCCACCATGAGCGGGCGCCCGGCTCGCTGTTTGTATCCACCAACCTGACACAGTGGACCCCGGTCGAACTCGGCGAATCGCTGCACACCGTGATTTACTTCAACGGACGGTTTCTGCTCACGGCTGAGAACACGCCGCTGTCGTATTCCAGCGATGGCTTCACCTGGCAGCCGGCCACGTGGGACGAGACCGGGGCCCCGGCCGCCGTCGGTGCGATCGCCACCGTGGGCGACGTGGCCATGTTGTCCGCCGGTTCCACCGGAAACCAGACCTTCTACCGCAGCACGGACGGCATGACCTGGAGTGCGGTCGCGCCCGGTTTTACTCCCGTCAGCTTCGCGGCGCTCGGCGATCGGTTCATCGCCCACGAGGTAGGCTCGAACGGCACCAATCCGCTCTGGGAATCCGCAGATGGCCTGACGTGGACCTTGAGCGACCTTACCAACCTTCCGATCGAGAGCGTTCAGGTGGGCGAGGTCGAGGTGGAGCGCGTCTTCAGCCGACGCCGCGTCGGCGACGGTCCGTGGGAGCCGTTGTCCCGCTTCCAGGGATACGGCCACATCTTTCCCTTTGCTTCCTTGAACACGATCGCGACCGGCAACGGCGTTTGGCTTACCGCTTTCGGAGCGCGGTCGACCGATGGCGTGACGTGGGAACCGCTCACCACCGGCCCCTGGGCCGATCCCTCCGTCGATGGCGGTTTCTTCCGCAGCGTCTCGTTCGCAGGGGGCCGGTTCTTTGTGCTCACCGGCGACGTGGGCGACTCGCCGACTCACCTCCGTTCGACCTTGGAGGGCGAGACCTTTACGGACGTTTCCTCGTTCACGGGCACCTTTCTGCCCCGGGTCATTTACGCCAACGACGTATGGCTGACTGCCGCACGCGACGACCGTCGAGTGCTGCGTTCCACGGATGGCATTAATTGGACCGAAGTCGTCGACAACCTGCCGCTTTCCGCCGGCACCACCGCCGAAGGTCACACCGCCGCTCGACATCTCGCCGCCACGGATGCCGAGTTCCTGCTGCTCATTGAAGGCGATGGTCTGTATCGCTCCGCCGACGGCCTGACTTGGCTCCGATCCGCGCTCGATAACGATCCCACCGGCACGTTCGTCGACATCGCCTGGCAGGACGGTCGCTATTTCGCCGCCAGCCCATCCCACGTGTTTACTTCGGAAGACGGCTGGAACTGGGCCGCCTTCGCACCGCCGCTCACCAGCATTCAACGTATCGGCTTCGCCGCCGATCACCTCGTCGCCATCGGCCGCGACGGGATCAGCAACGGCCTGTCATTCATCGCCACCAGTCCGGACGGCGGGCAATGGAGCCGCAGCGCCCAGCCCGTCGACGGCTTGCGCAACGATGTCCGCGCCATCGCGTCCGATGGCACCCGTACCTTCATCGCCGTGGGCGACAACGTCTTTTATTCGGTGCACGACGAGGGGCCGACCGCCTACGGACCCGAGCGCGATAACCAATGGTCGGTACTCGAAAACCAGTCGCCCCTGCTCACGGTCGCCGCCACCTCCACCACACCGCTCACCTATCAATGGTCGCGGCACGGCATCAAGTTACCTGGAGCGACGTCTTCCACCTTCAATACCAGCGCAGGCCCCGCGACGAACGGCGCCACGCTCCCGCTCGTGGTCAAGGTGAGCGACGGCACCTGGACGAGCGCGGTCGCCTACTACGGTCAGGTCTACAGCAGTGAGCCTCCCGCCGTGACCGATCTCGAGGGTCTCCGCGTGAGCTACTCGGCGGGTGGCGGCACCGCCGTGCCCTACGTCGCGCTCGACGCCCGCTTCACCGGACCCTTGCTGTCCTACGAGTGGCGACGCGACGGCCAGCCCTTGGGCAACAGCACCGCCTACCCCGGCAGCCAGCTGATTCCGCTGAACGCCTTCAACGAAGGCCATCGCTTTCAGGTGATCGCGCACAACGCCGCCGGCTCCGTCGCCAGCCGCGAAGTCACTCTCGACTGGCCGGACCTGGAAACCGTCCCAATCGATGTTTTGGAAATCGACAACCAGATCTGGCAGCTCAACGCGTCCACCACGGGGGCCACCCACTACCAATGGCGCCTCAACGGTGAGCCCCTGCCCGGTGCGACGCAGTCGACTCTGCAGCCACTCGGCCGCTCCGGTGTCGAAACCGCCCAGCCGTTGCCTTCCGGTTTCATCGACGTGCTCGTCTTCAACGCCCGCGAGACTCTCCGCAGCGCCACCTTCCGCTATCAACTCGCGGATGATCCGCCGCTCCCGGAGGAAACACCCGTGTATCCGTTCGCGCCGCAACAGCCGCCGCAGCTCTCCAATCTCTCCGTCCGCGGCGCTGTCGGTTCGGGTGAAGCGGTGCTGGTGGCCGGCCAGGTCATCAAAAGCCCCGGCCTCACCGTCCTCGATCGTCCCACGCGCATCCTCACCCGCGCCGTGGGCCCCGGCCTCGCATCGTTCGGTATCGCCGACGCGGTCACCGATCCTGCTCTGCGGCTCCACGATGCCGCGGGCAACGAACTCGCGGCCAACGATGATTGGGCCGAATACCCCGTGGATCTTGCTCCCGTCTTCGACCAGGTGGGGGCCTTCGACCTTTCACCCGACTCCCGGGATGCCGCCCTCATGCATGCCTTCGCGCCCGCGGCGGGCAGCATCGCGAGCACGGCGAGCGTGAGTGCCGCCGATGGGTCGACCGACGCCGACGCGCTCATCGAGTCCTATCGCCTCCCCGACGGCAACGGCAGCGGTTTCGCCAATTACTCCGCGCGAGGTCGTGTCACCCCCGGCCAACCAGTCACGCTGGGCTTTGTCATCGAGGGCGACGGTGTTCTCCCGCTCCTGCTCCGCGCGCTCGGTCCGGCTCTCACCGACTACGGTATCTCGGACCCCGCGCCCGCCCCGCAGTTGCGCCTTTACAATGCCGCCGGGGAATCGATCGCGATCGCGCCGCCCGAGTATCCGCCTTGGATCGGTCCGACGGAGCGGATCGTTGGCGCCGCGCCGGTCGCTCCCTACACCTCCAACGGGTTGATCCGCATCGATCTCCCGGCCGGCGTCTATAGCGCGCAGGCCACCGACGCCGTTGGCGGCATTGTCCTGCTGGAGTTGTTCCAGCTCACGGAACCGTCCTTCAACATCCCGGTTGAACCGCCGATCGACGTCATGCCGGTCGTCGTCCCCTGAAGCGATTCCCGCCGCAAAAGGCGTTGCCCGAACGCGGAGCGCCGGCTTGGCTGCCCGGCTCTCCGCCCTGTGCAGGTTTCCTTCATCATCCCGGTCTACAATCAGTTGGCTCACACCCGGGCCTGCCTCGACTCGCTGCGGACCCACCTTTCGACCGACCTCCCGCACGAAATCATCCTCGTCGACGATGGCAGCGACGTGGAAACCAAAACCTTTCTCGCCGCCCTCACCGCCCCGCACCGCGTCCTCACCCTGCCGCAGAACCAGGGTTTCGCCCGTGCCACCAACGCCGGCGCCGCGCTCGCGACCGGTCGCTGGCTTTGCCTGCTCAACAACGATGTGGAAATCACCGCCGGCGCCATCCCGACGATGCTGGGGGTCCGCGACATCCACCCCGACGCCGGCATCATCGGCAACATTCAGGTAACCACCGCCACCGGCGAGGTCGACCACGCCGGCATCATCTTCCGCGACGGCGGCTACCCGCGCCACCTTCGCGGCGACCTTGCCGCCCTCCAGGCGGAGGGTGAGATCGTGCCCACCCTCGCGGTCACCGCCGCCTGCTGTCTCGTCGACCGCGCCTGGTTCCTCGCCGCGGGCGGACTCGACGAGCGCTATCGCAATGGTTTCGAGGACGTCGACCTCTGCCTGCGCGCCCGCGAGAACGGCTGGGGCGTCTACGTCGCCACCCACAGCGTCGTTCGCCACGCCGTATCCACGAGTCAGGGACGCGGCCGCCATGAGTTCCGCAACGCCCGCGCCTTTCTGAAACGTTGGGGACCGCGCACGGCCGCACTGGAATTTCAGCACCAGCGCGACGCCGCCCGCCGCCATCGGGAACGCCGCGCCCGCGCCACGGCGAGCGAGCCCGCTCCTGCCACCGTCCAGGCCAGTCGCCGCGCCGAACTCACCGCCGCGGTAAATCGCGCCGCCCGCGCCGCGCGCCCCGTCACCGTCTGGGTCGACCTCCTGCGCATGGAGCCGGGCGGTGCCAACGGGGGGATCAAACCCTTCGTTTACGCCTTCCTCCGCGAACTCATCACCCTCGCCTGGCAGCCGCAGCGTTACGTTGTCCTGATACGCCAGCCCCTCCTGCCGGAAATAAACTTCCTCCGGGAGACCGACGCCCTCGCCGTCCAGGGGCGCAACGGCTGGCAGCTACACACCGGCGGCCGACAGACTCCCGCCACCCTTGCTGAACTCGAACACGATCTTGCCGCCGAGGTCTTGTATTGTCCCTTCGGCACCTCCGCCTTGACCCGGCCCGGACTCCCCAGTGTCGCGCTCCTGGTCGACGCCCTGCACCGCGATCTTCCCGCCGCGTTGCCGATCGAGGAGGTCAACTTCCGCGAGGAAAACTTCCGGCGCACCCTGGCCTCCGCCACCTGGATTCAAACCCTCGCGCACCACGGCATCGAGCGCCTGCAGCACCATTGGGACATTCATCCCACCCGCTGCTTCCACACCTACGCTCCGGTTCAGCAACGACTCGTCGCGCCCGATCCACTGCCGCCTCCCGCCGCCGGTCTGCCCGAGCGCGACTATTTCCTCTACCCGGCCAACTTCTGGCCGCACAAGAACCATGAGACCCTGCTCACCGCCTATCGTCTCTATCGCCGTCGCACCGGCAACGACGGCGCCTGGCAGCTTGTGCTCACCGGACATCCCGATGCCCGCCAGCAAATCCTGCGGGAAATGAGCGCTGCACTCGGCGTCGACGGCGTGGTTCACTTCGCCGGCCATTTGCCGGACGCCGCGTTCGCTGCGCTGTGGAAACGGGCCGGCGCCCTCGTCTTTCCCTCGCTGCACGAAGGCTTCGGCATTCCCCTGCTCGAAGCGTTTGCGCAGGGCCTGCCGGTGCTGGCGTCCGACGCCTCGGTCCTGCCCGAGATCGGCGGCGACGCCTGCCATTGGTTCGACGCGACCGATCCGCGGGCCCTGGCCGGGGCCCTGCAGAACATCGCCACCGATCCCGAACTGCGCTCCCGCCTGGTCGCCGCGGGCACCCGCCGCCTCGCCCGTTTCTCGCTCCATACCGAAGCCTGTCGCCTCAATCATTTCCTCCACGCCGCCGCCCGCGGTCTCGTGCCATGAAGATCGGCCTCGACGTCGCCCAGACCTCCGCCCAGCGCGCCGGCTGCGCCTGGTATGCCGACGCGCTCGCCCGCGCCCTGGTGGCGGCCGCGCGTCCGCACGGTCACACCTTCGTGCTGTATCACCAATTTGGAGACTGGATCAACGGCGAACCCGGCCATGGCACCTGCCTCACCGGTCAGGGCATTGAAATGCCGCTGCGGTACACCCTGCCGGTGCCCGCCCGCACGCTCTGGCGCGCCATCGAGGCCGGCACCGAGTCCCTGCCCGGCGCGCCCGATGTGGTCATCGCCTCCAGTTATCACGCGCCCCGCACTCCCGGCGCCAAACTCGTTTACGTGGTGCACGACCTCGTCTTCTGGACGCACCCGCACTTCGCCACCGAGACCACCCGCCTCGTGTGCCAGCGCGAACTCGGCCAGGCCATCGGTCGGGCCGCCGCCTTCCTCTTCGTCAGCGCGTCCACTCGGCGGGATTTCGAGACCTTGTTTCCCGGCTGGCTGGCCGAAAGCGGTACCCCGCATGCGCTCGCCCCCGGCGCGAGTCGCTGGGCCGCCGTCGATGTCCCCGCTCCCCGCCCGGCGAATGCGCCCTGGATCATGGTCGGTTCCATCGAGCCGCGTAAAAACCATCTGACCGCCCTCGCCGCCTACGAGCGGTATTGCGCCGCGATCGAACGCCCGCGTCCGCTGCATCTGATCGGCGGCCGCGGTTGGAAGTCCGACGACGTGCATGGGCGGATCGAAGCCCTGAGCGCCCGCGGCCTGCCGGTCGAATACCGCGGCTACCTCGACGACCGCACCCTGCGCGATGCCTATCGCGGCGCCTTTGCCCTGCTGCAACCGAGCTGGCACGAGGGGTTTGGCCTCCCGGTCATCGAGGCTTTCAGCCAAGCGTTGCCCGTCATCGCCGCCGACACCGCCAGTCTGCCCGAGGTCGCCGGCGGCGCCGCCGTACTACAAGCGCCCGACGAGCCCGCGGCCTGGGCGGAAGCCATGCTCGCGCTCGACCGCGACCCGACCGAGCACGCGCGCCTCGCCGCCGCCGGCCTCGATCGGGCCGCCGCCTACGACTGGACCCAAACCGCCCGCACCGTGCTGGACCTGCTCGACCAACTCTCCGCCAAGAGCTGATTCTTTTTCGTGTCATTCGTGCCTTTCGTGGTTTCAAACTCCTGCCTCTCCCGTCGCGCTTCGTGAACATCCTCTTCGTCAACTACGGCGACTGCACGTCGAACAGCCTCAACCACATCGGAGCCTTCGCCAACGAACTCTGCCGATTGGGCCATGCCTGCGTGGTCGCCGTGCCCGAGAAACCGGAGACCGTCGAGGTTTTGGACCAGCCCCTTTTCCCGGTGCGGCTGTTCGACCAACTCCTCGAGGACCGCCCCCACTTCCCGGACCGCCGGCCGGCCGACCTCGTGCACGCCTGGACGCCCCGCGAAAACGTGCGCGATTTCGTGATGCATTATCTGGCGAAACATCCCGCGGCGCGCCTGTTCATCCACCTTGAGGACAACGAAGAACACCTGACCGCCGCCTTCGCCCGCGCCACGCTGGCAGAACTGACCGCGCTATCGGACTCCGAACTCGCCGCTCGCCTCGCGCCCAACCTGTCCCACCCGGTGCGTGCGCGGCATTTCCTGCGTCTCGCCCATGGCGTGACCTGCATCACCGAGCGACTCACGGAATTCGTGCCCCGGGGTGTGCCGCACCACCTCCTGTTGCCCGGCCTGACGGAAGCCGCGCCCTTCCCTCCCGCAGCGGTCGCCGCCGAACGGACCGCGCTCCAGCAACACGACGATGAAAAACTCATCGTTTACACCGGCAGCGTCACCTTTGCCAACCTGGCCGACCTGCGCTGCCTCACCCTGGCGGTGCGTCAGCTCAACGAGGGCGGTCAGCCGACGCGACTGGTGCGCACCGGCATCACCCCGGCCGAATACGACGAAGCCCTGCGCGAGATCGGCGGCCCGTTCGTCACGGCGCTCGGTTTCGTGCCGAAGGCGCGCCTGCCGCTCCTGCTCGCGGCCGCCGACGTGTTGGTGCAGCCCGGTGCGGCCGATGATTTCAACGTCTTTCGTCTGCCGTCCAAGATTCCTGAATACCTCTGGGCCGGACGCCCGCTGGTCATTCCCGCCACGAACATCGCGGCGCAACTCGAGGATGGTCGCGATGCGCTCCTGCTCGCCGACGCCACCCCCGAGGCGATCGTGCAGGCCTGTCAGCGCATCTTCCGCGATACCGCGTTGGCCGATGCGCTCGGTCGCAACGCGGCGGCCTTCGCCCGCCAGCATTTTAATCTCACCCGCAACACCGCCGGGCTGCTGGCCTTCTACGAAAAGTTTGCCGAAGCCCGCGGCGTCTTTGGTGAACACCCGCCGACCGCTCACGAATCGGCCGTGCTGGTCGACCGCCTCGACCCCGAACTCGGCCGACGCGTCCGCGCCCTCGCCGACGAGGTCGACGAGCTGCGCGCGCAACTCGCCGCCGCCCGCGACTTCGCCCATCGCCACGCCGCCGGCGCCCGCTTCACTGCCTCGAAGCTCGAAGCCCAGAAGCACGTAACCGAAAACGTCCGCGAAGATCTGCGGCGGCAACGCGAGGAACTCGCTCCCTTGCTCAAGCGCCTCGACGAGGACGCCGCCAGTTTGCGCGACCTGCGCAACCTCCTCGAGCACAACGAGCGCGTTGCCCGCGACACCATTCGCCAACTCGAAGCGCGCCTGCAGAAAGTCACCCAGTCGGGTTCCTGGGTTTTCACCGCTCCCCTGCGTGCCCTCCGTCGTCGCCTGTTCGATCCGCTGCTCAAGCAGGAGGAGACCGCAACCTCCTCGGCCCCCGCCGAGTCGGCCGCCCCCGCCGAACCGCCCCCCCCGACCGATGACCATTTGCCCATCGATCCCGGCCTGCCCCACTGCCTCGACGAACCGGCCGATTGGGCCGCGATCCCGGCCCGCGGCCTGATGCGCGGCTGGGTCGTCGCGGCCGACCAGCAGGAGATCGTGCAAATGCGCATCAAGGCCGGCGACGCGCGCTTCGCGGCCGAACTCGGCGTGCCGCGACCCGATGTCGCCGCCCTGCACCCCGGGCACCCCTTCGCCGATCACGCCGGCTTCGTGGCCGATTATGAACTCCCGCCCGGCTGGGAGGGCGAAACCGTGTTCGAGGTGCTCACCGCCGACGGCCAGTGGCGCCGTTTCACCGCCCGGCACACCCGCGTCATGAGCGACGACCCCGCCAACCTGCGCCACGACTACCGCGCGTGGGTGCAGCGCTACGACGTGCTGAAGCTCGCCGACGTCATCAACCATCGCGCCCGCGTCGAGGGCATGGCCGACACCGCCCGACCGCTCATCTCGGTAATCATGCCCGTGTACAACACACCGCGGCCATGGCTCATCCGCGCGCTCGACTCGGTGCGCGACCAGATTTATCCCAACTGGGAACTGTGTGTGGCCGATGATGCCAGCACCGAGCCGCATGTCGCCGAGATCCTGCGCGACTACGCCCGGCGCGACGCCCGCATCAAGACCGTCTTTCGCGAGACCAACGGCCACATCTCGGCCGCCTCCAACTCGGCGCTCGAACTCGCCACCGGCGAATTCTGCGCCCTGCTCGACCATGACGATGAGCTGCCCCAGCACGCCCTGGCCGAAATCATCTACGCCCTCGAAGCCCGCCCCGACCTCGAGTTCATCTACACCGACGAGGACAAGATCGACGAAAGCGGTCACCGCAGCGATCCCTACTTCAAACCCGACTGGAATCCCGACCTGCTGCTCGGCCAGAACTACACCTGCCACTTCTCGGTGTTTCGCACCGCCCGTCTGCGCGCGATCGGCGGTTTCCGCGAGGGGCTCGAGGGCAGCCAGGACTGGGACCTCACCCTGCGCGCCACCACCGACCTCGATCCGGCCCGGATCCATCACATTCCCAAGGTGCTGTATCACTGGCGTGCCATTCCGGGTTCCACCGCCTTCGTCATCGATGAAAAGGCCGACTATCCGTTCCAGGCAGCCAAACGCGCGCTGACCGACCATCTGGCCGCGACCGGTGTATCCGCTGAATTGTTACCCGTGGAAGGCCGCCACTGGCGCGTCAGATACCCGCTGCCCGCGACTCCGCCGAAGGTCAGCCTCATCATTCCCACCCACAACGGTTATGAGTTGCTGCGCACCTGCCTCGACTCGTTGCGCGCGCGAACGGATTACCCGGACCTCGAAATCATCGTGGTCAACCACCGCTCCGACCACCCCACGATTCTCAAATACTTCACGACTCTGAAGAACGAGGGCGTGCGGGTCATCGACTACGAGGGGATGTTCAATTTCTCGGCCATCAACAACCACGCCGCCCGCCACGCCCGGGGCAGCATTCTCGGCTTCCTCAACAACGACCTCGAAATCATCAGCGCCGATTGGCTCAACGAAATGGTCGCCCAGGCCTGCCGCCCGGAAATCGGCGCGGTCGGCGCCCTGCTTTACTACCCGGACGACACCGTGCAGCACGCCGGCGTGATCCTCGGCATCGGCGGCCGCCACGGCTCTCCGTCGGTTGCCGGTCATGCCTTCAAGGGTCGCCGCCGCGGCGACGAAGGGCAGCGCAACCGGCTGCGGCTGGTGCAGAACTACTCGGCGGTGACCGCCGCCTGCCTCGTCATCCGTCGGGACGTGTTCGAACAGGTCGGTGGCTTCGACGAACGTCACCTCGCCGTGGCGTTCAACGACATCGATTTTTGCCTGCGGGTGCGGGCCGCCGGCTACCGCAACCTCTGGACGCCCTTCGCCGAGCTTTACCATCACGAATCCGCCAGCCGCGGGATCGAGGACGATCCGGACAAGCTTGCCCGTTTTGCCGGCGAGATCGCCGTCATGCGCCGCCGTTGGGCCCGCGAGCTCGACCGCGACCCCGCCTACAACCCGAACCTGACCGCGCTCTACGAGGACTTCTCCCTCGCCACGCCGCCCCGCGTCTGACGGTGCCCGGGGAGCATTGCGCATGGAAAAGCTGCATCGTATCCGCTGGTTGGTGACGTGGACCGGGCTCGTGCTCCTGGTGGTCGGGGCCAAGCTGTGGCTGGTCGATCTGGCCGGCAGCAGTCTGCCGGTGCTTGATCAGATCGACGGCGAAGGCGAAGTCGTGCTGCGGCCGTGGCTGGAAGGCTGGTTGCGGCCCTACAACTTCTGGCATCCCCACAACGAGCATCGCATCGTGTTCACCAAGCTGATGGCCCTGGGCCTGGTTGCCGCCAACGGCCAGTGGGATGCCTACGTGGAGATGTTTTTCAACGCCTTCCTGCACGCGCTGCTGCTGCCGGCCCTCCTGATCTGGCTGCGTCCGCACCTGCCGCGCGGCGCCTTCCCCCTGGTCGCTGTCGCCGGCGCGGCGATGTGGATCCTGCCGCTGAACTGGGAGAACACCCTGCAGGGCTTTCAGAACCAGTTCTATTTCACGATCTGGCTCGCCTTCCTGCAGTGCCGCTGGGTGCTGGCCGAAACCCGCTTCGGCTGGCGCTGGTGGACGGGAAACCTCTGCGGCCTGTTCGCCCTCTTCGCCATGGGTTCAGGGTTCCTGGCCTCACTGGCCGTGTCCATCACGGTGGGGGCCGGCCTGATTCGGCAGCGACGCCTCGAAAGCTGGTCGATGACGACCCTGGCGGTGAGCCTGGTGGTTGCCTCCGCCGGCTGGTTGACCCGCGTGCCCGTGCCCGGCCACGAGCCTCTCAGGGCCGATGGCGTGGGGCTGTTCCTGCAAAAGCTGGGGGAAGTCGGTGCCTGGCCCTTTGCGACCTGGTTCGCGGTTGCCTCGGTCTTTGCGGTGGCCGTGCCGCTGCAGTGTTTTATCTTCCTGAAGCGCGGTTTGCCCACGGGCTTCCCCCGCGGCTTCTTCGCCCTCGCCTGCTGGGTGTTCCTGATCGGGGCGGCGACCGCCTACACGCGGGGCAACGGCGTGGTGCTTTCGCCCCGCTACTTCGATCAGTATTACGTCGGCTTGCTGTTGCAGGGCGCCGCCCTTGCGATGCTCGCGCGGGGTCGCTGGCGCTGGGTGGTGCTTCTGCTCTGGCTCCTCGCGCTCGGAATCGCCTTTGCCGGACAATACAGCCGCACCTGGGACGGCACCCTCGGTCGCCGCTCCACAACACTGCGGCAGCAGGAGAATCATGTGCGGGCCTACTTCGAGACCGGAGATCCCGCCGCGCTCACGTCCGCCCCGCTGCGCGAACTGCCCTACCCGTCGGCCGAGGTGTTGATCGAACGATGGAAGCACCCGTCGATCCAATCCATCATGCCGGGCGCCGTGCGGCCGGCCGTGGAATTTCCCCCGGTCGGTTCCGGAGCCGCCGATGCCTTGCCGCCCGCGCCCTATCCCGTGATCGCGGTATCGCCGGCCGGCGTGCAACATGAACCCTGGATTTGGCGCAGCGAACGCCAATCGGCCGATGCCCTGCCGATCCTGCGCTTCCGCTTCAGTGGCGAGCTGGGTGATCCGCGCGCCGCGCTGACCATGCGCGTGGTGAGCGACGCGTGGGCCGTCGAAGTGCGCCCGGACGGCCCCGCCCCGAACCGGTGGAAGACCATCAACGTCATTCGCCCGCCCGGCGAGTGGTGGATCGAGCTGAGCGACCGGGACAGCGCGGCCCAGGTGGCCCTCACGGCTCCGGTGGAAATGGGGTGGCTTTCGTGGGCGGCCGAGAAGGCCATTAAATACCATCGCTGGTGGATCGGGGCCGGGCTGGCTTTATTGTTGGCCGGCCTGCTGGCCGCCCTCCCCGCGCGCGGTCGGGCGGATACCGTCGACTCCTGGTAACGGTCGGCAGCGACCGTACGGCCGCGCCGGACTCAAGCCGGTTTGACGGCCCACGCGTCCACCCAGAGATCGCGCTCACGCGTTTGCACATCGGTAAAGCCCGCGCGCTGGAGGTAGGTGGCGAGCTCCTGGGGTGTGGAGCACTTGGCGATGTGGGTCGGACGCTCAAGCGGCGCGAAGGCGCGGCAGTGCTCTTCGAAGTACTTCCAACCGTTATCGGTCGTGATGCTGATGTTGTCGCACCAGAAACGGCCCCCCGGCCGCAGGACGCGAAACGCCTCCTGCACGTAACGGTAGCGGTCCCACTCGTCGAGGTGCATAAAGACCACGGTCGAGTACACGACATCGGCCGAGGCGTCGGCCAGCGGTTGCAGGTCATGGCCGGAAATTTCGACGGCAAGCGCATTGGCCAGACCTTCGAGGCGTCGGTTGGCGTGGGCGACCATCGCCCCCGAGGCATCGCAACCCGTCCAGTATTTGACCAACGGAGCGAGCGCCTTGCCCACGCGACCCACCCCGCAGCCGATTTCGACCATTTCGTCCTCCGGACGGATGCCAACGGTGGCCCGCAGCACGTTGAGGGCGTGCACCGCGGTCCCATCGAGTTCGGTCTCATCGCGGGTGCCGCCCACATAGAGGAAGGCCTCCTCGGGCGTCTGGGCGAGTTCGTTCCAGGTATTTTTGTAGTCGGCGCGCGAAGGCATCGCCGCGCAGCCCAACCGGGCGCCCTGCCAGCGTCAACTCCTCACATCCGCGCCGTTGCCATCCCTGCCTTGCCACTCCGGGCCGACCCTGTTTCGGTGCCGGTTTTCCTCCACTGCTCATGGCAAAAACAATTCTCGTCACCGGCTCTTCCGGCCTCATCGGCTCGGAGGTCTGCACCTATTTTTCCCGCGAACTGGGCTACACCGTCCATGGCGTCGACAACAACCAGCGCGCCGTGTTCTTCGGTCCGCAGGGCGATACCCGCTGGAATCAGCAACGCCTGGCCGAGGGGCTGCCGGGCTTCGAGCACCACGAGGTGGATATCCGCGACCGCGCGGGCGTGCTCGACCTGCTGAAGCAGGTGAAACCCGCCGTCATCGTCCACACCGCAGCCCAGCCGTCCCACGATCGCGCCGCGGCGATTCCCTTCGACGATTTCGACACCAACGCCGTCGGCACGCTCAACCTGCTCGAGGCCGCCCGCCAGGCCTGCCCCGAATCGCCCTTCGTGCACATGAGCACCAACAAGGTCTACGGCGACGCTCCCAACCGCATTGCCCTGGCCGAACTCGAGACCCGCTGGGACTACGCCGATCCGGCCTTCGAACACGGCATCGCCGAGACCTTCTCCATCGACCAATCCAAGCACTCGCTCTTCGGCGCGTCGAAGGTTGCGGCCGACGTCATGGTGCAGGAATACGGCCGCTACTTCGGCCTGCCCACCTGCTGCCTGCGCGGCGGCTGCCTCACCGGCCCCAACCACAGCGGCGTCGAGCTGCACGGCTTCCTCTCCTACCTGGTTAAATGCAACCTCGAGGGGCGCGAGTATCGGGTCTTTGGTTACAAGGGCAAACAGGTGCGCGACAACATCCACTCGCTCGATGTCGCCCGCTTCATGGCCGCCTTCGTCGCCAACCCGCGCGCCGGTGAAGTCTACAACCTGGGCGGCGGCAAGGCCAACTCCTGCTCGATTCTCGAAGCCTTCAAGATCGCGGAATCGTTCTCCGGCAAGCCGCAGGTCTACACCTACGTCGACGAGAACCGCATCGGCGACCATATCTGCTATTACTCCGATCTGCGCAAGATGCGGGAACACTACCCGAATTGGGATATCTCAGTTTCACTGGAGGAAACGATCCGTCAGATTGTCGAGGCCTGGCGGACACGTTCCGTGAAATAAATCCCGCTTTTCCTGCGTTATAGTCGGTAGCCCATGAAAATTAAAACCCTGCGGCTACCCGCCGCGCTCCTCGTCCTGGGGGTCGGACTGCTCTGTCCGGTCTCGCCTGCCCGCGCCATTTCAGTCATTCCGCCGACGTTTTCGACGCTGGTCGAAAACAGCGATCTCATCCTGCAAGGCACCGTCATCGACCGGGAGAGTCGCTGGACCGTCAATCAGGCCGGCAACCGCGTCATCAAGACCTACTTCACCGTGCGCGTGCGGGAAACGGTCAAGGGAGCGCCGGTCGAAACGATCACGCTGGAGTTTTTCGGCGGCACGGTCGGTGATCGCACCATGTCGATCGCGGGCATGCCCACCTTCGTCAAAGGGCAGCGCGCCTGGTTTTTCGTACGCCGGAATGGCCGGGTTTTCTGCCCTCTGGCCTATGTCCATCACGGCGCCTATCTCGTGCAGGCCGACGCCGCCAGCGGCAGCGAACGCGTTCTCCGGCTCAATGGTGTGCCGCTGCGGAGTGTGACGGAAATCGGCAGCGATACGCCCCCGTCCCCCCCCGCGGCCACGGCCGACCTCGGGTCCGCCCTCACCTCGGACGCCTTTTCCACTGCAATCAGCCGGGAGGTCCTCGCCCTCCAGAGCCGCCAGGAGGCCGACCGATGACGAGCCGCCTTCGTTTCGTCGGCCAAGCCGCCGCCCTCACCTTGCTCGCGGCCGCCACTCCGCTTTTGGCGTGGGTATATCGCGGGGCCCGCTGGCAGCCCGGCGATGTGGTGCTCGTGCTACACATCGATGACGGTGACGCGCCGCCCATCGCCACTCAACTGCTGGATGGCTCCACGGCGTGGAGTCAGGTCTTCCGCGCCTCGATGGGCGAATGGAACGAACACATGGAACGCATCGCGCTGGTCGAAGGCGAGTCCGACGCTCCCCACGCTTACGGCAACGGCGTCAATGAGATCTTCTTCTCCTCGACGATCCACGGCGAGGAATGGGGCGAATTTGTTCTCGGCGTCACGATGTCCGACTGGCGGCACGACGATCCAGGATCCTACTCCGAAGGCGACATCCTGCTGAATCCCAATAAGATTGTCTGGAATTCCTATCGCGGCAACGGACGCGTGTTTTCCCGGGACCTGCGCCGGGTCGCCACCCATGAACTGGGTCACCTCATCGGACTCGATCATCCCGACGAAGCCTCCCAGAGCGTCGACGCCATCATGAATTCAACGGTGTCCGACACCGATGTGCTGCAGTCCGATGACATCGAAGGCGCCGTCGCCATTTACTCCACCGAGTCCGAAATCCCCGAGTTCACCCTGCCGTTGGAGGACTTGACTGTCGCGGTCGGTGAACCGGTCACCCTCACCTTTGAGATCGACGGCGCCGCCCCGCCGCCCGACGGAGGCGATGAGGCTCTGTCCTACTTCTGGTTCTACCCGACGCTGGATCTCGAGAACCATTTGTTCACCTTCCAGGATCCCGTATTGTTCATCGGTGCCGCCCAGCCCTACGACGCCGGAACCTATTCCCTCCTGGTCTCCACTCCCGTGACGACCCTCGTGTCCGAAGCCGAACTGACCGTGAATCCGGTCGCCACATCCGACGATACCCGCCTCGCCAACCTTTCCACCCGGGCCTACGCCGGCGCCGGCGTCCAAACCCTGCAGGTCGGCTTTGTGGTAACGGGAACCGGCACGAAACGCATCCTGCTGCGGGCCGTCGGCCCCACCCTCGGCGAACCTCCCTTCAACCTGACCGGTACCCATCCCGATCCGCGCCTCAAGCTCGTGCGTCAAGACCACGGCACCATCGCGACCAACGACGATTGGGAGGTGAACGATGCCGTCAGCGCCGAGGAAATCTTCGAGGTCACCAAAGCCGCCGGCGGCTTCGATCTGGTCCCCGGCTCCAAGGACGCCGTGCTGCTGGTCGACCTTGAGCCGGGGCTCTATACCGCCCTCGTCGAAGGCGAGTCGGACGCGGATGGCTTGGTCATTGTCGAGGCCTACGATGTCGACGCCGACGAAAGCACGAGTCAACTGACCAACCTTTCCACCCGCGGTTACGTCGGCACCGACCTCAATGTCATGATCGCGGGCCTCGTCGTCGAAGGGCCCGGTCCGCGCACCTACCTCATCCGCGCCATTGGTGACACGCTCGGCGACTTCGGCGTGGAGGGTTTTCTCGATGATACCCTGCTCAAGGTCTACAACGCCGCCGGCGAACTCATTCGGGTCAAGGACGACTGGGACGACCCCATCGCCCACCAACCCATGCTTGCCGAGGCGATGGACAAGGTCGGGGCCTTTCCCATCCCCCACGACACGGCAGAGGGCGGTGTGAACAACCGCCAGGAGTCGATCACCCTGCTCACCCTCGCGCCCGGCGCCTACACCCTGCAGGTCTCCGGTTTCGACGGCCTTGAGGGCGTTGCCCTGATCGAAATCTATGACTACCCTGAGGATTGACGTAGCCTCCCTCTCGCCCGTGCGTCTCTTTTGCCCATGACCGCTGTGCCCTATCGCCTTCCGATTCTGCTGCTGCTGACGACCGCCTGCCTGCTTGGCCAGCTGCCCACCCGCAATGCCTTCCAGCGGGACGCCGGCAACGGCGCCTCGGCAGCGGTCGCCCCGGCGCCACCCGCCGATGCCGTGCTGGAGTTCTCCGGTCTCATGAAGCTCGGTTCGACGACGATGGTCTGCATCACGACCCTCGCCGACAAACGCACCCGCTGGATCAAGGTGGGCGAGAGCAGCGACGGCATCACGGTGCCACCCCAGGAGGCACCAACGCACTCCGTTACGGTCCGTCACGCCGGACGCGAAGTGACGCTGCCCTTCAAGCAGCCCACCTACGACGCCTCCGCGCTTGCCGAATCCTACCAGCTATCCGCACTGCCGGCCGGCCCCGCGCCGATGGCGGGGGTCGCTCCCGCCGTCGCCTTGACCAATGAGGAAAAGGAAACTGAAGCCCGCATGCTGGTGAGCGACCTGCTCGAGATCGGCATGATCCAGCGCAAGGCCTACCAGGAGGCCAAGCAGCGGGAGATCGAGGAGAAGCGCGCCGCCCGCGAAGCAACCCAGGACGCCACGGCACAAAACCGCCCGCCGCCGCGCTGAGCCCATTGCGGCAAGTTTTCCGTCGACCGCCCCGCGCCCGACCGCTCTTCTGGCTGGCTTTCCGTCCAGCTACCTGGCCGGACTCTCCTTCGTTTCCCATCCCCGAGCGCTTCGCATGAAGATCCTCATCACCGGTATCTGCGGATTTGTCGGCAGCACGATCGCCGAGGCCCTTCACGCCTCTGCCTCCGGCCACGAACTCCTCGGTCTCGACAACTTCATCCGACCCGGCAGCGAAACCAATCGCGACCGGCTCAAGGCGCTCGGCGTCCGCCTCTTTCACGGCGACATCCGTTTCGCCTCCGATCTCGAAGGCTTGCCCGCCGTCGACTGGGTGATCGACGCCGCCGCCAATCCTTCGGTCCTCGCGGGCGTGGACGGAAAAACCAGCTCCCGTCAGCTCGTGGAGCACAACCTCTCCGGCACAATCAACATGCTGGAGTTCTGCAAGGCCCATGGCGCCGGCTTCACCCTGCTGTCGACCAGCCGGGTCTATTCCATCCCCCCGCTCGCCGACCTGAAGGTCGAGATCCATCGCGGCGCCTTCCGGCCCGCCGCCGATGCGGACCTGCCACCCGGGCTGAGCGCAGCCGGTGTCGATGAATCATTTTCCACTCAGGCGCCCGTTTCTCTCTACGGCGCCACCAAGGTGGCCAGCGAATCGCTCGCCCTGGAGTACGGCGCGACTTTCGGCTTCCCGGTCTTCATCAACCGCTGCGGCGTCCTCGCCGGCGCCGGGCAATTCGGCCGCCCCGACCAGGGGATCTTTGCCTTTTGGCTGAACAGCCATCTGCGCCGCCGGCCGCTCAAGTACATCGGTTTCGACGGCCAGGGTCACCAGGTGCGCGACTGCCTGCACCCGCGCGATCTCGTTCCGTTGCTGGCCCGTCAGTTTGCCGCCGGCACGGCCACTCCCGCTGCCGATCGCATCCTCAACGTCGCCGGCGGCGCCCCCTCCGCCATGTCCCTGCGCCAGCTCACCGCCTGGTGCGACGACCGTTTTGGTCCGCACCCGGTCGCGACGCAGGCCGAACCGCGTCCCTTCGACATTCCCTGGATGGTGCTGGATTCCGCCAAGGCCGCACGTATCTGGGGATGGCGGCCGGAGACCCCGACCTTGTCGATCCTCGAGGAAATCGCCGACCATGCCGACCGGCATCCCAACTGGCTGGACCTCTCCGCCCCGTTCTGATTGGTCCACCGACTCAACGCCCAGTTTCCCTTGAGTTCCGATCCCGCCAGCCTTCCTCCCCTCTCCCTTTACTCCGTCATTATTCCGGCTCGCGACGAAGAGGAATCCCTGCCCTCAACCGTCGCCTCAATCCACGAAACCTTCAGCCGCGAAGGCGTGCCGCACGAGATCGTCGTGGTGGACGATGGCAGTTCGGACCGCACCTGGGATGTCCTGCAGGAGCTCAAGGCCACCATCCCCTCGCTTGCCCCGGTCCGTAACCCGGGCCCGCATGGTTTTGGGCGGGCCATCATTTACGGCCTGAACCACAGCCGCGGCGATGCGGTGGTCATCATGATGGCGGACGCCTCGGATTCGCCCGACGACGCCGTCGCCTACTGGCGCATTCTCAATGAGGGCTACGACTGCGCCTTCGGCAGCCGCTTCGTCAAGGGTGGCCGGGTCATCGACTACCCCCGCGTCAAACTCATCGTCAACCGCCTCGCCAACTTTCTGGTACGGGTCGGCATGCAGCACGGGCTCAATGACACGACCAATGCCTTCAAAGCCTATCGGCGCACCGTCATCGACGGCTGCCGCCCCTTGATCGCGCCGCACTTCAATCTCACGGTCGAAATCCCGCTCAAGGCCATCGTGCGCGGCTTTTCCTTCAAAGTGATTCCGATCTCCTGGGAAAACCGCAAATACGGGGTGGCCAAATTGAAGATCAAGGAGATGGGCTCCCGCTACTTCTTCATCTGCGCCTATGTCTGGTTGGAAAAGTATTTCAGCCGCGGTGACTATCGCCGCCCCGGCAACCGGACCTGAAAAACTGGGCCCGAAATCTGGTTGCGCTGCCTCTGCCGCGCCCAACCCTAGACCGTTTTTATGATCTACCTACTCGGAGGCTCAGGCTACGTCGGCGAAGCATACCAGTCCTTGTTTCGCCGCAAGAACATCCCTTTCAAGAACCTGCGACGGGCCGAAGTCGATTATACCGACGTCGCCACCCTCACCGCCGCGCTCGAGGCCGACCGCCCGGAGTTCCTCATCAATGCCGCCGGTTACACGGGCAAGCCCAACGTCGACGCCTGCGAGGACCACAAGGCGGAGTGCCTCTTCGGCAATGCCGTCCTTCCCGGCCGCATCGCCGCCGCCTGCGCCGCCGCCGGTGTGCCCTGGGGCCATGTATCCAGCGGCTGCATCTATAGCGGCCGCCGCACCGACGGTGCCGGTTTCACCGAGGTGGACACGCCCAACTTCAGTTTCCGCAGCGACCACTGCTCCTTTTACAGCGGCAGCAAGGCTCTCGGCGAAGAGGTGCTGGCCGGCGTCGACAACGTCTTCGTGTGGCGTCTGCGCATCCCGTTCGACCACCGCGACGGCCCCCGCAACTACCTCACCAAACTCCTGCGCTACCAGCGCCTGCTCGACGCGGAAAACTCCATCTCGCAGCTCCATGAGTTCGTCGCGGCGACCTTCGCCTGTTGGGAGAAACGCGTCCCCTTCGGCACCTATAACGTCACCAACCCCGGCCACGTCACCACCCGCGAAGTCGTCGACCTCATCAAGGCCAGCGGCGTCAGCACGAAGGACTTCGAGTTCTTCTCCGACGAAGCCGAATTCATGGCCACCGCCGCCCGCACCCCCCGCTCCAACTGCGTGATGGACACCACCAAACTCACCCAGGCCGGCATCACCCTCACCCCCGTCCACGACGCCATCCGCCAAGCCCTTGCTGACTGGCAGGTGAGTTAATAACCGCGAAGGGCGCGAAGGAACGCGAAGAACTGTTGATCGATGGGCGACGAACTCCTCTTTCGGGACGAAGTTTACCGGATCATTGGTGCTTGTCTCTATGTGCACAAGGACAAGGGAAACGGGTACTCGGAGCCGGTCTATCAGGACAGTATGGAAATCGAGCTGGCCCACCTGGAAATCCCCTATGACACCCAAACATCGTTTCCGCTGTTTCACCGCAGCATCAGGCTTCGTCATTCCTACACACCGGACCTGATCTGCTTCGAAAAAATCGTCGTGGAACTCAAAGCCGCGAAATGTCTCACCGACGAACATCGTGCCCAACTTCTCAATTATCTCAAAGTCACCGGCCTTCAACTTGGTCTGCTCGTCAACTTCGGTGCCCATCCCCGCCTCGAATGGGAGCGCATCGTCCTGACTCAGTGACGCCTTCGCGCCCCTTCGCGCCTTTCGCGGTTTCAAATCCCACTTCATGAAAATCCTACTCACCGGCGGAGCCGGTTTCATCGGCTCCAATCTTGTTCGCCATCTGCTCGCCACCCCCGAGCACACGGTGCTCAACGTCGATGCGCTCACCTATGCCGGCAATCCGCACTCGCTCGCCGATGTCGCAACGGACCCGCGCTATCGCTTCGCCCAGGTCGACATCTGCGACGCGTCCGCCGTCGGCAGCGTATTCTCGGATTTCCAACCCGACTGGGTCATGCACCTCGCGGCCGAATCACACGTCGACCGCTCGATCGACGGCCCGGGCGCCTTCATTCAAACCAACGTCGTCGGCACCTTCACCCTCCTCCAGGCGGCGCGCGCCCATTACGGAAAACTCAGCGGTGAAGCCCGCGACCGGTTTCGTTTCCTGCACGTCTCGACCGACGAAGTCTACGGTTCGCTCGGCCCCGACGGATTCTTCACCGAGACCACCCCCTACGATCCGCACTCGCCCTACTCGGCCTCCAAGGCCGCCTCCGACCACCTCGCCCGTGCCTGGGCCGACACCTACGGTCTCCCGGTCCTCGTGACCAACTGCTCCAACAACTACGGCCCCTACCAGTTTCCCGAGAAACTCATCCCCGTCGTCATCCTCAAGGCCCTCCGCGGCGACCCGATCCCCGTCTACGGGCAGGGCGAAAACATCCGCGACTGGCTCTACGTCGGCGACCATGCCGAAGCGCTCCACACCGTCGTCGCCCGCGGCACGATCGGCCAAACCTACAACATCGGCGGCAACAACGAGCGCCGAAACATCGACCTCGTCCGCCTGCTTTGCAGCCTGCTCGACGAACTCCGCCCCCGCGCCGACGGCCGTTCCTACGCCGAGCAGATCACCTTCGTGACGGATCGGCCGGGCCATGACCTGCGCTACGCCATCGACGCCACCAAGATCAAACGCGAACTCGGCTGGACCCCCAAACAGGACCACACCTCCGGCTTCCGCAAAACGGTCCAGTGGTACCTCGACCACACCGCCTGGACCGACCAGATCCTCTCCGGCGCCTACAAACTAGAACGCCTCGGCCACGCCTAAGTGATGTTGTTCTTAACCGCGAAGAACGCGAAGAATCGCGAAGCCATCAGGCTGACCCCTTTGCGCCCCTTCGCGCTCTTCGCGGTTCCTTGGTTTAACCCCCTCCACTTCCATGTCCCGTAAAGGTATCATTCTCGCCGGCGGTTCCGGCACCCGCCTCTACCCGCTCACCATCGCGGTCTCCAAGCAGCTCATGCCGGTTTATGACAAGCCGATGATCTACTACCCGCTGTCGGTGCTCATGCTGGCGGGCATTCGCGAGATTCTCGTCATCTCGACGCCGCAGGACCTGCCGCTCTTCCGCAAGCTGCTCGGCGACGGCTCCGCCTTCGGCCTCAGCCTTTCCTACGCCGAGCAGCCCAGTCCCGACGGGCTCGCCCAGGCCTTCGTCATCGCGGCCGACTGCGGCTTCCTCACCGGCGCGGAACCCTCCGCCCTGGTCCTCGGCGACAATCTTTTCTACGGCAACGAGTTCAAACGCTCCCTCGAAACCGCCTCCGCCCGCACCACCGGGTCCACCATCTTCGGCTACCACGTGGCCAATCCGCGGGCCTACGGCGTGGTCGAGTTCGCCGCCGACGGCCGGGTCGTGTCGCTGGAGGAAAAACCCGCGTCACCAAAATCCAACTACGCCGTGCCCGGGCTTTATTTCTACGACCGCGACGTCGTCGCCCTCGCCCGGTCGCTGCGGCCGTCGCCCCGCGGTGAACTGGAGATCACCGATCTCAACCGGTGCTACCTCGACCGCGGCGACCTCCACGTCGAACTCCTCGGCCGCGGCACGGCCTGGCTCGACACCGGCACCCACGACTCCCTGCTCGAGGCCGCCGACTTCGTGCACATCATCGAGAATCGCCAGGGCCTCAAGATCGCCTGCCTCGAGGAGATCGCCTACGAACAGGGCTGGATCGACGACGCCGAGCTCGACGCTCAGATCGCGCGCCTCGGCAAGTCCTCCTATGGCGCCTACCTCCGCGCCTGGCCGCGACACCGCGTCTAGTTCCGGCCTTCGACTGCACGATCACCATGTCCGAGTCGCCGGATGCGCCCCGCCCCGCCCGCTTGGTGGCGATCAGTGTGGTCAAGGACGAGGCCGACATCATCGAGGCCTTCGTCCGCCACACCGCGGCCTGGGTCGATCATCACCTGGTGTTCGACCACGACAGCCGGGATGGGACCCGCGACATCCTCAACGGCCTGGTGCGGGATGGCATTCCGCTCACGCTCTATACCGACGACAACCTCGCCAATCTTCAGGAGGCCCGCAGCAACGCCCTCGCCCGCCGCGCCGCGGCCGATTTCGGCGCCGAGTGGATCGTGCCCCTCGACGCCGATGAAGTGCTGTGCGGGCCGGCGCCCGCGGCCCTGCGTGACGCGCTTTCCGCCCTCGATTCCGCCGGCCCGGTCAGCTTGCCGTTGTGGAACTATTTCACCACCACCGACGATCCCGCCGAACTCAATCCCATCCTGCGCCTCCAGCACCGCGGTCGCTCGCCGTCGTCGACCGTCAAGATCCTGCTTCCGCGCGCCCTGGCTCTGGCGGCCAACGTGAGGGCCGGCAAAGGCAACCACCAAGTCTTTCGCGACGACGTTCCCCTCGCCGCCCACTCGCTGCCCGACGCCTTTTTCCTGGCCCATCTCGCCCAGCGTTCACCGGAACAGCAGGCCTTGCGCATCGTCCTGGCCGAGCTGCAGAAGCTCAGCCGGGGACGAGCCCACGAGGGACTCGACCTGCATTATCGACTGGGTTTCCAACTGCTGGCCGAAAACCCGGCCTTCTTCTTCGACCTGCTCCAGGTGGCCGCGGCACGTCTGCGACACCAGCCGATCCCCTATCACGGCAGTCCGCTTACCCGCACCGAGGCTCGGTCGGCCGGCGGACACCGCGTTATTCGCGCCCTGCTGCCCTTTCTCGAGCGTTTGGCCGAAAGCCACGGCCGGCTCGTCGACGGCGCGCTCCCGCCCGAGCGCAGTCCTTCCGTCCTTCGTCCGCTGCCCGCTGCCTCTCCCCGTCTTCCCCTCGAAGCGCCGGCCGCCGTTCGCTTCAGCGGATTCACGCCAATCAGCGGCTGGGAGGCCCTCGAAGGGCCTTGCCCGGAGGCGTTCCTGCCCACTTTCCATTGGGGTCTGCAACCCGCCACAACCCTCGACATCGACGCGGCTCTCCGCGGCACCTGCGAGCTTCAGGCCGTGGCGCTCACCTACTCGGACGATCAGACCCTGACGATCGAGGTCGACGGCCACGCGGTCGCAACGCATCAGTTCGAACGTGTGAACCAGCTGGAACGGATTAACTGTCCCCTGCGCCTCGAAGCCGGGCCTCACCGGATAAACCTGCACTACTCCGCGGCGATCACCTCCGATCGGGATCCCCGTCGCCTGGCGGTGATTTTTCTGGGTCTGAGAATCGTCGCGCTGCCCTCCTGAGTGACATGAAGGTCTCGTTCATCATTCCGCTCTACAACGGCCTCGCGCTCACCCAAGCCTGCTTGCGCACGCTGCGCGAGACCGTGCCGGCCGGGCTCGCGCACGAGATCATTTTTGTCGATGACTGCAGTACCGATGGCACCCGCGACTGGCTCGCCTCCCTCGCCGATGATCCCGCGATCCAGATTCTCCTCAACGAGGTGAACTGCGGCTACGCCGACTCCAACAACCGTGGCGCCCATCGCGCCCGCGGCGACTATCTCGCCCTGATCAACAGCGACCTCGAGTTTCTCCCCGGCTGGCTGGAGCCCATGCTCACCGCCCTCGATCAGGATCCCTCGCTCGCCATCGTCGGCAACGTGCAACGCCGAGTCGACGACGACTCCGTCGACCACGCCGGCATCCGTTTCTGCGCCAACGCCAAGCTCGAGCACATTCAGGAACTCCCGTCGCCCGCCTCCATCGCCCGCCGCCCCCTGCGCTACGTTCCCGCCGTCACCGCCGCCTGCTGCCTCGTGCGCCGCGAGCTGTTCATGGCGCCGCGGCCCGACGGCATCATTCCGGCCCAACCGGGCTTCCGCGTTTCCTACCGCAACGGCGGCGAGGATGTCGACCTGTGCCTCGAGCAGCTGCAACGCGGCTATCGCATCGGCGTGTGCCTCAACAGCGTCGTGCGCCACCACGTCAGCGCTTCCCGCGGCACCGCCCGCCCGCATGACGAAGCCAACAGTCGCAACCTCTTCGGCCATTGGCGCGGCCAGATCATCAACCTCTGCGCGCCAGACTGGGCTCGCCAGAAACTCGCCCGCTGGCGTGCCGATCGCTCCAGCGTGCCGCTGCGCACCGCCGGCGCCGCCCTCGCCTACCGCCTCGGCCTGACCAATCGCACGCCGCGCGTCGCCTGGCTCGAGATCGGCAGCGCCATTTTCTACGAGGAACTGCACTGGCGCCGCGTGCTCGGCCTGCCACGCCCACCTGCGTCCGAAGACGCCGCCGACTACGTGCTCCAGGGCCTCCGCGAAGACAGCCTGCAGCACGAAACGCGCGCCCTCCGCGAGTCGTTCCACCTGCGCCTTCCTCCGGGCACGGTGGAGAAGAACATCTTTCTCAACGGTTTCGTCCTGCCGCCCACCCACGACCGACCGGAAACCCAGGGCTCCCTCGGCTTGCGCCTCAAGGTCAACGGCCAGCCCGCCGGCACCCACTTCCCCCTGCCCGAAGGCCACTTCAACATCGGCGTCGACCGTCCCCTCGTGGTCACCGATGAGCCGGTCGAGTTCACCGCCGAACTCATCGGCACCGGCCGCGAAAACCTCCTTGCCTGGCTCGGTCGCGTCACCCGGGGCCTGCCGCTGCCCGCCGCCTGGCGTCGCGTCCTCGAAGCGCATCGCCCGCAGCTGAAGAACCGCCGCGTGCGCATCTCCCAGATCCTCGCCGACGACCAGATCGTCTTCGACTTCAGCAAGCGCCGCCCGCTGCGTATCAACCGCCGCCAGACCAAGGACTATCCGATCGGCCTCAACGTCGTCGGCTGGTTCCGCGCCGAACTCGGCATCGGTGAGAGCGCCCGCTGCATGGCTCGCGCCACCGCGGCCGCCGGACTCGCCCATGCCTTCGTCGACATGAAACTGCCCTGCCTCAACCGCATGGGTGACGACACCTTTGCCGCGCAGCTGCAGAAGACCAATCCGTACCGCGTAAACGTCTTCCACATCGACCCGCCGGTCTCCCGCGACATCGATCATCACCATGGCGACAGCTTCCGCCGCGAGCGCTACAACGTCGCCTATTGGGCCTGGGAACTGCCCGAGTTTCCCGACGAGTGGGTGGCCGCCTGCGAGTTCTACGACGAGATCTGGACGCCTTCGGCGTTCTGCCGCGACGCCATCGCCGCCAAGACACCCTTGCCGGTCCATGTCATGCCGCACGCCATCGCCTTCGCCCTGCCCACGGGCGACCAGCGCCCCCGCTTCGGCCTGCCCACCGATCGCACGACCTTTCTCTTTCTCTACGACCTCAACTCCTACCAGGAGCGCAAGAATCCGCACGCCGTCATCGAAGCCTATCGCCAGGCCTTTCCCGACGAGACCGGCGTGCACCTGGTGATCAAGACGCAGAACCCCGAGCGCAATCCCGAGACCTTTGCCCGCCTGCAGAAATCCCTCGCCGGCCTCACCCACACCACGCTCATCACCGAAACGCTTTCGCGCGAAGACGTGCACGCCCTCGAGGCCGCCTGTGACGTTTTCGTCTCGCTGCACCGCTCCGAGGGCTTCGGCCTCGCGGTCGCCGAAACCATGTATCTCGGCAAACCGGTGATCAGCACCGACTGGTCGGCCACCGCCGAGTTCGTCGACGCACACAACGGCTGCCCGGTTCCGGTCGACCTCATCGAGCTCACCGAAACGCACGGACCCTACGCCAAGGGTCAGATCTGGGCCAACCCGCGCGTGCCCGCCGCCGCCGAGGCCATGCGCCGCCTCGCCGCCGATCCCGACCTCCGCGCCCGCCTCGGCGCCAATGCCGCCCGCACCATCCGCGAACGCTTTTCGCCCGCGGTGATCGGCGCCCGCTACGCCCGCCGCCTGGACGCCATGCGGCTGTGGCCGGATTGATCATTCGCGCGCTATGAACATCCTTAGACTGCGCATGGTCTGGGAACGCCTCGCCAAGGAGGATCCGTTCTGGGCGGTGCTCACCACCCCCGACAAAGCCGGCAACCGTTGGCAGGTGGAGGAGTTTTTCCAAACGGGCATCACCGAGGTGGAGGCCTGCCTCGCCGAGATCGAACAGCATCGTCCGGGTTTCAAGCGGGGTTCCGCGCTCGACTTCGGCTGCGGCGTGGGTCGCCTCACCCGCGCGCTCGCCCGCTCATTTGCGACCGCGACCGGCGTCGATGTCGCCCAGCGCATGATCGAGCTGGCCGAACGCCACAAACCCGCCGACGCCGAAGACAGCCTGCGCTACGTACACAACCCGCGCAGCGACCTGCAGGACTTCCCGAACGCCGCTTTCGACCTGGTCTTCAGCCTCATCACCCTGCAGCACATTCCGCCGCCCCTCATCGAGGTGTATCTCCGCGAATTCGTGCGGGTCACTCGCTCGGGCGGTCTCATCTATTTTCAACTGCCCAGCTTCGCGCCCAACGCGGCACCGGAGGTGAAAAAATGGTCCTGGTATCCACCCACCCTCTACACGCGCCTCAAGCGCTGGACCGGTCGCTGGTTCCGCCGCTTCACCGGCATCGGTGACACCATGCACATGAACACGCTGCCCGAGGAGCGTGTGCGCACCCTGCTCGATGCGGCCGGAGCCGAACTCGTCTCCACCCGGCGGCAGACCGAACAGGATGGCTGCATCAGCGTGATCTACCTGGCCGAAGTCCGTTGAACGCCGCCGGCTTCATTCGCCGCTCACCAGCCGGCCCTTGACCGCAAAGCGGAGCAGACGCACCGACAAGGCCCGCGAGTCCGCGGGATTGGTCTTCGCCGGCGGGCGGTCGGAGGTGATCCACAATTCGTTGCGGCCCGGCGCCAGCACGACGCCGGTCACGCGCCAGTCCGATGGCTCCCGCGTCAGGTGTTCCTGCCACAGCACCGTATTCCCCTGTTTGAGCTGCCCCATGCGCTCGGAATGCGCGGCCCATTGCCCGCGGATCTCCACCTCCAACGGCACGGCATACGGGTTGTCCAACACAATGGGCGCGTCGCCTTCCGACCAACGCCACTGCCGATCACCGTCGCTTTCGGCACGATGCCACGGGCGCGGAAACTCCACGCTCAGGTCGTGATCGCGCGCTTCCTGCATCGCCACCTCGGCACGATTGGTGATCAGCACGGTGTGAATCTCGCGCGTACGAGGTTCGAGCGAGAGCGGGCCGAAGAACATCGTCAGATTACCGAGCAACAGCAGGGTCCACCAACGCCGGCCCCGCGGCAGCAGCAGATTGAAGCCAAACAGCAACGGCAACAGCACGCGGCTGGACGCACCGGGGTGGCCTTCCCAAACCGCCGTGCCCAGCACGAAGGCCAGGACCGCAAACGGAACCGTCATCCGCCAGGCCGCGCTGCTCCAGCGCCAGAAAACCAGCAGGAAGATTGCCTGCACCGTCACACTGATGTGCGTCGCCAGACTGCCGCCGAGGTATTTCCAGGCCACGCTGCCATCAAAGACGGCGGTCACCAGCTCGACCCAGCGCTCGCCGAATGCCACGAACGGCAGCGAAAAATTCCTCACGCCAGCCAAGCCGCCGCCGGTATCCCCGAAACGCCAACGCAGGATTGCGAACCAGATCAAAAACGGCAGCGCCACCAGCAGCCCGCGCACGATCGCAATGCCCCAGCCGCGCCAAGACCGCCAGTCCGCCGGCGCCAGGCCCGCCGCGCCCAGCAGGTTGGTTTCCTTGGCCAGACCGCCCACCGCGAGAACGGCGGTCGCCCGCCACGGGCGCCCCGTCTCGATCCATCGCAACCCCAGCGCCAGCAAAAGCAGGCTGGGCGCATCCACCAGGGCCGCAAACACGCTGAACAGCGCCCCGATCGAGAGCATGATCCCGAGCCAACGGACCGCCCGATCCAGATCGACCGGCGGAAACCACCGCAGCAAAAGCAGCCCCAGCAGGAACCAGCAGACCAGGTTCTGCAGCGAGAACACGTTGAGAACCCAGTTCGGCTGACCCAGGCCGAACACGTAGGCCAGCCACGGCATCAGGATGCGACGCGCCCGGTAAGGCAGATTGTCGATCGACTTCTCCAACACAGGATCCTGCAGCGCCGGGTCGATCGCGATCTGCGCATAATACTGCGCGTCATAGCCCGGGGAACGGAAATGACGGAACACCACCACATCGCGATTCTCCACCCAGTCGATGCCCTGCGGCGGTTCCTCGCCCACGCCGATCAGGTACGTGAAACCAAAATGCGGTACATGGTATTGGCTGATCTTCGCCACGATCCATCCGCCCGCCAGCAGGTAGAGCAACACCAGGCCCGGGCGCACCCCGGCCGGGCCGAGGGGGCGATGGATCCATGACCAAAGGCGTTGCAGCATGAGGGCCCCTACGCAGGAGGAGCAAACCGACCGCGTCAACCGCCGGAAACACATCAGCATTACCTCTTGCCTCGAGCACTGTCCCCGAGATCCACGCCCTCACCTCCGGCATTGCACGTTCCGACGGCATTCCCCTCAATGCCCGCCGCCTCCGATGCCCACGTTATCGATCGTCATTCCCTGCTACAACGAGCGCGACACCGTCGCCCAACTCATCGCCGCCGTCCGCGCCGCGCCCATCGAGATCGAGACCGAGATCATCATCGTCAACGACTGCTCGACCGACGGCACCGGCCAGGTGCTCGACGAACAGATCGCGCCGCTCGTCGCCCGCGTCATCCATCAACCGGTCAACATGGGAAAAGGCGCGGCCCTGCGCACCGGATTCGAAGCCGCCACCGGCGATTATGTCATCATTCAGGATGCCGACCTCGAGTACGACCCGCAGGACTACCCGCGCCTGCTGCAGCCACTGCTCGACGGCAAAGCCGATGTGGTGTTCGGCTCCCGCTTCATGGGCGGCGCGCCGCACCGGGTGCTCTACTTCTGGCACTCGCTCGGCAACCAGTTCCTCACCCTCGTCTCCAACATGTTCACCAACCTGAACCTCACCGACATGGAGTGCTGCTACAAACTCTTCCGGCGCGAAATCCTGCAGCAGGTGAAGGTCGAGGAAAACCGCTTCGGGGTGGAGCCCGAACTGACAGCCAAGGTCGCCCGCCTCGGCTGCCGCATCTACGAGGTCGGCGTGAGCTACGCCGGCCGCACCTACGCCGAGGGCAAAAAGATCGGCTGGCGCGACGGATTCCGCGCCATTTACGCCATCCTCAAATACAACGTCTGGCACCGCTGAGTGACGGAGGTGGCGGGCAATGGCGATGAGTAGTGGGTAACTGGTTACATCGCTGAACCGCTCGCACCCGTCCGCTCCCTTCCTGCCATCCTCCGCCTGCCGCCCATGCTCCTGCTCGACCTCTCGCATACGAGCCACTCGCGCGCCCGGACCGGCGTGCAACGGGTCGCTTTGGAGCTGCGCCGCGCGCTCCGCGCCGCCACTGCGCTCACCGCCATCACCCACGATCCCCACGCCCGCGAATGGCGTCCCCTGCAGGCCTGGGAGCTGGCTTCGCTGGACGCGCCACCGGCTCCCGCCCGCCGACGCGGGACCTCCTGGCCGCTCTCCGCCCAGGTCCGCGGCTGGTGCCGGGGCCGCGGCCGTTCCCTCGCCGGATCCGCCGTCACCGGCCTGCCCATCGGGCCGCGCGCCGTCGTCTTTCCGGAGATCTTCACGACCCGCACGGCCGGCGCGCTGCCGGCCCTGTTTAAGCAGGTGGCCGCGCCGCGCGTGGCCGTTTTCCACGACGCCATCCCGCTGCGCCTCCCGGAACTCTCGCCGCCTTCGACCGTCGGCCGCTTCCCGGCCTATCTCGACGAGTTGCGCGCCTTCGATGGCATCGCCGCCGTGTCGGAGGACTCCCGCCAGTCACTGCTCGATTACTGGGCCTGGGCCGGCGCGGACTGCCACCCGCCCGTCATCGCCCTGCCGCTGGGAACCGATCATCTCTCCACCGATCGTCCCGCCGCGGCGGTCCCGTCCGGCCGTCCCCTCGTCCTCTGCGTCGGGTCGCTCGAAGGACGCAAAAATCATCTCACCCTGCTGCAGGCCGCCGAACGCCTGTGGGCCGGCGGACACGACTTCGACCTCGAACTCATCGGCGGCCTCCAACGGGAAACCGGTGCCGCCGCCCACGATCTCCTGCAGCGCCTGCAAGCCTCCGGACGCCCGCTCCACTATCGAGGCTGGTTGTCCGATACCGAGCTTACCGCCGCCTTTCACCGCTGCGCCTTCACCGTCTATCCCTCACTGCTGGAGGGCTTCGGACTGCCGGTCTGGGAAAGCCTCCTGCACGGCAAGCCCTGCATCTGCTCCGACCGCGGCGCCATCGCCGAAACCGCCCGCGACGGCGGTTGCCTCACCACCCGGACCGATGATCCCGTGGCCTTGGCCGACGCCCTGTCGTCCCTGCTGCGCTCACCGGATCAGCTCAGCACCCTCACGCAGGCGGCCCGCGCCCGGCGCCCCCGCCCGTGGTCGGCCTACGCCGCCGAGTTGCTCGACTGGATCGACGGTCTCCCGCAGCGCCGGTAACCCAGCAACGTCGACGTTCCGCCCGCCCATTCCCTTTCACTGCCCACCAATTTGACCTTTCCCCCCGCGCTCCCGCCCGAGTAGCGTCCTTCCTTCGCATGGCTCTTACGTTTTTCAAGCGCAGCCCCAAGGCTATTCTCCAACGCGCGCGTGACGATTACGCGACCAAGATGCGCCTCAAATACGCGCCCTACTATCTCGCGATGGAGTCGCAACACGGCACGGATGTCCGGCTCAACGGCCGGGACATGATCATGTTGTCCAGCAACGACTACCTCGGGCTGTCCTTTCATCCCAAGGTCATCGAGGCCGGCCAGCGGGCCATGGAGAAATGGGGCACCAGCCCGACCGGCGCCCGCTCCTCCAACGGTTCCCGCCGCTACCACACGGAGCTCGAGGAGAAACTCGCCGCCTTTCTCAATCGCGAAGCGTGTCACATCCACGCCGCCGGCTACCTTTCCTGCCTCACCAGCGTCGCGGCTTTCGGCCAGAAGGGTGACGTCATCCTGGCCGACAAGAACATCCATTCCTGCCTGTGGGACGGTGTCCGCCTCTCCATGGCCACGGTCGAGCGCTTTTCCCACAACAACCCCGAGGATCTGCGCGACGTGGTCTCCAGTCTCGACGCCCGCCGCGCCAAGATGCTGGTGATCGAAGGCGTCTACTCCATGGAGGGCCACATTGCCAAGATGCCGGAAATCATCGGCATCGGCGAGGAGTTCGGTTGCTTCAGTGTCGTCGACGACGCCCACGGCTTCGGCGTGCTCGGCGACGAAGGCCGCGGCACGGTCGATCACTTCGGCCTCAACGACCAGGTCGATATCATCTGCGGCAGCATGTCCAAATCCCTCGCCAGCACCGGCGGTTTCATCGCCGCCTCCAAGGACGTGATCGAATACCTGCGCACCAACTCGAAGCAGACCATCTTCAGCGCGGCCGTCTCCCCGTCCCAGGCCGCGGTCGCCAGCGCAGCGCTCGACGTGATGCAGAGCGACCCCGAACATCACGAGCGGCTCTGGCGCAACACCCGCCGCTACAAGGAAGTTCTCCGCTCCCTCGGCCTCGACATGTGGGGCAGCGAAACCCCGGCCGTGCCCATCGTTCTCGGCTCGCGCGAAGCCGTCTATCGCTTCTGGAAGGCCCTGCTCGACAAGGGCGTCTTCACCGTCATGTCGATCGCGCCCGCCGTACCTCCCGGCAAGGATCTCATCCGCACCGCCATCTCCGCGCTGCATACCGACGAGCAGATCGACCGTATCGGCGAGGCCATGGCCTACGCCGTGAAAAAGCTCTGAGGGGGACCGTTCCGCGTAGCCCGCTGCGGAAGAAGCGGGACCGCCAACGAGCCGACTGATGTCGGCCCTACATCTGCAACACCCGCCGCACCTCCGCCGCCGCTTCAGCCCAGGTCGGCAGGGGCCGCTCCGCCGCCCGATCCGCCAGCTCCCGCCAATGCGCGTCGTCGGTGAGAACCCGCGCGAGCCCCGCCGTCCACGCCGCCGTCTCGTTTTTCGGCAGCACCACGCAACCGCCACCCGCGGTGTTCTCCCGCAGCACCGGCAGGTCCGTACACACGCAGGGCAACCCTCGCCATAACGCCTCCAGAACCGGCAGCCCGCAGCCTTCCGCAATCGTCGGAAACACGATCGCCCGCGTGCGCGCCAGCAGCCCGGCCAGCACGTCATCGGAAGCCGCTTCGTGAAACTGCACGGGCAGTCCCGACGCGGCCGCCTCTTTGATCCGTCCTGCGATCGGCCCGCCAAAATGCGGATTCACCCGGCCCACCATGTGCAGCTCGAACTCCACGCCGCGCGCCCGCAACTGCTCCGCCACGTCGATCAGGAATCCCTGGTTCTTGCGCGGCTCGATAATGCCCACACAGAGCAGCACCGGCGGGGGCACGGCCTCCCGTCGCGGATGCCGCACCGCGCCGTCAAAGTCCGCGCCCAACGGCAGCACACTCACTTCCGCCCGGACCGGTCGTCCCTGCCAGCGCCAGAAACCGATCAGGTCCCGCCTTACCGCCTCGGAAATCGCAAAGACGTGATCGAAGCTCGCCAGCGCCGACATGTAACGCGGATGTCGCGCCACCGAATGCGGCCAGGTCACGTGCGGCAGGTGCAACGGAATCGCGTCCGGAAACAACGCCGCCAAACGGCAGGGCGGATTCGCCAAGAACCCGCCGAACCCCGCGCGCTGCGTCTCGTCGAAGGTTTCGGTCGTGAAGTACCAATCGTTCTCCGACCAGGCCGGCGCATCCTTCCCCCACGCGACCGGCCGGGCGGCCGCCCCCAGTTCTTCCTGCAGGCGGCGATTCACCCGCATCAATCCCGAGGCGTGGCGCGCTTTGCCTGATTTGGTGATGTCGAAGTAGATCATGGTCCGGACACCGCTTCCTCAAAACAGGCGTGCAACACCGCTGCGTTTCTATGGGCGTCGAAATGGGCCTCCGTCCAGCGCCGCGCCGCCCGGCGCAGCCGCTCCGCCAAGGCATCGTCCGTCGCCACCCGTCGCAGCGCCTCCACCCACTCGGCCGGCGCATCCTCGCGGCAGACGAAGCCGGTCTCGCCCGCACTGATCGCCTCGGTCGTCGCGGCGTGCGGGGTGGTGAGCACCACGACGCCTGCGGCCATGGCCTCGGGAATGACATTGGGCAAACCATCGCGGTCACCACTTGCCGCCACCACCCCGGTGTGGAGCAGGCAATCGGCCCGGGCGAGCTGCGACCACACCTCGGGTTGCGCCAGGTGCCCGGTAAGCGTGACCATCCCATCCAGTCCCAGCTCACGTCGCAGGGCTTCGATACGGACGCGCTCCGGCCCCTCGCCGACGATGCGCGCCTCGAAAGCCACTCCGGCGTCCCGCAGCGCGGCGTAAATGCGCAGTTGATGGTCCAACCCCTTCTTCGGTACCAGCCGCGCGATGCAGACCAGCCGCAGGGGCGAACGCGCCGGGCGCAACGGTTTGCAGATCGGAAAGGTCTCCAGTCCGCGCCGGATCAGCCGCACCCGGGCCGCGTCGTGACCGCGGGCGATCAACGACGCCCGGCCCATCTCCGTGGAGGTGTGGATGAAACGCGCATCGGCCAACTTCTCGTCGAGCCACCAGTCGCCGCCGTGTTCGTAGATGTCGTAGGCGTGGGCGGCCGCACTGAAGCGATGGCCGTTGAGCCGGTGCAGGATCCAGGCGCCGGTGGCGGGCGCCCCGCCCCAGGCTGCGTGAATGAGATCGGGCGGATCGCGGCGAAACTCCCACTGGAATACGCCGGCGAACCCGGCCCCCAGCATGTTTTCCCAGAAGTTGAGCCAGCTCGGGGCGCGACGGGTCCACAGCCCATTCCACAGGATGCCGAACACGTCCCACCGCGTCGCCGCCACCCAGGGAATGATCCAGAGCAGCTCAAACAGTCGCCACATGGAGAAGCGCCGTACCGCGATGCCGTTAAAATCACCGCCGCCTCCAAAAAGTGAATACACGCGCAGCTCGAGTCCCCGCGCCTGCATGGCCAGCACCTCGCGTTGCAGAAACGTCTCGGTCGATTGGGGGAACGTCGTGAAAAGGTAGGCGAGCTTGATCGGCGTCGACGGCGGCACGGTGCGACTTTGGTGATTTGGCTGCTCCAAACAGGATGAGAAAATTTTACAGGAGAGCGCAGAGGAAGCAGAGTCACTCCAACGCTGGACTTTTACAGAAGGCAACCAAGAGAACAAAGCCAGCAGGCAGACGCATCGTTTTCTCCTCTGCCTTTCAAGAAACCTCAGGCTGACGGCTCCGCTTCCTCTGCGCCCTCCTGTAAGATTGCCCGGGTTCCGACTCCGCCGGGAATGTCGTGCCGCTCGGCCCGCCAGCCCGCAGCCTGCTCGGCCAGACCCACCAGGTCGGCGATGAGCAGCGCCTGATCGTCCGGATACTGCAGCGACCGAAAATCGCGCCGGTAGTTGTCGAAGGCCTGCGAGTGGAGCATCCACTCGTCGATGATCTCCGCGAAGTCCTCCGACGATTCGATCTTCCGCGAGCCGGCGCCGTTGCGAAAAAATTTCCAGGTGAGCTTTTCCTGCGGCATGATGCCGCCGAAGGCATTGAACACGATCGGGCAGCCGTAGTGCAGGGCCTTGGCGCAGGTGGTGGTGCCGCCGCGGGTGACGATCACGTCCGCTGCCATGATCAGTTCGTGCATCACCTCGGAATAACCTTCCAGGTAGAGCGCGAGTTCGGCGTGCGTGGTGCGCCAGTGGGCGAGCTGGTTGTAGGATTCCTGATTGCGCCCGCAGACGACGATGACCTGCAGCTTGTCGGCATGACGGCGCAGCGCCTCCAGCAGCGCCAGGTGGTTGTTGGCGCCGTTGGTGCCGGTGGCGAGGAAGACGGTGAAGCGGTCGGCCTGCAGTCCGAGTTGCTTCACCCGGTAACGGGCCCGTTGCGCCGCATCGAAACGCAGGTGGGAGGCAGCGGGTCGCATGAGATGCCCGCGTACGATCGCGCGTTCGGGCGGAACCCCGTTTTTGACTGCATAGTCCCGCGCGGTGGGCGTGCGCGAAATGTAGAGATCGACGGAGGGCTCGATCCAGTTGCGGCTGTAGCCCCAGCCGCCGGAGAACTCACCGCAATAGGTCGCACACCGCACCTGGTCGGTCCCCAGCAGCTTGCGCGCGAACTGGAAATAACCGCGGTTGAGGCAGTCGTGCACGCTGAGCACGAGGTGGGGCCGGTAATCCAGCAGGACGTCGCGATAGTAACCGCGCCCAATCGCCACACTGCGCCGATTGAGAATGCTCAGCAACTCGACGAAGGCGAAGAAGGCGTTGTGCAGCCAGGGAATCTTCACCTGGATCCAGTTGTAGAAACTCACGCCCGTGCGATTCACCACCGAGGATTTCTCCAGCATCTGCTCGATGCGCACGTCGACCTGGTGGCGATAGAGCGCAAAACACCATTCCGCGAACGCCTTCGCCCGGGCGTCGTGACCGCCGCCGGTGCTGGAGGTGAGAACAAGGATCCGAAGTTGGCGCGCCACGAATCAGCGAAGTCCGAAATAGCGCCACCGCACGGCGCGGGCCCATGCTAGCGGCACCAGGCGTTCAAAAAGAGGCGCGAGCACAGTCTGGAAAACGCCTCCGGCCCGTAACCGCCCCCGGTGGCGGCCTCGCACCGCCCGCCACAACTGGTCGGCGGCCCGATCGGGCGGCGGTGCGGCATGAAGATGGCCCTCGAGGGCGCGCCACGCCGTCGTCAAATCGGCGGCGGTCGAGCGCGAGGCGGTCGCGATGGCGGGTCGTTGCATGGACTGGTTGAAGCCCGTACGGAAATCGCCGGGCCGAAAATCGATGACGCTGACCGGCGTGCCGCGCGTTTCAACCAGCAAACTCTCGCTCAAGGCACTCAGGCCGGCCTTGGCGATGTTGTAGGCGCTCATAAAGGGCAGCGGAAATTCCGTCGCGAGCGAGGCGGTGTTGACCAGGACTCCGCCGCTCGGGCGCTGGCCCAGGTCGGCGAGCTGCGCGTGCACCAAGGCTGCCGTATGCACGAGCATCGCGTCGATCTGTGCTCGCCACACCGCAAAATCGACCGCGTCGAAGGGCGCGAACAGGCCGTAGCCGGCGTTGTTGACCACCACGTCGAATCCCCCCGCCTCCGCCGCTGCTTCCCGGTAGGCGCGCAACGACGCCTCCTCATCCGCCAGGTCGAGCACCACCGGATGAAACCCGGCGCGCTGCCGCAGCTCGCCCAAACGAGCGGCATCGCGGGCGGTCCCCCATACGCTGCAGCCGTCGGCCAGAGCCCGGCGGGCAATGGCCTGACCGATCCCGGCCGAGGCGCCGGTGACGAACAGGGTCTGGGGCACGAAGGCCGGCATGGTGGCAGCGAAGGGTAGCGGCCGCTCAGTCTGCCGAGGGCACGGCCCGCAGCACGAGCGCCACGTTGGCACCGCCGAAGCCGCTGCTGTTGTTGATCACCACTTGCGGCCGCTCCGCGACGGTTTCCCGCAGGATGTTGAGGTCGGCGACCTCGGGGTCGAGGTGGGTGATGTGTGCCGAACCCGGGATAAAGCCCTCGCGCAGGGCGAGCGCGCAGAAACTCGTCTCCATGGCGCCCGCCAGCGAAAGACCGTGACCGGTGAGCGCCTTCGTCGAGCTGATCGCCGGACGGGCGCCCGACGGCCCGAAGACGGTGCGGATGGCCTTGCCCTCGGAAATGTCGCCGATCGGCGTCGAAGTGGCGTGCGCGTTGATGTAGTCGACCGCCTCGGGCGCGACGCCCGAGTGTCGCAGCGCGCGCCGCAAGGCATTGGCCAGGCCGGTGCCCTCCGGGTGCGAAATGGCCACGTTGTGACCATCGGAGGCCTGGCCCCAACCGGCGACTTCACAATACGGTACCACCCCGCGGCGCATGACCTCGTCCTCGCTCTCCAGCACGATCACGCTGGCTCCCCCGGTGCCCACAAACCCGTCGCGCGCGCGATCGAAGGGGCGCGAGGCGGTGTCCGGATCCGGATTGAGCGAGAGGGCGCGCATGCCGGCGAAGGGCAGGATCGTCTCGACGTTACCGTCTTCGGCTCCGACCACGAACATGCGTTTCTGGCGGCCCAGCAGGATCTCGTCGTAGGCGTATCCGATCGCATGCGACGATGAGGCGCAGGCCGAGGCAAAGCCGGTCGACGCGCCCTTGATTTTGAAATGGGCCACGAGGTTGAACTGCACGGTGCCGGAGATCGATGCGACGATCCCGAGGGGCGAGCAGCGCATGACACCCTCGTTGTGCATCTTGTGGACGTAGTAGCTCAGGAAATTGGGTGAGCCTGCCGAGGCGCCGAACAGGCCGGTGTCCTCATTCGAAACGTCCTCCGGCGCCAGCGCGGCATCGGCGATCGCCTGGTGCATTGCACAAAAGCTGTAAAGGCCGTGCGGCCCCATGCTGCGCAGGAATTCGCGACGTACCCGGTAGCGCTCCGGATAGGTCCAGTCCTCCGGATCGAGCGACGTGGTGTCGAAGCCCTGCACGGGCGCGGCCACTTTGACCGGGATATCAGCTGCGGCGAAGGGCGGGTAACTCACCACCCCGTGTCGCAACTCGCGCAGGCTGCGCGAAACTTCGCTCGTATCGTTGCCGATGCTCGTGATGACACCCAGTCCGGTGAGATAAACTTTCGCCATGATTTCTTCGCTGTGCTCGCTTGCTTCGGAAAACGAACGGCCCCGGAGCCTGGCGCCGGGGCTGGGTCGATTGCGGAAGCAGCGAAGTCCGAGCTAAGGAGACCGATCCCCGCGGGTCAACCGCGGCGGAATACCCAAACTGGGGTCGGGTCGGCCGTCAGGCGTTGACCGCCGCGGCGACCGGCGGCCGCAGATCGTCGTCCTGCTTGCCCTCCAGAGGGCGCTTGGCCGCGCCGGGAGTCTTCTTCCCCGCGGGCACCGCCTTCGTGTCGGCATAGGCAAAGGTGAGCGTGATTTCCTCGGCCATCGCCGCCTTTTCCTGCCCCACCCGGATGGAGCCTTCGAAGGTCGCCAGCGGCATCTTGGTGCGCTTCGGCTTGACCGTGAGCGAAAGCAGATCGCCCGGGCGGCAGATGCGATGGCAACGCACGCCTTCGCAGGACGTGAAGAAAATCTTCGAAGGATCGACGGCCTTGCCCTCATCGGACGAGGTGCCGCCTTCCAGCAGATAGAGCACCGCAAGCTGGCCCAGCGCCTCGAGCATGAGCGAGGCCGGCATGACCGGATTGTCCTTGAAGTGGCCCTGCAGGAAGAACTCCTGCCCCGTGATCTTATACTTGCCCTGGGCACCGTTGCCCACGATCGACGCCTCGTTGAGGAAAAGGAAGGGTGCCTGGATGGGCATGACCGACACGATCTGCTCGATCGGCAGGAACTTCGTCGGCTTCGGCGGCGGCAAACCGCGCACCTTGCAGTCGATAAAGATCTTGATGTCACCCACGGTGCGCAGGTTGCGCAGATCCTCATTGTTGATCTGCATCTGCAGCACATCCTCCACCAGGATGACGATTTCCATCATCGTCAGCGAGTCGATGCCGAGGTCCTCGACGAGGCGCAGTTCGTCGTCCGCCTCCTTGAGCTTGGCCCGCAGGTCGGGCTCCACGAAGCGCTCGATCACCCCGATGATCACGGCAGGCAAGTGGCTGGCCTCCTGAGTCTTGCGGTAAGCAATCGCCGCCTCGATGGTCGCGGGGGAACACCGCTTCAGCGATTCGCGTAGCGTAGACTCTTCTTCTACTGAGAACGGCTTGAGCGCCGTCTCCGGGGCCGCCTGGCCCTCCTGACCATCGAGGTCTCCTTTAGGCATGATTTCGGGTAGTTAGGTTTCGGTATTTTGAATGTAAACGCTATTCTTCGGACCCCACAGAGAGGGGCGGACCCGAGGGCCCGGAACGTATTTGTCACTCAAACGTTAGGATGTGACGGGGATGAAATCATACCGGTTGCCACGCTATTTTTGCCGCAAGCATCAGTTGCGTTCCCTCCCACTTCCCGCCACAAGCAGCTTTCATACACGCACGGCGCCTCCCGTCGGAGCCGCTAATCTGATGTCGACCAACGCCTTCAAGTCTCTGTCCTCCCAGACGCTTTTCCTCATCACCCATGAGTTCTACCCGAAGCGCGGGGGCATCGCGACCTTCACCGAGGAGATGGCCAAGGCCTCGGCCGATCTGGGCCTGGATGTCGAGGTTTGGGCGCAGGAGGCCCCCGCCGTCCTGGAGGCTCCGCAGTGGCCCTTCCGGGTGCAGCGCATGCCGCTCAAGGGTACCCACGACCTGAGCTGCCAGCTCAAGCTCGCCTGGCAACTCATCCTGCGTCGCCGCGAGCTGCGTCGCGCGACCGTCTACCTGCCTGAGCCCGGTCCCATGCTCACCCTCATGCTGCTGCAGCGCTTCAACGCCTTCCGGCCCAAGCATCTGGTGCTCACCTTTCACGGCTCGGAGGTACTGAAGTTCTACCGCAACCCGTTCATCCGCCCGCTCGCCCGCCGGCTCATCGGCTACGCCAACCGCATCAGTGTGCTGTCCGGCTACACCCGCGACCTCCTGCGCACCCATTTCCCGGAATCGGCGCCCAAGATCCTCCTGACTCCCGGCGCCCTGCGCTCGGATTTCGCAGTCGTCGAGCATCCCCCCAGCGCGCCCAACCCCAAAATTGTCATCCTCACTGTCGGCCGCCTGCACCCGCGCAAGGGCCAGCTCATCACGCTGCAGGCACTTCAGGCCCTGGCCCCGCGCTTCCGCGCCCAGATCGAGTACTGGCTTGTCGGCTCGTCCACCAAGGACTCCTACGAACACTCCCTGCGCGCGGCCGCCGCGAGTTCCGATTTTCCGGTGCGCTTTTTTGGCGACATTCCCGACAACGAACTGAGCCGCATTTACGACCGCGCCGACATCTTCGGCATGACCAGCATCGACTTCGGCAACAGCGTCGAAGGCTTCGGCTTGGTGTATCTGGAGGCCGCCGCCCATGGCCTGCCCGTCGTCGCCCATGCGGTGGGCGGCGTCGCCGAGGCCGTGGCCGACGGCGTAACCGGTCTGCTCGTGCCGCCCCACCACCCTGCCCAACTCACCGCCGCCTTCGAAAAGCTCATCAGCGACCGCGAGCTGCGCGAGCGTCTCGGCCAGGCCGGCTGGAACTGGGCCCGGCGCAACAATTGGACCCATTCCGCGCGGGTCCTTTTCGGCGAGGCCCTGGTCGACGCTTGAGCCGCGGCGAACTTCCGGTTCGCTGCCGTCTGCCATGCTCGAAGCCCGCACCACAATTCGCGTTCGCTATGCCGAGACCGACGCCATGGCGGTCGTCTATCACGGCAGTTACCTCCCCTGGCTCGAGGTGGGTCGCACCACCCTGCTGCGGGAGCACGGGTTCAACTACCGCGATCTCGATCGCGCCGGCTACCACCTTCCGGTGCTGGACCTTTCGGTCAAATACCTGCGCCCGGCCCGCTATGACGACGAGGTCACGATCCACACCATCATCCGCGACTGTCCGGGGGTGCGCATGAAGATCGAATACGAGGTCCGCCGCGGTGACGACCTGCTGGCCACGGCGCACACCACTCACGCCTTCGTCGACGCCGAGGGCCTGCCCACCCGTCCTCCGCCCGCCTTCCGGGAGGCCATGCGCGCCAAGTTTGCCTGACGCCGGCGGTCGGCTTAGGCCTCGTACTCCGCCAGGACTTCGCCGACGGTCTCCTGCGCCCGCAGGCCGGCCAGCCCGGCGGGATCTTCGCCCAGTTCCCGCAAGGCCCACACCGCGTGCGCCCGCACCATCGGCTCCGCGTGCTCCGCCGCCAGCACCCTCAGCCGCGGCCGGCACTCCCGGGCCTGCGTATTCGCCGCCACGATACAGGCATTGCGCAGCAGACCGCGCAATTTGAGCCGCTTCACCGCCGTGCCCTTGAACACGGCCGCAAACCGCTCCGGTGTCAGCTCCAGGATCCCGCGCAGGCTCAGCGCAGCCAGTTCCGGCCGCGGCTGCAACAAGCGCGACCCGGCCGCCTGCGCGAAACGATTCCAGGGACACACTTCGGCGCAGATGTCACAACCATACAGCCGGTCGCCGATTCCCCGACGCAGGTCCCGGGGAATGATTCCACGGTTCTCGATCGTCTGATAGGAAATGCAGCGCCGGGCATCGAGCACCCCCGGGGCGCGCAGCGCCGCCGTCGGACAGGCGTCGAGGCAGCGCGTACAACTTCCGCACAAGGTGCCAACCGGCCGACTGTCGATCGCGCGGCTGGTCGGCTCGTCGGCCTCGATTTCGGCGCGCACCACGATCGCCGCCAGAAACAGCCAGTTGCCGAAATCCCGCGAGATCAGCATCGCGTTCTTGCCCGTGAAGCCCACCCCGGCTCGCGCCGCCCACGCGCGCTCCAGGACCGGGCCCGTATCGACATAGTAACGGTAGTCCTGCGGGCCGATCTCCGCCCACGTCTCCAGCTCACGCCCGGCCGCCACCAGTCCCGGCTTGATCGTGTCGTGATAATCGTCGTGCAACGCATACCGCGCCCACACGCCTTCTCCCGCGCCCCGGCCCCCGCGCCCCTCGCCCCTCGCCCCATAGTTCACTCCCAGCATCACCAGCGTGTGCGCGCCTTCCACCACTTGCGTGACGTCCAGCCGCTTTTGGCGGGATCGCTCCAGCCAGGCCATGTCCGCCTGATGGCCCGCCTCCAGCCAGCGCAGAAACGCCTCGCCGCCCGGGCTGTGGCCGGCCTCGGCCGGGACCCGCGCGAACCGCACGACGTCGAATCCCAACGCCCGCAGCCGGGCGCGCAACACCTCGCGATCACGCCCCATGACGCGTCGACGCCCGGGCCCGCTCGGCGACCTCGCGACGATACACCCGCATCACGTGGGCCACGATGTCACTCGTCGGCCGGTGGTCGGTCAATATCACCGCGCCCGCCCGCTTGTAGACCGGTTCGCGTTCCTGGTAGAGCGCGCGAATGCGTTCCATCGGATCCTCCACGTCGAGCAGCGGCCGGTTGCGGTTGGCCGACGTGCGTTTGAGGATCGTCTCGAGCGAGGCGTGCAGACAAACCAGGACCCCCCGCGATTTGAGCAGGTCGAGCATCCCGGGCTGCACCACCAGCCCCCCTCCGCAGGCCACCACGCAACGCTCCGTCGGGTGACCGGTTTCGATGAAGGCCCGTTCCAGTTGCCGGAAGTGCGCTTGCCCCTCCTGGGCAAAGATCTCGGGGATCGACTTCCCCTCCTGACGCTCGATCTCGTGGTCACTGTCGAGGAGCCGGTATTTGAGCCGCTGCGCGACCGAACGACCGATGGTGGTCTTGCCCGTGCCCATGAAGCCCACCAGGTAAAGATTGGGCTCGGAGTTCGGGGCAGTGACAGGAGCGGACGACGGCGGCATCGTAACGCAGGCAACCCGGCGCATCGGCGATTGCCAAACCCGAAAAATCTTCGGCTTTCGTCCGGCCGCGCTTGCGGGCAAGGTGCCGTCCTCCGTCCTCCCTGTCATGACCGCCGCCACCCATCATCATTTTGCCAGCGACAACACCTCCGGCATCTGCCCCGAAGCCTGGACCGCCCTCGGCGCCGCCAATCAGGGCCGTGTCCCCTCCTACGGCGAGGACGACTGGACCCGCCGCGCCTGCGATCTCATCCGCGGCGTCTTCGAAAAGCCCGACGCCGAGATCTTCTTCGTGTTCAACGGCACCGCCGCCAACTCCCTTGCCCTCGCTTCCCTTTGCCAGAGTTACCACAGCGTCGTCTGCCATGAGGTCGCCCACGTCGAGACCGACGAATGCGGCGCGCCGGAGTTCTTTTCCAACGGCACCAAGATCCTCACCGCCGGCGGCCCCTACGGGAAACTCGATCCCGCGGCGGTCGAACGCGTGCTCACCAAGCGCACCGATATTCATTACCCCAAACCCCGCGTGCTTTCACTCACGCAGTCGACCGAGTTCGGCACCGTCTACTCCACCACCGAGATTCGCGCCCTCTGCGACCTCGCCCGCGCCCGCGGGCTGGCCGTGCACATGGACGGCGCCCGCTTCGCCAACGCCGCCGCCGCGCTCCGCGACCGGGAGGGCGCCGCCCCGGCCGACTTCACCTGGCGCGCCGGCGTCGACGTGCTGTGCTTCGGGGGCACGAAAAACGGCATGAACACCTCCGAGGCCGTCGTCTTCTTCCGCCCGGAACTCGCCCGCGAGTTCGACTATCGCTGCAAGCAGGCCGGCCAACTCGCCTCCAAGATGCGCTTTCTCAGCAGCCAATGGGTGGGCGTACTCGAAAACGAGGTGTGGCTGCACCACGCCCGCCACGCCAACACCATGACGCGCCGCCTCGCCGACGCCGTGCGCGACATTCCCGGCGTCGAACTCTTCCTCGAACCGGAGGTCAATGCCTTGTTCGCCGACCTGCCGCCGTCCCTCGCCGCCCGCATGCACGCCCGCGGCTGGCGCTTTCACAACTTCCTCGGTCCCGAACGCTATCGGCTCATGTGCAACTGGGACACACGCGACGAAGACATCACGTCGTTCGTCGCCGATCTCCGCACCGCCGCCGCCGAAACCTGATCGCCCGGCGCGCTCCCTGCTAACCTCCCCGCATCACCGACACCGCCGCTTCACCGCGATTCCCTGTTTCCGCCTTTCCGCTTCCGGCCGCCGCCGCCAGCCGCCTCCCATGAATCTCCGCATCACCCACGAAACCCGCTATCGCTACGCCAAGCCCGTTTCGCTGTCCTCCCACCTGCTCTACCTGCGTCCCCGCGAAAACTCCCGGCAACGGCTTCGCCACTTCGAAGTCTCGATCGATCCCGCGCCGCACCTTTCGCGCACCGCCGATCCTCTCGACAACGAGATCTGGACGGCCCATTTCCCCGAACTCACCGACCATCTCCGTATTCGCACCCGCGCCCAGGTTGAGACCTTCGAGACCAACCCGTTCGACTTCGTGCTCAAGGACTACGCCGCAACCTCGCCCTTCTCCTACGAGCCGGTGCTCCAGTTTGCCCTGGGTCCCTACCTGGCGCCGCCCTTCAACGACACCCAACGCGAACTGAAGGCCTGGATCGATCAGAACTTCGCCGAACGTCCCCGCGGCACCGTCGAGATGCTCTCCGCCTTCAGCCGGCTCATCTTCGAACGCCTCACCTATGTGCGGCGCGATGAGCGCGGCATTCAACCCTCGCTGGTGACCCTCCGGCTCGGCACCGGCGCCTGCCGCGATTTCGCCGTACTTTTCACCGAACTCTGCCGCACCCTCGGTCTCGCCGCCCGCTTCGTAAGCGGCTACCTGCACGCCCCCGACGGCGACGACCACCGCACCGTGGGCGCCATGCACGCCTGGGCCGAGGTCTTCCTTCCCGGCGCCGGTTGGAAAGGCATCGATCCCACCCACGGCATCTGGTGCGACGATCGCTTCGTGCCGGTCGCCCACGGCGCCCAGGCCGAGTCCGTCAATCCGGTTCAAGGCAGCTACTTCAGCACCACCCCGATCAGCTCCCAACTCGACGTCAACGTCGTGGTGGAGCCCTGGGACGTGGCCGTCTCCTGACGCCTTTCCCCCCTTGAGCACCTCCCGTCGCACTTCGCCCCGCCCCTCCCGATCGTCTCCTCCGGTGCACGCCTGCGCCGAGGCCGTCGAAGCCTCCCTCCACCGCACCGATGTCGCCATCACCATGGGCGGCGAACCCACGTTCGTCCCCCTCCACCCCGATGGCGCCGAATGGGCCACAGCCGCCCTCGGGCCCACCAAGCTTGCCTACGCCCGACGCCTCGCCCGGCGCCTGATCACCGACAGCTACCGCGGAGCGGTCCTGCTCGAGACCACCGGCAAACACTACCCCGGCGAACCGCTCCCGCGCTGGACCCTGCTCATCCAGCGCCGCGCCGACGGCAAACCCATCTGGCAGGACCCCCAACGCCTCCGCGCCGACGACGAACCCGGCCAGCACCGCCTCGCCGATGCCCGCGCCCTCCTGCAGAAACTCGCCCGCTCCCTCGGTGTCGCCGCCCGCTCGATCCGCCCGCTCGCCCATGGCGGCCGGCCGGCCGGCTACGTGTTGCCGCTCGATCATGTCGACGGTCGCTGGATCACCGACGATTGGCGGGCAGACATCGCGGACGCCATCGAACTCTTTCCGGGCGACGGCTACGCCGGGCTCCGGCTGCCGCTCGGCCAGCTGGGCGCCGATCGTATCCGGCGCGCCCTTACGATCGAACTGCGCAACGGCGCCGTCAGTGTGTTTGTCCCGCCGCTGCTCACCGCAGCCTACCTCGAACTGCTCGGCCACATCGAAGCGGCCCTGGTCGCCGGCGACCTCACCGGCTGCACGCTCACCGGCTATGCGCCGCCGTCGGATCCCGCCCTGCCCACGCTCGGCCTCGCCTCCGATCCGGGCGTGCTCGAAATCAACCTCGCCCCCTGCGCCGACTGGACCGCCTACGACCGGCAGCTCGCCGAGCTCTACGCCGCCGCCGCCAAGGTCGGTCTCACGGCCCGCAAGCTTCAGTTCAACGGCCGCGAGACCGGCACCGGCGGGGGTGCGCATGTGGTGTTCGGCGGCCCGGATGGACTCTATTCACCCTTCTTTGCGTTCCCGCACCTGCTGCCTTCGGTCATCCGCTACTTCCAACACCACCCAGCCCTGAGCTTCGCCTTCACCGGCCTTTACATGGGCCCGAGCTCGCAGGCGCCGCGCATCGACGAGTCGACGTACGAAGCGCTCTACGAACTCGAGATCGCCTGCGCCGGCGCCGAGACCATGGGTCACCCGCCCAACCTGCCGCAGTTCGACCTGCTCTTCCGCGACCTGTTGATGGACCGCTCCGGCAACACCCACCGGGCGGAGATCAGCGTCGACAAACTCTACAATCCCTACTCCCCCAACGGCCGCCTGGGCCTGGTCGAGCTGCGCGCCTTCGAATCCCATCCCGATGCCGCCACGCTCAGCCTCATCGGTCTGTTCCTGCGCGCCATCCTCGCCCGGCTCGTCGCCGATCCCTTCAAGGCCTCCTTCGTCCGCTGGGCCGGCGAGCTGCACGATCGCTTCCTGTTGCCTTCGTTCATCTGGCAGGACCTCACGGCGATCTGCGCCGACCTCGCCGCGCACGACATCCCCTTCGATGTCGAGTGGCTGCGCCCCTATTGGGAATGGCGCTTCCCGCGCCTGGGCGAATTCAAGCTCGAATACCGGACCGCCGCCGAGTCCCACCACGCGGCCGAGGTCGTGTTCCGCCAGGCCCTCGAAGCGTGGCCGCTGCTGGGGGAATCGCCCAACGCCGGCACCGTCGCCCGCACGGTCGATTCCAGCATGGACCGCATCGAGGTGGCCGTATCCGATCCCGGACTACTCGAACGCGGACTGCTCCTCGCCAACGGCTATCCGTGCCAATTCCGCACGGCCGGCGACACCACCGCCTGCGGCATCCGTTTCCGTGCGTTCCACCTCCATCCCTCGTTGCATCCGCACGTGCCCGTGCATGCTCCGCTCCTGCTGGAGTGGGTCGACCGCGCCACGCTCACCGTGGTGGCCGCCGCCCGCTGGCACGTCTGGAATCCGGCAGCCAAACCCTACGCCACCCGGCCCGCCGACGAAACCGAGGCCCGCGCCCGCCACGCCGCCCGTTGGGAAACCTGGCCCCACACGCTTGGTCACTCCCGCTGGATCCCCGAAATCTCCTTCCCGCCCGAAGGCCGCCACACCCTCGACCTCCGCCGCTACCCGGCCCAGTCACGGGCCTGAAGCGGACGTTTTCACCCCGGAGCATCGTTCAAGCATGGCCGCCCATTCCCGCATCGTCCTGCTCGCGGTCCTGACCATCGCCGGCTGCAAAAATCCATCCCGGCTCCCCACCGAGAAACCATCCACGCTCGCCGACAATCCCGCCGCCCCCCATCGTGTTCTCGCCAGCGTCTATGGCGCGAGCTGGCAGAACATCGCCAAGCTGCGTTACGACGCTTTCATGGTGTTCTCGGGTTCAATCGAGCCTGACGGCCATTTGGGTCACCCTCGGCTCGAAACCGCGTCCCCCGACCGGAAACGACTCTCAATCGCCCTGGGCCTGATCGAACACGTCGTACTCCCCGCCAACAGCGTGGGTTCGCGAACCCGCCCGCGAGCCGAGGTGCAGATCTATTTCTACGAAACGGATCAAGCGAAGCCGGAAGCGTTCGTCGTGGCCTGGCGCAAATCGTCGGTCGGATTCACCGACTTCAACGGTCGCGCCACTTTCACCGGCTTTTTCAACTACGAGGGTCCGAACCCACCCCACTAGTCCGCCGTCTTCGCCGCCAACCGCAATGACTCGGCAAACGAACCCACGATCGCGCCCCAGGTGCAGGCCTGCATTCTGGCGCGGGCCGCCTGTCGAGTCATGGGCCACTGCGCCCGCTGCCTCACGATATCCGCGGCGCGCCGGGTAAAGGCCGACCGGTCACCGAATGTCGCCAGATAGCCGTTGCGGCCATCCTCGATGTGTTCGCGCGACGCCGCATAGTCGAAACCGAGCACGACCAGGCCGCTGGCCATCGCCTCCGTCACCACGTTGCCAAAGGTCTCGGTCACGCTCGGAAACAAAAACAAATCCGCCGATGCGTAGTGCGCCGCCAGCTCCTCGCCGCGGCGCATGCCGGCGTAGTGATAATCCGGATGCGCCGCCGCCACCGCCGCCCGTTCCGGCCCGTCGCCCACCAGCACGAACTTCGCCCGCGGCACGCGCTGCCGGATCGCCTCGAAGGCTTCGACCGCCAGGCCCAGGTTTTTCTCCGCCGCCATCCGCCCCACATGGATCGCCACCAGATCGTCGCGCTCCGCGCCCCACGCCGCGCGCAGGGCGTCATTGCGTTTGGTCGGGGCGAACAGCCGCGTATCCACTCCGCGCGAAAGGATCCCCAGCCGCACGAATCCTTCCACCTCGAGTTCCGCCTTCATCTGTCGCGTCGGCACCAGCGTGCAACGGGTGGCATTGTGAAACCGCCGCATCCAGCCGAGGGCGAGCGATCGGCCGAGGCCGATGCCGTAGTGCGCACCGTATTGATGGAAATTGGTGTGGTAACTCGAGGTCACCGGCAGCCCCAATGCGCGCGCCGCCTGCAGCGCCGCCCAACCCAGTGGCCCTTCCGTTGCCACATGCACCACATCGGGCCGCGGCGCCGTCCAGCGCTGCCGGAGCCGGTGCGAGACCGGCAACCCGACGCGCAGGCTGCGGTAAAAGGGAATCGGCATGCCCGGCACCACCCACTCGCCCGCCGGCACCGGCGTGTCCGGGCACTCGTGCACCTGTCGCGGCCGCACAACCTCCACCACTTCACCCCGCTCCCGCAGGCCCGCCACGAGCCGCCCCCAGGTCATGGCCACGCCATTCACTTCCGGCGGAAAGGTCTCGGTCACCAAGCTGATGCGCACGCTCCCTTTCTTCCCCGCCCGCCCGGCCATGCAATTGAATTACCGCAGCGTTGTGTTACAACGCAGTGACGCCGGCCTCGTGAAAGGGATAAGTGAATGGGGCAGTCCCGCGCTCCCCTTTCCCTTTCACTCTCACTGCATCGCCACCGGCGATGCTGGCCCCCTTCACTGCGGCGCCACCGGCGCCGCCGTCAGGATCTCCAGCAATTCGACATCAAAAATGAGCGTCGCCCCCGGCGGGATGTCGCCACTGCCATAGTCGCCGTAACCGAGTTGCGGCGGCACGTAGAGGCGGATCTTTCCGCCTTCGCCCACCAGCTGCATGCCTTCGGTCCATCCTGGGATCACCTGATTGAGGGCCGTCTCATAGGGGGTGCCGCGCTGCACCGAGGAATCGAACACTTTGCCGTTCAGCAGCGAGCCGGTGTAGTGCACCCGCACCCGGTCGGTCGGTCCCGGCTTGCGCTCGCCCCCGGGGGCCTGGATCTCGTAACCCAGTCCGCTCGCCGTGATCTTGACGCCTTCCCGGGCGCGGAGTTCTTCCCAGAACGTCGCGGCCTGGGCTTCCTCGGCCGCCTTCTGCTCCGCCACATGGGCGTCGAACTTGGCCTGCATGAACTGCGCAATCTGCCCGCCCACCGCCTGCAGATCGACATCGAGCTCCTCGCCCCGTCGGGCCGCCTCGAGGCCCCGGATCACCGCCTGCGCCTCCTCGTCGCTCAATCCCAGCTGATTGATGCCCGTGCGCATGCCCGTCATCCAGCCGAAGACCTCCAGCATCTTCTCTTCGCTGATCGCCGGGGCCGCCGGAGCCGGTTCGGTCGACGGCGTCGCTTCCGCCGTGGCCTGCGCCCGGCCAACCGAGCAGAGGACGGTCACAAGGGCGGCGACGGAGAGGCTGCGAAACAGGGAGCGGAGGGGAACGGTGGACTTCATGGAAGGTTCACGCTGCGCAGCGCATCGGCGCCCTGCAATCTCCGACTCCGGTCATGAAACCGCGCCCTTGTAAGCCCGGCAATTCTGGCCTTTGTTTCCCGCCCCACATGAACGCCGACTCCTTTTGGACCAGTCAGGACGGTCAGATCCTGTCCGTGCGCCCGCCCGCCGATGACGACCAGCCGGTCGCCCTCACGCTGGCCTTTTGGCCGCGCAACGCCGCGGAATTCGCCTTCCTCAAGGAGCACCTGGCCGACCTCAAATTCTCCGAACGATCCAGCCTGGCGCGCATCGGTATCGAGATGCTCATCCACGGCGCCCCGCGCGTGGACGGCAACCGCCTCGTACTCGAGGCCGAGGCTTTCCTGTTCGACGAGAGTTTCCCCCACGCGGCCTACTGGCGAAAGCTTCTCCGCCTCGGCACCCCGGTCGGTCGACTGTTTTTCGCTCCGCCCGCCGCCAAGCTTACCACCGCCGAGATCTGGGAGGCCGTGCGCGCCAACACGCTCAAGCTGCCCAACACCATCTCGATCGACCGCGAAGGCCGCGTCTTCCTCACGCCCCATCACGTGCGCTACACGCTCAAGCCCGACCTCGACCGCGAAGCTTTTCAGCGCGTGGTCTCGGGCTCCGCCGGGCGCAGCTTCCTCGACAAGGTCCAGGTCCGGCACACGTCCTCGCCGCTTACCATTCCACCGCATTCCGGCGTGCTCACGAGCTGCTCGATGTATCTGAAGGAGCACTACGTCGTGCTCAACCAGGGCGCGGGCAATTTCGGCATCCACACCAGCGCCGTCCTGCTTGACCCCGTGAAGACCTTCGGCACCAACATCATGCTGGAGATCTACAACCAGGGCAGCGAACCGGTGGTGAACCCCATGGTCTCGGTCGAAATCTTTCGCGCGCCCGAGCGCGACAGCGCCCACGCGCAGGCGCTCGCCCAGAAACGCGAACGCCTCATCACCATCGCCCGCGACGCCTTCGCCTGTCTCGACGCCCGCCCGCCCGAACCCGGCGCCGCCAAGGACGCGCCGAAGCCCCGCCTGCGGGTCACCGTGCGCGGCCAGCACGCGCAGATGGAAAACCCGTCCCACTTCCTGCACGCCGGCGCCAACGGCCAGGCGCTCAAGGAGGTCCTCGCCGACACCACCGGCGCCTGCGGCTATCCCACCTTGCTGCACGCCCTCGAGCACGCCCCGGCCCAGGCCGACACCCTCGTGGTTCACTATTTTCCCAATCTGCCCGAGCAGGTCGAGCTGCTCGCCCGCCTGCCGGAACTCAAGGTGAAGCGCCTCATCTTTCGCGACGCTTCGCGCACCCACGGCTTCTTCCTGTCCCACAACGCCCATGGCCGCCTCGACACCCTCGACGCTCTCGGCATCGACGTTTACTGGTTCAATCCCCAGCTCGGCGACCTCTTCTTCCACACCTACAAGAAGGATCACGGCTTCTTCATCCGCGAGGAGATGGAACGGCGCTTCCAGGAAACGACCGTGCTCGCCTTCTACGGCAGCGCCGTCGGCCTCAACGAGGAACAGACCGCGCGAATCTCGGCTCTCATCGAGAAACTCACGACCTACATGTCGCCCAATGTCGGCGTCCTGACCGGCGGCGGCGGCGGCGTCATGGGACTCGCCTGCGAGCAGGCCCGCGCCAAGGGCGCCCTCACCGGCGCCTGCTTTCTCGAACTCGAGGCGCAACCGCCCAAACTCGGCGTCGATTTCTTCAACACCTTTCAGGAGTCGTCGCGCCACTTCCGGCAAAAGTGGTTCGAGGTGGCCGATTTCTGCGTCTTCAACGTCGGCGGCGTCGGCACCCTCGAGGAGATCGGCATCGAGCTGTGCAACCTCAAGCTCGGCATCCGTCCACGCGTGCCCATGGTCTTCTTCGGTGCCGGCTACTTCAACCCGCTGCGCAAGCAGATCACCCAAATGATCGCCGCCGGCCGGGCCCCGGCCTGGATGCTCGACTACATCCTCTTCACCGACGATCCGGAGGACGTCGTCGCCTTCTACCGCGAAAAACTACAGGTGCTTTGAATCCATCCATCATGAGTCAGCTTCCCCAGAACGTTCTTGTCGTCGGTTCCGGCGGCCGCGAACACGCCCTCGTTCGCGCCATCGCCGCCTCGTCCGCCGCCCCGCGGCTGCACGCCGCGCCGGGCAATCCGGGCATCGCCGCCGACGGCGCCACCTGCCACCCCGTCAAGGCCGATGACATCACCGGCCTCGTCGATCTCGCCCGACGCGAGCGTATCGACTTCGTGGTCGTCGGCCCCGAGGTTCCGCTCGCCCTGGGCCTGGTCGACGCGCTGGCCGACGCCGGCATTCCGGCCTACGGTCCCAAAAAGGACGGCGGTGAACTCGAGGCCTCCAAGGTTCTCACCAAACAGATCCTGCTCAAATACGGCATCCCCACCGCGCCCGCCGGCATCTTCGACGAGGTCGAGCCCGCCCTCGCCTACCTGCGCGAACGCGGTGCGCCGATCGTGGTGAAGGCCGACGGACTCGCCGCCGGCAAGGGTGTCATCGTGGCCCAGACGCTCGAGGAGGCAGAAACCGCCGTGCGGGACATGCTCGCCGGCAACAAATTCGGCGAAGCCGGCTCCCGGGTGCTCATCGAGGACTGCCTCACCGGCGAGGAAACCTCCATCCTCGTCGTCGTTTCGGGTCGCGATTACCTCATTCTGCCGACCTCCCAGGACCACAAACGCATCGGCGAAGGCGACACCGGGCCGAATACCGGCGGCATGGGCACCTACTCACCCGCCGAGGTCGTCACCCCCGATCTGCTCCGCCAGATCGACCGCGAAATTGTCCTGCCTTCGGTCGAGGCCATTGCCACGGAGGGCATCGACTTCCGCGGTACGCTTTTCATCGGCATCATGCTCACCGAGAGCGGACCGTCGGTCCTCGAATACAACACCCGCTTCGGCGATCCCGAGACCCAGGTCGTCCTGCCCCGCCTCGGCTGCGACGTGCTCGAACTGCTCTGGCGCGCGGCCCAGCGCAAACTCGCCGGCTTCGACCTGCAGGTGCGCGACGACTCCGCCGCCATGTGCGTCGTGATTTCCGCCGAAGGTTATCCGGACAGCTACGCCAAGGGGGATCCCATTTCCCTGCCGGATCCGCTGCCGTCCGGCGTGTGGGTCATTCATGCCGGCACGGCCACCGACGAAGCCGGTCAACTGGTCACCGCCGGCGGCCGGGTCCTCGGCGTCACCGCCCTCGCGCCCACCCTGCGCGCCGCCGCCGATGCCGCCTACGAAACCTGCAACGCCATTGGCATGGTGACCAAATACTTCCGGCGCGATATCGGCGCCCGCCAGTTCGGCCGCACCCCATGAGTGCCACCCTTGCCGTCCTCCAGCGGCTGATCCGCCTGCCGGCGTTCGCCCTGGTGCTCGCCGTCGGAAGCGGATCCTGGCTGGCGGCCGCGCCCGTCGATCTCGGTGACGATCTCGTTTACGTGCGGGGCGATGAGGTCGCCGCACTTTCGCCCGCCCGGCGCGCCATCATCGATCTGCGCTTCACGCCGGCCCCCGCCGCCGCGCCCGCGTGGGCGACGACCGCCAGCCCGGCGCCCAAGGTCGTGCTGCTCGCGGGCGACAGCGCCCGCGCCTGGGCCGAACGGCTGACCAACCGGGCTCCGCGGGTGCTGCTGCTCGTCCCCGTTCACTCGCCGGCATCCGGCGACCTGACGATCCCGGTCTCGCCCGCCGCCGTGGCGGGCGCCGTCGCCGCGATCGACGGCGGAGTCGACGTACCCGCTCTCGCCCGCCCGCCGGTGGAAAAGCGGCGCTTCGATGAGTCTGCCCTGGTACGGCACCACAACGGCGACAGCAGTGTGCTTGACGAAGTCATCAATGAAGCCCGCACCGAGGCCGACGCCGACGAAGCCGCGGCCGGAGACGCGCCCTTGGCCGATCCCATGCTCCAGCGGGCCGTCCAGGTCATCCGGGGTCTGCGCGCCCTGGGCAAAGGCTGAGGTTCATCGAAACCCGCCTTGCCCCGGCGCGACTCACCCCCTAAGTCCCCCCTCTTCATGGCCGAATCGCAACCCGGACTCATCCTCGCCGTCTGCACCGCCAACATCTGCCGCTCGCCCATGGTGGAGGCCCTGCTGGCCCACGCGCTCCGGGCCGAGGACGGGCCCCTGGCCCGGTTTCAGGTCGCCTCCGCCGGCGTGGCCGCCCGCAACGGCGATCGAGCCTCACCGCACTCCGTCACGGCCCTCAAGAAGGTCGGGCTCGATATCTCCGACCACCGCAGCCGCGGACTCACCCCGGAGCTGTTGAGCCAAGCCAGCGCGGTTTTCGTGATGACCGAGTCCCATCGCGCCATCATCCAGGCCATGTTCGAGCCGATGCCGCAGAACATCTACCTGTTGCGCGAATTCATGCCCCCCGAGGCGGACAAACAGATTGCCGATCCCTACGGTGGCCCGCTGCCGCTTTATGAGCAATGCCGCGACGAGATCGTCGAAGCCATTCCCTCCGTGCTCAAATTCCTCCGCCAACAAGCGACCTGAAAAGCCCCGCCGACCGGCCTCCGACCTTCAGACTTCCAGCCCCCTTTCACTCACTCCCTTTCCCTTCCACCTTTGTGATGAACACCTCCCCGCTCGCTTCCCTCGATCCCGAAGTCGCCGCTGCCATCGCGGCCGAACGCTCCCGCCAGGAGAGCCATATCGAGCTGATCGCCTCGGAAAACTTCACCTACCCGGCCGTCATCGAGGCCCAGGGCAGCGTGCTCACCAACAAGTATGCCGAAGGCTATCCCGCCAAGCGCTGGTACGGCGGCTGCGAGCACGTCGACACCGTCGAGACCCTCGCCATCGAACGCGCCAAGGCGCTCTTCGGCGCCGAGCACGCCAACGTCCAGCCCCACTCCGGCTCCCAGGCCAACTTCGCCGTCTACACCGCCGTCCTCCAGCCGGGCGACAAGGTGCTCGGCATGAACCTCGCCCACGGCGGCCACCTGACCCACGGCAATCCCGCCAACTTCTCCGGCAAGCTCTACCAGTTTGTCCAATACGGCGTGCGCGAGGACACCGGGCTCATCGACTACGATGAACTCGCCGCCGTGGCCGAGCGCGAAAAGCCGAAGATGATCACCGTCGGCGCCTCGGCCTACTCCCGCGTCATCGACTTCGCCCGCATGGGCGAGATCGCCCGCTCCGTCGGCGCGTACCTCTTCGCCGACATCGCCCACATCGCCGGCCTCGTCGCCGCCGGCGTGCACCCGTCGCCCGTCCCGCACGCCGATTTCGTCACCACCACCACGCACAAGACCCTGCGCGGACCCCGTGGCGGCCTCATCCTCTGCAAGGAGGCCCACGCCAAGGCCATCAACTCCGCCATGTTCCCCGGCGGCCAGGGCGGGCCGCTCATGCATGTCATCGCCGCCAAGGCCGTCTGCTTTGCCGAGGCCATGAAACCCGAGTTCAAGAGCTACGCCGAACAGATCGTCAAAAACGCCCGCGCCCTCGCCGCCGCCATGGCTTCGCGCGGCTACCAGATCGTCTCGGGCGGCACCGACAATCACCTCTTCCTCGTCGACCTTCGCGGCAACCTCCCCGACCTCACCGCGAAGAAGGCGCAGGAGACCCTCGATCTCGCCCACATCACCTGCAACAAGAACACCGTGCCCTTCGAGACCCGTTCGCCCTTCCAGGCTTCGGGCATCCGTCTCGGCACCCCTGCGGTCACCACCCGCGGCTTTGTCGAATCCGACATGGATGAGATCGCCGCCTGCATCGACACCGTCCTCCAGGCCATCGACACCGAGGGCCTCGAAGCCGCCTTGGCCTCGGTCCGGACCCGCGTCGCCGCCCTCACCTCCCGCCACCCGCTGCCCTACCCGGCGTAACGGGCGCGCCCGGTTGTCGCCACCGTCGCGCAGGTGATCCGCCGCCCGGCGGCGGCGGCGACCGGCAACGACAGCGGCATGTCGTTTTTGGCACGATTGTTGCGCGTTCCGCCCCGAACCCATCAAGCTCCGCCCGATTCGCCCGATGAGGGAATCCGTGCCCGATCCCGATCCGCGCCGCCCGTCTCCCCGCCTCGCGCTCAGCCTGACGCAATCGCGAGTGCTGGTGGCGTGCGCCTGCGCCGCCGGCATCACCCTCTCGGTTGTCTTCGCCCAGCAGGCCCGTCGCGCCGAGGCCGCCCGCATCGCCGAAAGCTTTCGCGGCCTGACTCACTACCAAATGGCGGCCAACAGCGAACGCATGCGCCTCATCGAGGAACTGCTCGCCGGCCTCCGACGCGCCGTCACCTATCAGAACGAACTCACCCGCGACGAGTTCGACGGCATCTGCAACGAGATCTTCGCCCGCTACGAGGGCTTCCAATCCCTGCAATGGCTGCAGGTGGTTCCCCACGCCTGGCGGACCTGGATCGAGGAACAGCTGAGCGTGGATTACGGGTTTCCGATCACCTTCAAGTGGCTCACTCCCGCCAACACCTTTCAACCCGCGGGCGAGCGCAAAGAGTATCGGGTGATTCGCTACGCCATGCCGGTGGAATCCAACGCGATCGTCTTGGGTTACGACGTGTCCCGCGCCGCCACCGCCGCCTATCAGGATCGTGCCGCCGCCTCCGCCAGCCTCGCCGTCACCGCACCCTTCCGGCTCGCCCAGACCAGCCGCGACGACGAGGAACTGGGCATCAATTTCATCATGCCGGTCTACGGGCCGGGGGATGACGAGCCCGAGCTGCGCGGTTTCGTCCAGGGCGTGTTCCGGGCCAGCGGCATCTTCGCTCCTTCGGTCCTGCCCGAATACAGCGGCCACGCCACCTATCGTTACCTCGACCGCACCGACGACCCCACGCGTCCCACGCTGCTCTACTCGACGGCCGCGGAGGAAACCGTTGGCCCCGCAGGCTCGCTGGACCCGGCCCCGGACAATCAACCCGCATCCCCGCTCGCGGTGCAGCAGGTCATCAACATCGGCGGCCGCGAATGGCTTTTCGTGGCCGAGGCCCGACCGGATTGGATCGCCAGCCTGCGCACCCATCAGCCGGAACTCATACTTGGCGGTGGCCTGTGCATGACGGGCCTCGCCGCGCTGGTGCTCCTCGGTTTCTTTCGCCGGGCGCGCTGGGTCGATCAGCTCGTGGTCGAACGCACCCACGATCTCCTCACCCAGCGCGGCGAACTGCAGGCCATTCTCGACCACAGTCCCAATGCCATCTGGATCAAGGACCTCGAGGGTCGCTACGTTCTCGCCAATCGCGTGCTCGAGCAGATCTACGGCGAACCGCTCGCCAACGTCATCGGCCGCACGGACGAGGTGTTCTACCCTCCCGAGGTCGCCGAGGAGATGCGCGCCGCCGATCGCCGGGCCCTGCAGGCCGCTTCCCACATTTTGATCGAGGGCGAATACGACATCCGCGGCGAACGCCGTCACTACTACACCGTCAAGTTCCCCGTCCGTCGGGAAAGCGGTGAGATCTTCGGCGTCGGCGGCATCGCCACCGACGTCACCACCTTCAAGCGCGTCGAACACCAGCTCGCCGAAACCCAGAAGCTCGAGAGCCTGGGCGTACTCGCCGGCGGCATCGCCCATGATTTCAACAACCTGCTCACCGGCATGCTGGGCAATGCGTCGCTCATCGCCCACCAGTTGCCGGCCGAGGACGAGATCGGCCAGTCGGCGCGCGAGATCGAAACCGCCGCCAAACGCGCCGCCGAACTCTGCCGCCAGATGCTCGCCTACTCGGGCCGCGGCCGCTTCGTGATCGAACGACTCGATCTCGCCGCCGCCGTCCGCGAGCTCGTGCCGTTGCTGCGCTCATCCATGGGCGCCTGCACCGATCTCCGCCTGCGGCTCGATCCCGGCCTGCCCGCCGTCGACGTCGATCCTTCGCAATTCCGCCAGGTCATCATGAACCTCGTGATCAACGCCTGCGAGGCACTCCCCGCCCAGGGCGGCTGGGTGGAAGTCACCAACGCCCTTCGCCGCCTCGATCGCCGCCAGCTTCGCCAGGCCATCGGCCATCCCGACCTGCCCGCCGGCCACTACCTTTCCTTCCAGGTGCGCGACAATGGCAGCGGGATCGAACCGGGCAACCTCCGCCGGATTTTCGAGCCGTTCTTCACCACCAAGTTCACCGGCCGGGGCCTTGGGCTCTCCGCGGTCCTCGGCATCGTGCGCAGCCACCGCGGCGCGCTCAGGGTCGACTCCGTCCCCGGCCAGGGCACCACCTTTGAACTCTTTCTCCCGGTCCCGGAAGGAGCGACCGCCGGACCTCCGGCCCGCTCCGCCCTCGCCGCCCCCCTGCCGGGCTCCCTGCACGGCCTGCGGGTCTACCTGGTGGAGGATGAACCCGCCGTTTATCAACTCGTGCTGCGCATCCTCGCCCGGGCCGGGGCGCACGTTACCGCCTACGACACCGGCGCCCGCGCCGCCAACGAATTCACCGCGGGCGAACATGACTTGGCGATCATTGACCTCACCCTGCCCGGCCTGGGCGGACGCGAGGTCCTCGCCCGGCTGCGCGACCGCCAGCCGGAGATTCCCGTGCTGGTCATCAGCGGCTATTCGGAACAGGAGGCGGACGATCAGTTCTACGCCGTCCGTCCCGATGGCTTCCTGCAAAAGCCGTTCTCCGCCGCGGAACTGATGGAAGCAATCGAGCGCATCCGTCGCGGATAAGTCCCCGGTGCCGACCGCCGATCGCCGCCGCGCGTCGGCCCCGTTTTCAGCTTTCAGCCCGGGGCTTTCGGCCTTTCTATCGCCGGTCCATGCCCGCACGTCCGACTCCGTTGAATCGCAAGCCCTGGCCCATGAAGTGGGTCGTGCTCGCCATCGTTGCGTGCCTCATCCCCTACACGTGGCTCACGCTCGCCTACCGCAAGGAGGGCCGCGCCTATGAGCCGTATCAGGATAACAAGGACCGCGCCCAGGTCCTCCGCCTGCTGGACGCCGGGTTCCGGCGGGTTGACCTTCCCATCGAGCGCCTGGTCGAGCCTGGCGTGCCCGGCCGCGACCCTGCGACCGCCGAACCTGTCGCGGGCGGCGTGCCGGCCCTGCTCTCCGAACTCCTCATCGACTCACCGGCCCTGCCCGATTCCTTTTCCATGACCAGCGCGCCGGCCACCGCCCTCGCCGACGCGCCCTACGCCATCCTGCTGACCGCCGACCGGCCCACCCCCGACCAGCAACCCGTCCACTCGATCCTCTATCTGCGCGGCGCCGAAGCGGTTTTTGTCATCGGCTATGATGACCTGCCGGGCACGCTCCAGGCCCGCGGACGACCGGCTCCTCTCCGTCTCAGCGTGCCCGCCCATACCTTTGCCCCCGGCACCTACCACGGCACCCTCGTCGGCGCGCAGGAGTCCCGCCGCTGGACCTTCGAGATCCATTGACCGTAGTCCAATCGCCCGCCTTCCCGTCCAGTCATTCAGCCTCCCGGCATCCCACCCTTTCAGCCTTTCAGCTTTTCCCTAAATGTCTTCCCCGATCTCCATTCCCGCCGCCGACACCCAGATCAAGCCCACCGATCTGCGCGGGATCCTCAAATACATCCCGCGCTTCCGCGATCAGATCTTCGTCGTCGCCCTGGACGGTGCCGTGATCGCCGATGACAACCTTTCGAACCTGCTGGTCGACATCGCCGTGCTGCGCAGTCTCACGATCAAGGTGGTGCTGGTGCACGGCATCTCGGTGCAATTGCGCGAACTCTCGGAGAATCGGGACATTCCCATCACCAACGCCGACGGCACCGGCGTGACCGACGCCACCACCCTCGACCTCGCCGTTCGCGCTTCCTCCCGCGTGTCGCACCTCGTGCTCGAAGGCCTCACCCAGAACGGCCTCAAATGCGCCATCACCAATGCCATTCGCGCCCTGCCGATCGGCATCATCAAGGGCGTCGACCAGCAGTTCACCGGCCGCGTCGACCGCATCGACAAGGACACCCTCCACCACCTCATCGCGGCCGACATCGTTCCCATCATTCAACCCATCGGCTTCGGCCCCAACGGCCACACCCTGCGCATCAATTCCGACCTGCTCGCCATCGAGGTCGCCGAGGCCCTCGACGCCACCAAGGTCATCTACCTCAGCAACCAGGACGGCCTGCTCATCAATGGCGAACTCCGCCGCGACATCTCCGTCGAGACCCTCGGCAGGATCCTCGCCACCTCGCCCGAGTCCATTGCCCCGGCCGCCCGCTCCAAGGCCCTCCACGCCGTCAAAGCCATCGAAAGCGGCATCCCGCGCGTGCATCTGATCGACGGCCGCATCTACGACGGCCTCCTCAACGAGGTCTTTTCCAGCGAGGGCGTCGGCACCCTCGTCTACGGCAACGATTACCAGCAGATCCGCAAGGCCACCCGCAGCGACGTGCGCTTCATCCACAGCCTCACCCGCAGCGCCGTGAAGCGCGAGGAACTGCTGCATCGCACGCAACAGGCCATCGAGAAGAACATCGACCAGTTCTACGTCTTCGAGGTCGACGAAAACATCATCGCCTGCGTCACCCTGCAGTTCTACGCCGATCGCCCCGGCCTCGCCGAACTCGGTTCGCTTTACGTGATGCCCTTTCACCACAAGCGCGGCGTCGGCCGCAAGATGGTGGAATTCGCCGCCCTGCGCGCCAAGGAACTCGGCGCCACCCGCCTGCTGGCGCTGTCCACCCAGAATCCCGGGTTCTTCACCAATGTCTGCGGCTTCGCCGAGACCGACAAATCCGCCCTGCCCGCCGACCGGCTCAAGACCTACGAGGCCAGCGGCCGCAACGCCAAGATCCTCCTCCGCGAGCTCTGACCCGACCCCCCGCCCTCGCGATGCGCGCCGTCGTCCAACGCGTCACCTCCGCCCGCGTCACCGTCGGCGACCGGGTCACCGGCGCGATCGACCGCGGCCTGCTCATCCTACTCGGTATCACGCACGCGGATACGGAGGCCGACGGCCAATGGCTGGCCGACAAGATCGCCAAGTTGCGCATTTTCCCCGACGACGCCGGCAACATGAACCGCTCCCTGCTCGACATCGGCGGCGACGCCCTCGTCGTGAGCCAGTTCACCCTGCATGCCCGCCTGCGCAAGGGCACCCGCCCGTCCTTCAACGACTCCGCCCCGCCCGGCCAGGCCGAACCGCTTTACGAACGCTTCAAGGACCAGCTCTCCGTCGCCCTCGGCGGGCGCCCCGTTCCTTCCGGCGAATTCGGCGCCATGATGCAGGTGACGCTGGAAAATGACGGTCCGGTCACACTCGTAGTGGATACCGAGCGCTGAACCGCGTTTCGCGTCTGCGTCGGGATCCGCACCGCCTGAAAAGCTCTCGAGCCCCTGGCTTGGTTCCGGCATTTCACCGGTAGGATTGAGTGAACCGCGAAGGACGCGAAGGGGCGCGAAGCGGTTGGCGTGAAACAGAAGAGACGAGGTCCGTCGTCGGATCCTTCGCGACTCTTCGCGATCTTCGCGGTTCAAAGTTCCGCCCTCTCGTTGCCGAGGCGTGGCCGAACGGTGAAGGGAGACAGGTCCGGATTCGAGCCTCGTTCGAGGATTCGATCTGCCGGAGGGTTGATTAACGGAGGAGGGAGCGATGCTCAGGCACCGGACTCCGCGCGGGCCTTGGCGTCGGCTTCGATGGCGGCCTTCACCTTGACCAGCTCCTCGGCGACGGCCGCCTTGGCCGCCGCCAGATCGGCTCCCGCGCCGATCGCGGCCTTGGCGAAGACATAGAACTTCATCTTCGGCTCCGTACCGCTCCCGCGCGCCGCGAAGGAGTAGCCGTTGCTCAGCGTCACGAAATACAGGTCCTGCCTCGGAATCAGCTCACCGTCGGCATCGTTGATGTCCTGCACGCCGAAGTCCTCGAACTTCGACACCGCGATGTCGCCGAAAGCCGTCGGCGGATTCGAGCGGTAGGTGTCGAGGATACGCTTGATCTTCTGCGCACCGGTCGCGCCTTCGTAGTAAAGGTTGATCGTGCCCTCGGTGAAGTATCCGTGTTCTTTATACAACGCATCCAGGCGATCGAGCACCGTCTCGCCGCGGGCCTTGGCGGCGGCGCAGAGTTCGGCCAGCATAAGGCAGGCGGCGTTGCCGTCCTTGTCGCGCACGTAGTCGTTGGGCAGGTAGCCGTAGCTTTCCTCCGAACCGAAGGCGTAGAAGGTCGAGTGCCGCTGCAACAGCCGGGCGCGCGAGGCAAAGGGCGTGGCGTCGTAGTCGAGGCCGATGCCTTCCTGCAGCATCGCCGCCTTCAGGCGCTCCTCGTAGCCGCGCATCTTGGCGGCGATCCATTTGAAACCGGTCAGGGTGTTGATGACCTTCACGCCGTGCCCTTTGCCGATCGCGTCCTGCAGCGGCGAGGTGACAAAGGTCTTGATGAGCGCGACGTGGTCGGAGCCTTCCGCTGGAATCCAGCCGAGTTCCTTGTATTTGCCGATGCGGTAGTCGGCCAGGAGCGCACCGATCTGGTTGCCGGTGAGCAGGTGCATGCGACCGTCGGCGCCGCGTACGGCGCAGCCCATGCGGTCGCAGTCGGGATCGGTCGCGACGATCACATCGAGGTTCTTCTCGTCGGCCAGCTTCACCGCCAGCGCCAGCGCCTCGGCGTTCTCGGGATTGGGCGATTTCACCGTGGGGAAGCGCGGATCGAAGCCCGCCTGCTCCGCCACCTCGTGCACATCGCAGCCGGCGTTTTTGAGCAGCGGCACCGAGGCCACGCCACCGACGCCGTGGATGTTGGTGAAACCAATGGAAAGTTTGGTCTGCTTGAACACGTCCGCGTCGATCACCGCCTGCGCGGCGGCGGCGAGGTAGGCGTCGTCGGCGGCCCGGCCCAGCGTGACGACCCGCTCGGGTGACACTTCGAGATAGGTGGAAAGCTCGCTCAGCGGCACGGCATTGACCTGCGCCACGATGCCTTCGTCGTGCGGGGCGACGACCTGCGCGCCGTCCTCGAAGTAGGCCTTGAAGCCGTTGTCGTGGGGCGGATTGTGCGAGGCCGTGATGACCACACCACAGTGCGCGCCGAGCCAGCGCACGCTGAAGCTGAGCTGGGGCGTCGAGCGGGGCCCGTCGAAGATGAACGCGTTGCCGCCGAGCTGCACCCAGGTCGACGCGGCGAGTTCACAGAAGTGCCGCGAAAAGTGACGCACGTCGTGCGCGATGACGATGGTGGGGACCTCCGGCCGATCGGCCTCGTGGAGAAAGGCCGCCACGTAGCGGAAGAGACCGACCGTCGCCCGCACCAGGGTGAAATCATTGAGAATATTGCTGCCGGCGGCGGCGTGGGCCGGCGTACCCTGCGGACCGGGCGTGCCCTGCTCGACGGTCGTCACCACGCGGCCGATCGTACGACCGCGCATGCCGCCGGTGCCGAAGGCGAGGTCCCGGTAAAACCGGTCGTTGAGCTCGTCCCAGGCCTCGCCCGCCACGAGTTCCTGCACGCTCGCCTCGACCCACGCCGGCAATCCGGCCTGCAGCCAGGTCGAGAGGTTCTCGACGGTGGAAGGAAGAAGACGTCCGGCCTCGCCGGCCGCTTTGATGGAATCGAGGGTGCTCATGGTCAGGATCTGGAATCTGGAAAGGGAACAAAGAGAGGAGGAAACGGCGCCGAGCGCAACCGGGGCGCGCAGGCAATTCGTGGCCGAACGTTTGTCGCGTCGGTGCCTTCGCGTCCGGGTCGGAATCAGCTCAACACGGTGCCGTCGGTGATCACCGGCTTCGGATCGGCGGCGGCCCACGCGTCGGCGAAGGACGCTTCGTCGTAGCCAAACGCCGGCGCGACCTCGAAGACGACCCCGGGCAGGCCCGTGTCGTCGACCGGCACGTCGGCACCGTGGGCGTTGGCCCAGCGGGCAAACTGGCGCAACTGGTCATCGCGGCAGGTCGCCGGGCTGTCGACACCGTCGGCGTTTTTCACCGGCGAAAAGTCATCGGCCCGGGCGGTTTCGATGATCACCGGATTCTTGGCAAAAGGCAGCGCATCGAAGACGAACATCTCGAACTTGATGCCGTTGGGTTTCTCCGGCTTCACCGCCGCGCCGGCAGCGTCGATCGTCGGAATTTTTTTGTTGGCGCGATGAAACGGCAGGGCCTGCGGTGAACCGGCCGAATCCGCCACGCCCTCGCCACCACGGGCGAGCCGACGCACGAACTCGCGGTCGAGCACATGGATCGCGATGCTGCCCGCCAGGTAGCGCAGCTGACCGCTCGCATCGGTCTCCTCCTGCATGGCCGGGGGCAGGTCCGAATACTCCACCACCACGGTCCGACCGCGCTGCGTGCAGAAGTGACCGACTTTTTCGCCGGCGTAGGCCTTTGGCACCATCTTGCTCGACATCTCGGAACCGCGCAGCACGTGCCACCCGATGAAGGTCGGGTCGATGCAGCGCACCAACGGATTGTCGACCTGGAAATAGCTGATGATGTCGATGCCGCGCCTGGCCAGATAATCCAGGGTGCCGCTGCGATCGAGGGCGCGCAGCGAACCGCCGTGGCCGTCGGGCGACATGGCGATGTGGCCCTTGCTTTCCAGCATGATTTTCCCCTCGGCATCGACCGCGGGCATACGGCCCTGGCGGAAGAAACGCACCTGATCGGGCTCCAGCCCGAAGAAGGCGTGTTCGCGGAAAAACGCCTCCGTCGCCGCGTGATTCTGGTGACTCGTCATGATGAGCCAGGGAATCTCGCACCCGTAGCGTTCGCTCGCGGCGGCGATCTTTTCGGCAAAGACCTGGAAGAGCGTCTTCTTCCGCACGGGCGTCACCGGAAAAGTGCCCTTCGGCCCGTCGTAGCCGAGCCGGGTACCCTGTCCGCCGGCCACCGTGAAGGCGGCGACCCGGCCGGCCCGCAGCGCGGCTTCGCCGGCCTCCCGGGCGGCCGCCCAGGCCGCCGCGTCGCCGCCGTTTTCCGGCAGCTTCTCGTAGGGAGCCGGCGTGAGGTCGCTCAGGTCGACACCGGCGCCGGCGTCGCTGTCGATCAGCTCCCGTTTGAGCCGTGCGACCTCCTCAAGATCGATTTCGGCGGCTTCGGCCAGCAGGGCGCGTTGCGCCGCCTCATCGAGTTGATCGAAGAAGGCAAATACCTGGCCCTGGCCAGCGGAACGGAAGGAGGCGAGCAGTTCGGTCGGGAGAGAATCTGACATCGGAAGAACACGTTGCGAAACCCACGGACCGCCCCGCAACGCCATAGTTCGCGATCCCCGTGACACTTCTGTTTCCGGCCGAGGGCGAAGGCCGGCGCGCGCACATTCCGCTTTCCGTCTTCACCGGCAGCGTTTCAAGCTCGGGCATGGACAGCGTGCCCTCGGCCGTGTTTGCCGCCCCGTTCTTCATGCTCTTCGAACTCGCCCAACTGGTGGTGAGCGAGCGCTACGTCGGGGTGAAACAAATCAAGCGCGGCACCGATCCGCGGCTCGGCGGTCCGCCCAACCGCGTGGCCGGCTGGTGGGTCTTCCTGCTCGTGCTCTACTGGATGTGGATGGGCGCGATGCTCTACTTCCGCTTTTCGCGCGTACACATGGTCATCCTGATCGCCGTGTCGCTCGTCGGCTATGCGCTGCGGCGCAATGCCGGGCTCAGATGGATCCTCGTCATCCTCACCTTCGAGGGCGCCATCCGCATCGGCATCCTGCTCGCGCTCGTCGGCCGCACCTGGCGGGCCCTGACCTGATCGGGCGCGCGGGGCGCGCCAGCCGCAGCCAACGGGGTGCGGGTCCCCCCGCAGTTCCGACCTTCAGACTTTGAGACCTTTAGACCTCTAGACCGCCCCCGCGGGGCGCTCCTAGCGCTGCAACCGATGAGCCACCACCCGCTCGTCCTCCGTCATCAGGGAAGCACGGAAGAACGCTTCCGCCCGGGCCAGCAGTTTCGCGTATTGCGCATATTGGCCGGCCCAGGAGTTGGGCACGGAAAGCCGTTGGATCGTGCCGGCCTTCACCCGGCCGTTCACCGTCTCGGCGGCAAACTTCACCGCCATCTTGGGGTCATGGGTGTGGACCACAAAATACTGCGTCGAGCCGTCACTCGACTCCTGTTCGATGCGCACGAAGTGGGGATAATTCATGTCGCTGGCGGGACCGTGCGGACTCGATGACGATACCGCAACACAAAGCTGCCCGGTCCCGCGGTTCGCGCATATCGTCCTTCAGCCTAAATTCAGCGTTTTCGTTCGACCGCTTTTCCTTTTCGCTCGGCGCCGTCACATGGAACTCCCCGACGACGCCCCGAAGCCTTCGAAACTTCCCTTCATCATTGGCGACGTGATCCTCCTCGGCGTCGCCGCCTTTTTGCTCTACCGGCTGGGACCCGACGCCTCCCCCGCCATGGTGGTGGCAATCATCGCCTGCGCCGGCCTCGGCGTCACCTGCTTCCTCGCCCCCTTCCTGCTTTCCTACGCGCGCAATCAGGATCAACAAGTCGCCGAGCGCCAGGCCGCCCTCGAAGCCCTCACGCGCACCACCGCCTCGGCGATCGAGCAGGCCAGCATCGCGGCCAACGGGCTGCACGAGATCGCGGAAATCACCAAGCGCAACCTGCATTCGCTCGACGAGCTCCCGGCCCGGATTGAGGCCGCCCGCCAATCCGCCAAGAACAAGGAAAACCACCAGCACGCCACCGCCGTCGAAGCGCTGCGCAACGACGTCGAACAGCTCCGCGAGGAGCAATCGGGCGGCCAGGAAGCCACCACCCAGCTCCTGGAAAAACTGGTCGAGCAACTCACCGAAATCGAATCGCGGCTGAACGACCGGCTCGGCGACCTCGAAGCGCGCTTCGATGCGCTCCGCGCTGCGCCGCCCGCCGCCGTCGCACCACCGCCGCCGCCTCCGCCCGCTCCGCCTCCGCCGTCGCCGTCTGTGCCGCCCGCGGAGGCCCCCGACACCGACGTTGCCGCAGCAAGTGCGGCTGCCCCCACGACGACCGCACCCGCCGCGGCCGCCGAACCCGAACCCGAAGCCGAAGCCGAGAAGCCCAAAAAGAAGCCGCGCAAAGCCCCTCCCCCGCCTCCGGAACCGTCGCTTTTCGACCCCGTCGATGCAGCGCCGGACACCTCCGCCGCCCCACGCGCGGAGCAGAGGTCCGACGCGGAATCCCTCCCGCTGGACGATGAACCTCCGCCTGAACCGTCCCGCTCCTCCGACGGTCTCACCCGCCTCACTGTCACGGCCTACATCGGCATCGGCAATCGCCTCTTCGTGCGCGGCGACGGTCCTGGCTTGAGCCGCGATGAGGGCACCCCGCTGCAGTTCGTCTCGATCGGCAAGTGGCGATGGGAATCCGACGCGGCCACCGCGCCGGTGAAACTCACGATCTGGAAAAACGATCAGACCGAGTGCACCGCCCTGGGTGAAATCGAACTCGCTCCGGGCGCCCAGCTCGAAACCAGCGCCAACTTCTGACCCGGGCGCCCTGCGCGTCCGCCGCTACCCCAGCCGCATGTGCGTCCGGTAGAACTCGACACACAGGCTTTCAATCTCCGCCGGTGAATCCATCGATTCCGTCTGTACGGCCAGTTCGCGCGCCTCGTCCATGCGCATGTTGCGGACCAGGTATTTGGCCGCCGGCAGCAGCGGTGGCGTCATGCTCAGCTCATCCACCCCGATTCCGAGCAGGAGCGGCACGTAAACCGGATCCCCGGCCATTTCGCCACACACGCTCACCTTGATGCCGGCGTCGTGCGCCGCCTTCACCACCTCGCGCAGGACGCGCAGCACCGCCGGGTGCGCCGGCTCGTAGAGGTGCGCCGTGCGTTCGTTGACGCGATCGATCGCGATCAGGTATTGGATGAGATCGTTGGTGCCGATGCTGAAGAAGTCACACTCCCGCGCGAGCTTGTCGGCCATGAGCGCCGCGCTGGGGATCTCGATCATGCTGCCGATCGGCATGTCGGGATTGTACGCCTTGCCCTCCTTGTCCAGCTCCTGCCGGCACTCCTCGACCAGGGCCCGCGCCTCCCGCAGCTCCCGCGTGCCGCTGATCATCGGGAACATCAGATGCACGTTGCCAAACGCGCTCGCCCGCAGGATCGCCCGCAACTGGGCCTTGAAGATGTCGCGATGCTCCAGGCAGAAGCGGATCGCGCGAAAGCCGAGGAAGGGATTGTCCTCCCGCGGAAACAGATGCGGCGCGCCGCTCATGGGTTTGTCGCCGCCGAGGTCCAGGGTGCGGATCACCACCGGGTACCCGCCAAACGCCTCCGCCACCGTGCGGTAGGCCACATACTGCTCCTCCTCGCCCGGGATGCGCGGCGCCGCCAGGTAAAGATACTCCGACCGGAAAAGGCCCACGCCTTCGCCGGAATGTTCCCGCACCAGTTCCACCTCATCCGATTTCTCGATGTTGGCGCGCAACGGCACCGGCACTCCGTCGAGGGTCACCGAGGGCTCGCCCACGGCATCCATCAACCGCTTTTCGAACACCTGCTTCTCGGAACGCAGCTCGCCGTAACGGTAGAGCGTCTGCTGGCTCGGGCGCAGAATGATCACGCCGTCGTATCCATCGACGATGACCTCGTCGCCGTCCTCGAGCCGGTTCATGATCCCGCGCACGCCGACCACCGCCGGCACCTTCATCGACCGCGCGACGATCACCGCGTGACTGGTCTTGCTGCCCGACTCGGTGACGATGCCCAGCGCCGACGAGCGATCAAGCGTCGCCGCATCGGACGGCGCGATGTCGTCGGCCACCACGATGCGCCGGCCGAGCAGTTCGCTGAGGCTCTCGGCCGTCTGCCCCATCAGGTTGTTGAGCACGCGGAAGGCCACATCCCGGATGTCGCCCGCCCGCTCACGCAGGTATTCGTCATCGATCTCCGCAAAGGCCCGGATGTAGCGGTGCGCGACCGTGTTGAAGCACGCCTCCACATTGCGGCCCGTGTTCTGGATTTCGCGCTCCGTCTCGGAGATGAGCGCCTGATCCTCCAGGACCATCAGGTGGGCGTCGAAAATCTGCGCCTCCTCCGGCCCGAGATTCTTTTCCACCTGGTCGCGGATCGTCGTGATCTGCCCGCGGGTGGCCATGAGCGCCTGGTTGAAGCGGTCGATTTCGCCGGCACGTTTGTCCGCGGAAACCTGATACTCCGGCACCTCCAGCTCCGCCTTGCGATACACAAAGGTCGGCCCGTAGGCGATTCCCGGCGAAGCCGAGATCCCCTGCAGGATCACCTCGGACTTGGAATCGATGGCAGACATGCGGTGTGGACGATGGCGAAGGGAATAGGAGTCTAAAAATCGGACGCGCCTCCCGGGGGCGGCGTCCCACGATAACCGTCCCCCTCCCGGATGGGTCAATCCGGATTTATTCTCCGGCGCACCACATGTTTGTGACTTCGCACCGCGCCGTCTCTCCCCAGGCCTCCCGGATCGTTGCCACCACCGCCGCGGAGTCGGCCTCCGGATCGAGAAACGCGTAACAGGCGCTCCCGCTGCCACTCATGCGCGCCCGCAGGCCGTGGCGGTCCCGCAACCAGGTCAACAGGGCCGGCAGGGCGACAAATTTCGCGAAGGCCGGGGTCTCGAGCGAGTTGAAGCCCAGATCCTCCAAGGGGGCCTCGGGCGTCGCGATCCATTCCGCCAGCCGCGCCTCCGCCTCCGCCGCCGGCAGGTAGCCGGCGGGCGCACCCGCCGCCAGCGCCCGGTAGGCCCAGGCCGTATCGATGCTGAATCCCGGCTTGAAGACCAGCAGCCGTCGCGACGCCAGGCGCTCCGCCACCGCGTCGGGCAGCCGCTCCAGCCGTTCGCCCCGCCCGCGCATGACCACCGGCCCGCCTTCCAAAAACAGGGGACAATCCGAACCGATCTCCGCCGCCACCGCCTGCAACGCGCGCGGGTCCAGCGGCGAGCCGGCCAGATCGTTCAACCCCCGCAGCGCCATCGCCGCGTCGCTGCTGCCGCCCCCCAGGCCGGCGCCCATCGGCACCCGCTTGCGCAGGGAAAACATCGCGCCCCCCGCCCAGCCGGTCGCCTGCGCAAAAGCCCGGGCGGCCCGCAAGACCAGATTGGCGTCGCCCGTCGGCACGGCCGGATCGTCACATGAAAGTGAATACACGCCGGCCTCGCCGGCCTGCACGTCCAGCTCGTCGCCGAAGGCCAGCGGCAGCACCAGGGACACCAGTTCATGGAACCCGTCGTCGCGACGGCCGGTCACCGCCAGGAATGCATTGATTTTCGCCGGACAAAAATAGGTGCGTGACTCCATCGCAGGGCACGCAATCTGAGTCGGTCCTCGCGGGACCGGAAGACCAAACTCCCTCCCTCGTCCCGTTCCTTCGACTTCCTGAATTTAGACTTTAGACTTTGCAGCCACGACACCAAAGCTGCCGCCATGCCCACCCAACTCATCCTCGCCCTCGACGTCCCTGACCGCGACACCGCCCGCCCGCTGCTGGGGCAGTTGCGCGGCTCCCTGCCCTGGGTGAAAATCGGCCTGCAGATGTTCACCGCCCACGGTCCGGACTGGGTGCGCGAGGTTGCCGACATGGGTTTCAAGATCTTCCTCGATCTCAAGCTGCACGACATCCCCAACACGGTGGCCAAGGCGGTCGAGTCGCTCGCGGTCCTGCCCATCCACATGCTCACCCTTCACACCCTCGGCGGGCGCGAGATGATGGCCGCCGCCTGCCAGGCCCAGGCCGAACGCAAGCCCGACCTGCAGCTGCTCGGCGTGACCGTACTCACCTCCATGAACGCCGAAGCCCTCGCGGCCATCGGCTGCGGCGAGGATCCCGCCGCCCAGGTTTCGCGTCTCGCCCGCCTGGGTATCGAAGCCGGCATGACGGGCTTTGTCTGCTCGCCGCTCGAGGTCGCCCAACTCCATGCCGGACTCCCTGCCGACACCCAGCTGGTCACGCCCGGCATCCGTCCGCTCGGCTCCGACAAAGGCGACCAATCCCGCATCATGACTCCCGCCGATGCCGCCCGCGCCGGTTCGACGCACATCGTCGTGGGCCGCCCGATTCTCGCGGCCCCCGATCCCGCCGCCGCCGCCCGGTCCATCATGACCGAACTCAACCTGGCTTAGCCCGGATCCATTTTTTCAACCACGAATGGACACCAATAAACACGAATGAAAAGGTCCGAAGCGTTCTCCTCACAATGGACCACCGAATCGTAAGCCGCGGTCAGATTCTACCCTCCAAGTTTCATTTGACGGAACGACGGGCAATTGCGGCACTCTAATCTCTCCCCGGGCCGACTCGCCTCCGCCTCCGCGTTCCTGCATCCAAGCGTTTCAGCTTTTCAGCGTTTCAGCCTTTCAGCGTTTCTTCTTCCCCCCCGATGTCCCGCACTGCCGCCATTCTCCTCGCCGCCGGTTCCGGCAAACGCATGGCCGGTTCCGTGAACGACAAAGTTCTCGCGCCCCTCGGCGGCAAACCGCTCTTTTCACACAGCGCCGCCACCTTCGCGGCCAGCGGCGTGGCCGATCTGTTTGTCGTCGTCTACCGCGACCAGCGGCAGATGCTCGAACTGACCGCCCTCGCGCCAACGCCCACGCTCTTTGTTCCCGGGGGCAGCGAGCGTCAATACTCCGTGGCCAACGCCCTCGATGCCTTGCCCGCCGACATCGAACAGGTGTTCATCCACGACTGCGCCCGCCCCTTCGTCCGCCTCGAGCACCTCATCGCCCTCCACAAGATCGTGCGCAAGGAAAGTGCCGTCGTGCTCGCCCACCGCGTAACCGACACGATCAAACTGCACCGCGACGACGGCCACCTCAAGACCCTCGACCGCAACGCCCTCTGGGCCATGGAAACCCCGCAGGTGTTTGAGCGCGAACTGATCGTCAAGGCCTACAACCGTGCCGCCAGCCGGGGCATCAAACTCACCGACGACGCCGCCGCCGTTGAGCTGCTCCGCCATCCGGTCGCCCTGCTGGAAAACACCCACCCCAATCCGAAACTCACCACCGCCACCGACCTCCCCTGGTTCGAATACCTGCTGCAGTCCGCCGCGGACGCCTCGGGCTGACACTCGTCGAAGCCGCCTCCCCTCACACTGAAGAATCGGTCAACCGCGAAAGGCGCCAAGGAGCGCGAAGCGGTCAGCCTGAAAACCAAAGGCGAGATCCCTCATCAAGCTCTTCGCGTCTCTTCGCGCCCTTCGCGGTATATCACCTTGGTTTGGATCTTCCGTGATCCACTCCCCGTTGAAGGTGCGGATTCGCATTGAGCGTCTTTTGTGGCACCTGGGTCGGCCACAGTTTGTTTGACCAAACGACGGCGGATTGCGGCTATCCCCCGCATGATTCCCTTCCGCGTCGGCCACGGTTACGACATTCATCGCCTCGTCGAGGGGCGGCCCCTGGTGCTCGGCGGCGTGACCTTTGACGTCCCATACGGCCTCGACGGACACTCCGACGCCGACGTGCTCACCCACGCCATCTGCGATGCCCTGCTGGGGGCCGCCGGTCTGCCCGACATCGGCCACTTTTTTCCCAACGACGATCCCGCCTACAAGGACATCGACTCCCAGAAGCTGCTCACCCGCGTCGCCGCCGAACTTCGGGCCCGCGACTGGAAAATCGGCAACATCGATGCCTCGCTCATTGCCGAAAAGCCGAAGATCGCCGGGTCGCTCGCTGCCATGAAAGAACGTCTCGCCGCCTCCGCCGACATCACCGTCGAACAGGTCGGCCTCAAGGCCACCACCAATGAGGGCGCCGGCAGCCTCGGCCGCGCCGAAGCCATCGCCGCGCACGCGGTCGTCCTCCTCCATCGGGCAGCCGCCTCCCCCGCCTGAGCGGTCCCCCGCCCGCCCTTGAACGGGTGAAAATCCGGGAATCCCCCACCCGGTTGAGGGGTGTTTCACCAGGCCTGCGAATCATCTGCGAAATACCCCGCCGCCACCCTTGACTCGCCCCCGGCCCGGGGTAGCCTCTGCGCCCTTTGTTTTCCGGATGGCGCAAGACCTGAAAAATACGCTGCTTCTGCCCAAGACCGATTTCCCGATGCGAGCCAACCTCGTCCAGCGGGAACCGCAGCGCCTCGCGCACTGGGAGAAGCTCGGCCTCTATCAGGCGATGCAATGCCTCCGCGCGGAGGCGCCCACCTTCGTGCTGCACGACGGCCCGCCCTTCACCAACGGCGACGTCCACATCGGCACCGCGCTCAACAAGACGCTCAAGGACATCGTCTGCCGCTACAAGACCATGCGCGGATTTCGCGCGCCTTACGTGCCGGGCTGGGACTGCCACGGCCTGCCCATCGAGCAGAAGGTCACCCGCGAGATCCAGGAATCCGGTCAGGATCTTTCCACCGCCGAACGCCGCGCCCGCTGCGATGCGTTTTCCGAGAAATGGATCGCCATCCAGACCGCCCAGTTCAAACGCCTCGGCGTACAGGCCGACTGGGCGCACGAATACAAGACCAAGGCCCCCGCCTACGAGGCCGACATCATCCGCACCTTCGCCGCCTTCGTCGAACAGGGCATTGTCTACCGCTCCAAGAAGCCGGTGTATTGGTCGATCCCCTTCGAAACCGCCCTCGCCGAGGCCGAGATCGAATACAAGGACCACGTCTCCCCGGCCATCTGGGTGAAGTTCACCGTGCCCGCCGAGCAGGCGGAAAAATTTCGTCTGCCGTCCGACAAGCCGCTCTCCATCGTCATCTGGACGACCACGCCCTGGACCATCCCGGCCAATCTCGCCATCGCCGTGCATCCACAGGTCGACTACGTGGTGGCCGACCTCGGAGCCGAACGCATCATCGTCGCCGAAGCCCTGCTGCCCGCCGTGCTCGCCGCCGCCAAACACGAGGAAGCCGCCGCGGTCGTCACCAAGACCACCGGCACCGAACTCGAGCACCTCGCCCCGCGCCACCCCTTCATCGACCGCGCCTCGCCGGTCGTGCTGGCCGACTACGTCACCACCGACAGCGGCACCGGCTGCGTGCACACCGCCCCCGGCCATGGCGCGGAGGACTATCTCACCGGCCTCAAATACAACCTCGAGATCTACTGCCCGGTCGGCGACGACGGCCGCTACCTCGACGACGGTCAGGTCCCGGCCGAACTTGTCGGCCTCACCACCCTCGAATCCGTCGAGGACCTCGAGGCCAAACGCACCTCCCCGGCCAACATCGGCGTGCTCAAACTGCTCGCGGAGAAAAACGCCCTGCTGGCCAAGGCTCGTTATCCGCACAGCTACCCGCATTGCTGGCGGTCCAAGACGCCCATCGTCTTCCGCGCCGTCGACCAGTGGTTCGTCTCGCTCGATCAGGCCGGTCATCGCGACCAGGCCCTGACCGCCATCGGCGGCGTGAAGTGGATTCCCAATTGGGGCGAGGCCCGCATCCGCGGCGCCGTCGAAGCCCGGCCCGACTGGTGCATCTCCCGTCAACGCTCCTGGGGCGTGCCCATCATCGCCTTCTACGGTCCCGACAAAACGCCCTACATCGACGCCGGCGTCATCCGCGCCGTGGCACACAAGATCGCCACCCGCGGCACCAATTATTGGTATGACGCCAGCGCCGCCGAAATCCTCGACGGCGTCACCCTGCCCGCCGGCTGGCCCGCGCCCACCGACCTCACCTGCGGCCGCGACACCCTCGACGTGTGGATCGACTCCGGCTCCTCCCACAACGCCGTGCTCGGCACCCAGCAGGGCACGACCTCCTGGCCCGCCGATCTCTACCTCGAAGGCAGCGACCAGCACCGCGGCTGGTTCCAGTCCTCCCTCTGGACCTCCATCATCTCGCGCGGCGCCGCCCCCTACCAGGCCGTGCTCACCCACGGCTTCATCGTCGGCGAAGACGGCAAGAAGATCTCCAAGAGCGGCCAATACGAAAAACCGCCCACCTCCGACCGCTACATCAACGACTACGGCGCCGACGTCGTGCGCCTGTGGATCGCGTCCCAGGACTTCACCCAGGACATCACCCTCTCGGAAAAAATCCTCGGCCTCGCCTCCGACGCCTACCGACTTTTCCGCAATACCTTCCGCTACCAGCTCTCGACCCAGTTCGACTTCGATCCCGCCAAGGACAGCGTGGCCGTCGCCGACATGGATCTCATCGATCGCTGGGCCCTGCACCAGACGGCCGTGCTCGCCGAGACCTGCACCGCCGCCTTCGACGCCTACGAGTTCCATCGCGCCTTCCAGGCCTGCAACCACTTCTGCTCGGTCACCCTCTCGGCCGTCTATCACGACATCCTCAAGGACCGCCTCTATACCTACCCGGCGATTCATCCGCAGCGCCGCTCCTCGCAGACCGCCATCCGCCACATCTTCAACACCCTCGTGCGTCTGCTCGCGCCCATCCTTAGCTTCACCGCCGACGAAGCCTGGGCCCATGCCACCACCGGCACCGATTTTGCCGACGAGCCCATCCATCTCCAGGACTGGCCCGTCATTCCCGCCGACTGGAAAAATCCAAGCCTCGATGCCGAAGTCGCCGCCTTGCTCAAGGTCCGCGGCCAGGTCACCGAAGCCATCGAGCCGGCTCGTCAGGCCGGCAAGATCGGCAAATCCCTCGACGCCGCCGTTTCCCTGGCCACCCCGGCCGGCGCCGAATCCTCCGCCCTGCTCGCCAAGCACCGCGACCTCCTGCCCGAGCTCTTCATCGTCTCCCGCGTGGACCTCTCCACCACCGATGCCGATGCTCCGCAGATCGGCGTCACGCACTGCCGCGAGCACGGTGATCAACGTTGCCCGCGCTGCTGGCGCTGGGTCCCCGAACTTTCCGCCACTTCGCATGGGGAAACCTGTCCCCGCTGCGCGGAGGCACTCGGCTAAACCTCCCCCCATCCCCCACCATGGCTAAAAAGACCCCACCCCGTTCCGCCAAAAAGAAAGCGACTCCCGTCAAGAAAGCCGCCGCCAAGAAGCCGATCAAAAAAGCCACCGCCACCAAGAAGTCCGCCCCCGCCAAAGCCCCGGCCAAGAAGAAGGCCGGCGGCAAGACCACCAAGAAACCGATCGCCAAAAAGTCCGCCGCCAAGCCTGCCGCCAAAAAAGCCGCCGCCCAAAAAACCGCCGCCAAACGCGCACCGACCGGCAAAGCTGCGGTCCATAAAACTCCCGCCAGAAAGACTCCCACCAAGAAAGCTTCCCCCGCGAAAGTCGCGGTGAAGAAAGCCCCCGCCAAAAAAGGCGCCCCCGCCCCGTCCGGCGGCACGAAACCTGTTTCCACCGTAAAGAAAACCGTCAAAGCGCCGAAACAAACCACGGCGTCTCAGGAAAAGCCGGCGAAAGCCGCCAAACCAACGAAATCCACTTCTGTGAGCTCCCCTGGAAAATCAAAACCCGCCACCAAAAAAGCCGCCGCCCGTGACGCGCTCCGCAATCGCGTACTCGGTCGCTCCAAAGGCCCGAAATCCATCGCCTTCTCGCTCGACGAGGTGAAGGAGATCGCCAAGTCCAGCGCCAAGCGCGAGGAGGAGGAGGCGACCAAAAAGGCAGCCAAGACGGCCGAGAAGAAGGCCGCCCTCGAGGCCTCGCTCAAGGCCGCCAAACCCACGCACGTCGCGCCGGCTTCGCTGGCCGACATCCTCGGGTTCAATCCGGCCGCCGGAAAAAAGAATCACTACGATGATCCCATGCAGGTGCCGGAGAAATTCCGCCGCTACTACAAGGCCCTGCTCGAGCTGCGCGAACACCTCACCGGCCAGATCGACCAGCACTCCGAAGAGACGCTCAAACGTTCCTCCAAGGACGACGCCGGCGATCTCTCCTCCTACGGCCAGCACATGGCCGACGCGGGCACCGACACCTTCGACCGCGACTTCGCCCTCTCCCTCGTCGCCAACGAGCAGGAGGCGCTCTCCGAAATCGAGGCCGCCATCCAACGCATCAAGAACGGCTCCTACGGCGTTTGCGAAGTGAGCGGCAAACCCATTCCCAAGGAGCGCCTCCTCGCCGTGCCCTTCACCCGCTACACCGCCGAGGCGCAGAAGCAGATCGAGCGCAACCGCCTGCGCGTACGCTCGCAGGCCGGCCTCTTCGGCGAGATGGGCGAGGACGGTCCCACCCTCAGCGACACCAGCGAAGACGATTAACCCGTAGCGCCGGCTCAAGCCGGCGTTGGCCCGGTGAGCGCCGTCTCTCCTGAACCACCGTCCGCCTCCGTGGACCAAGCTTCCAGCCAGCCGCCCGCGCGCGGCTGGCTGTCGCGCTTTGCCGCCTATCGCCTGCTGTGGATCCTCGGCCTCACCACGGTCGTCCTCGATCAGGCGTCGAAGGTGTGGATCGTCGAACGCATGCCGCTCGGCACCTACCATCTCTATCATGGCGCAATCCCCGTGATTGAAGGATTCTTCCACCTCGTGCACGTCGGGAACACCGGCGCCGCCTGGAGCCTTTTCACCGGCAAGTCCACCCTCCTGGCCCTGCTCGCCTTCATCACGCTCGGCGCGATCTTCTGGTGGCGTCACAGCCTCGGCCTGCGCGAACGCATGGTGCAGTGGTCCTTCGGCCTGCTCTGCGGCGGCATTGTCGGCAATCTCATCGATCGCGTCGCCTATGGCCACGTCGTCGATTTCCTCGACTTCCATTTCGGCAACTACGTCTACCCGACCTTCAATATCGCCGACAGCGGCATCTGCATCGGCGTCGGTCTCTACCTCATCCACACCCTGCGACAACCTCCGGACGAGGCCGGAAAAGCCAGGACCGACGAGGCCGATTCCACGACGCGATCCTGACCGCCATCCCCCCGGTTCGAGGTGGACGGTGGCCCCTGTCCCGCGACCGCGGTGATCCGGACGCCGTTGGCGTTGGACGGCCTGCGTCCTCGGAGCCGCTGCCGCGCCCGGACAAACCGAAACCGGACCCTGCGACCTTTCTCCCTGCTCCCTGCTCCCTGCCCCCTGCTCCCTTCCCCCTACTCCCTTTCTCCCTCATTCCCTGCCGGCAGGCCCAGCCTGCCGGCTACTCCACATTCGCCATCTGTTCACGCACGCGCTCGAGTTCGTTCTTCAGCTCGATGACGTGCTTCGAGATCTCGAGATCATTCGCCTTGCTGCCGATGGTGTGAATCTCGCGGCCGACCTCCTGCAGGATGAACTCCCCCTTGCGCCCAATCTCGCCGTCGGCCCGCAACAGCGTTTCCAGTTGATGCAGGTGGCTGCGCAGGCGCGTGAGCTCTTCGCTGATGTCGCAACGATCGGCAAACAGGGCCACTTCCTTGAGCACCCGTTCGTCCGATGGGTCCAGTTCGAGATCCGCCTCGCGCAGGCGCTTGAACAGTACATCGCGATAACCCGGCGCGACCTGCGGCGCGCGGTCCGCCACCGCGGCGACTTGCTTCTTCAGCGCACCGATGCGGGTCAGAAAATCGATCAACAGCGCCTCGCCTTCCTTCGCGCGCATGGCCGCGAACGCGCGCAGCGCCGAATCGGTCGCCTCCAGCACCGCAACCTCGACCGCCTCGTCGAGCTCCGGTTCGGCGGACGCCCGACGGTCATTGGCGATGTCCCAGAGCAGCTGCGCGTCCGGTTCGAAGGGCACCCCATGCGCCTCGGCGATGCGCTGCAGCCGATCGAGCGCGGCCCCCACCTTGGCTTCGTCGCCACTGGCGGCCTCCATGCCGATCTGCACATGCACCTTGCCGCGACTCGCCACCGCCCGCACCGCCTCGGCGACCTTGGATTCCAGCGACGCCCACGCTTCGGGCAGGCGCATGCTCAGGTCGAGCGACTTGCGGTTCACGGAGTTCACCTGCACCACCACCGAGGCATCCCCCAGCGGCGCGCTCGCCCGCCCAAATCCAGTCATGCTCTTCATGGCTTGCGGTAAGGGGTTCAGTGGAGCTCCACGCCCAGAATTTTCGCGACCTGCGAGACGTCCTTGTCGCCGCGACCGCTGAGATTGATGACCAGGATTTCGTCCCGACGCATGGCCTTCGCCCGCTTCACGCCGTGCACCAGCGCGTGGGTCGACTCCAGCGCCGGAATGATGCCTTCCAGGCGCGAAAGCAGCTGGAAGGTTTCCATCACCTCGTCATCACAGGCGTAGGCGAAATCGATGCGCTGGCGATCGCGGTAGTAGGCGTGCTCCGGACCGATGGCGGCATAATCGAGTCCCGCGCTCACCGAGTGCGTGAGTTCGATCTGCCCGTCCTCGTTCTGCAGGATGTAGGTCTTGCAGCCCTGCAATACGCCCAGCTTGCCGCCTTCGAAACGTGCCGCGTGATCGCCGCGTTTGATGCCGCGGCCGCCCGCCTCCACGCCGACCAGCCGCACGGCTTCATCCTCCAGAAACTCGAAGAAGAAGCCGATCGCGTTGGAGCCGCCGCCCACGCAGGCAATCATCTCGTCCGGCAGGCGCCCCTCGGCCGCCAGGATCTGCTCCTTCGTCTCCAGGCCGATCACGCGGTGAAAATCGCGTACCATCATCGGATAGGGATGCGAACCCAGCGCCGAACCCAGGATGTAGTGCGTCTCGCGCACGTTCGTCACCCAGTCGCGCATGGCTTCGTTGATCGCCTCCTTCAGCGTCTTCTGCCCCGCCTCGACGCCGATGACCTCCGCGCCCATCAGGCGCATGCGAAACACGTTCAAGGCCTGCCGCTCCATGTCGACCGCGCCCATGTAGACCCGGCACTGCAGGCCAAACTTCGCACAGACCGCCGCCGTCGCCACGCCATGCTGACCCGCGCCCGTCTCGGCGATGATGCGGCGCTTGCCCATGCGGCGGGCGAGCAGCGCCTGGCCGATCGCGTTGTTGATCTTGTGCGCACCGGTGTGCAGCAGGTCCTCGCGCTTGAGGTAGATCTTCGCTCCGCCGCAGTGCTCGGTCAGGCGCTCGGCGAAATACAACTCCGTCGGCCGCCCGGCGAACTCCTTCAGGTGGTGCCGCAGTTCGGCGATGAAGGCCTCGTCCTGGCGCGCCACCTCGTAGGCCTCGCCCAGTTCCTTGAGCGCTGTCATCAGCGTCTCGGGCACGTACACGCCGCCGTAGGGCCCAAAATGCCCCGCGGCGTCGGGCAGCGAGAAACGATCGAGAGTCGCGGAAGAGGATGCGTTGGCGGAATCGGCCATGGGAACGGTCACACTGGAACCCGCCCGCGCCCGCTGGCAAACCGGATTTGCACTGCCCTCCCCGTAGCGGCGACTTCAGTCGCCCGCTCCCGACGGGCGGAGCCGGCCGGCCATCGCATCAACCGGCCCGGACCGTGTCGAACACCACCACCTTGCCCCAGCGGTGCGAGTGATCCGCGATGAATTTCTGGTGCAGGGGATGAGTCTGGTAGGCCTCCTGGTCCGCCAGGCTGTCGAACAACAGGATCTCCGAGGCGTGGTAACTGTTCTCCACCACTTCGCGCTTTTCGGTGTCGGCCGGCACCCCGACGTGAATGCCCTTCACCTGAGGAATCGCGCCCAGGCCGCGGATGCCGTCAAGCAGGGCCGCCAGGTCCTCCTTGGAGTCCGGGTTCTTGAGCCAGAAGAAAACGTGGTGAACGAGGTAGGTGTCTTTCATGGTGGAAGCGGAGGTTGAGGCGGTCTGCGCCGCGGCGCCAACGGCAAACATCGCGCCCAGGGCGGCGGAGCCGGCGACAAACTCGCGACGGGTGAAGGAGGGGGATTCAGCGGACGGATTCATAAGCGACAACCGGCACACCGTGATTTCGCGCGCCCTGCGTCAAGCGCGCGACACCTGGATCACCGCCATTGGAAGGCAAAATAGCGCGACGGCGTGACCCCGTGCGTGAACAGCGTGTGGGGATCGTTGGCCGCCACAAAAAACACGTCGCCCGGTTTCCCCACATGGCTGACACCGTTGATCTGCAGGTCCACGTGACCGGCGAGCATGATTACCATTTCCTCGGCCGCGTGGGTGTGCACCGGATGATTCTGCACGCCGGCCATCAGCGTCGTCTCGTGCAGCTCGAACAGCCGCAACGTGCCGGTCGAGCCGTTGAAAAATCCGCGGTAGCCGCCCCGGGGATTGGCCGCGAAGGCCACGTCCTCCGCGTCAATGATGCGTGATCCGAGGCGCCGCGCCGGATCGCCGCCTGCGTCGGCTCCCCAGCGGCTCTTGTATTGCAGAACGTAATACGTCGCCGGTGCATTGCCGTGATTCGTCCAGCCGTGCATGTCGCCGGCCAGCGCGATCGCCACGCTGCCGGGGCCCACCTCCCGCGTCTGTTCGCCGATCGTGATCGTGAGCCGCCCTTCCTTGACGATGATCATTTCCTCCAGGTCGTCGTGCTGGTGCGGCGCGTGCGGCTTTTGGCCGGGGTTGAGCGTCGTGGCGTGCACCGAGATGTGGGAGGCATCCGCCCCTTCCCCCAGCAGGATCGCCCGGCGCTCGCCGCTGGGCTTGGCCTCGACCGTCAGCTCGTCCCATTTCCACACGCCCGACTTGAGCATGTCTCCGGCCGACGCAGCGCTGAGGATCAACGAGGACATGAGGCAAAGGAGGACGGGTTTCATCAAAGGGGCAACGAGGTTGGAGGTGGACCGCGGCGGCCAGTACCGCGGCCCGGGGCCACACAACTGCGCCGCCCCCCGCACTCGCAAGCCGCGCGTTGGCCGGTCCCGCCAATCGTTAAACTTCGATTGATTCACCGCACCGCCCTCAACACAGTGCCGCCCGTGTCGCGTCCGCTCCGCCTTTTCCTCGTCTGCCTCCTCGCCGGGTGCACGGGCAGTGTCCTGTTGCACGCCGAAGCTGCGACCGACCTCGCGCGGGGTTGCGACTTGTTCAACCAGCGCCGCTACGCCGAAGCCCAGCCGGTCTTCGAAACCGTGCTCGCTGCCGATCCGCAGAACACGATCGCCCTGCTCCACCTCGGCAAGCTCGCCGCCAAGCGCCGGGAACGGCAGCTCGCCGTCGATTACCTCCAGCGGGCCGTCGACCTGCGGCCCGACGACGCCGAGCTTCAGTTCGAATACGGCGCCGCCTGCAGTTTTCTCGCCGGCGAATCCGGCGCCTCCCTCAAAGCCCTGCGCGCCGCCCACCGCGGCCGCCGCGCCATGGAACGCTCCGTCGAACTCGAACCCGACAACCTCACCTTCCGCCAGGGTCTGCTCGAATTCTACGCCTCCGCCCCCGGCATCGCCGGCGGCAGCATGCGCAAGGCCTTCGAACAGGCCGACGCCATCGCCGCCCGCGATCCCGATCAGGGCGCCTTTGCCCGCGCCAACCTCCAACGCGCCCAAGATGACCTGCCCGGCGCGCTCGCCACCCTCGCCGGCATCCTCGAACGCGCGCCCGACAACTACTTTGCCCTCTTCCAGTTCGGCCGCACCGCCGCCGAATCCGGCCTCGATCTCGAACGCGGCCTCGCTGCCCTGCGCCGCTGCCTTGAACTGCCCGCGCCCGACAAGGGCGCCCCGCCCGCCTACGTCTGGTGGCGCCTCGGCCAGATCCAGTCCCGCCTCGGCGACACCGCCGCCGCCCGCCAGTCGATGCAGCAAGCCCTCGCCCTCATGCCCAACGAGCAACGTATCGCCGCCGACCTCGCCGCCCTGCCGTCGGCCTAGTCTTCAACCACGGATGGACACGGATGGCTCCGGCTACCGCCTACGCGCAGAAAACAGGGAGACAGCGAACGAGATTATGAATGGAGTATTTAAATTCGGAGCCGAACGGTAGTGAGGCTGATCCGTGTCCATCCGTGGTTGAAAAAACAGCCCAGTATGCACCTGCCTCCCGGCCTGCCCTTCCCCTCGTGACCCCTTCCCCCCTCATCGTCCGCTTCGACGCCCTCACCAAACGCTTCGGTGAGGGACCGCTCGTGCTGGAGGACATCAACCTCAGCGTGCACGAGCGCGACTTCGTCGCCATCATCGGTCCCAGCGGCTGCGGCAAATCCACCCTCCTCCGCCTCATCGCCGGTCTCAGTCCCGTCACGGCCGGCGCCCTCGCCATCCACGGGCGTCCACCGGCCGACGCCGCCACCGAGCTCGCCTACGTTTTCCAGGAGCCGACCCTCATGCCCTGGGCCCGCGTCGCCGCCAACGTCGAGCTGCCGCTCCGCCTCCGCGGTGTTCCCGCCGCCGCCCGCGCGCCGATCGTGCAGCGCATCCTGGAACGCGTGCGCCTGGCCGACCGGGCCGATGCCTTCCCCCGCCAGCTCTCCGGCGGACAGCAGATGCGGGTTTCCATTGCCCGGGCGCTCGCCGTCGAGCCCCGCCTGCTCCTGCTCGATGAACCCTTCGGCGCGCTCGACGAAATGACCCGCAACCACCTCAACGAGGAACTGCTCGCCCTGCGCGAACAGGCCGACTGGACCGCCTTCTTCGTCACCCACTCCATCGCGGAAGCCGTCTTTCTCGCCAACCGCGTCCTCGTCATGGCCGCCAACCCCGGGACCATCGCCCACGAGGTCGCCGTGGACCTGCCCTACCCGCGCACGGCCGAGACCCGCGACACCGCGCGCTTTCACGCCCTCACCACCGAACTCTCCCGGCTGCTGCACGCCGTCGAGATCAACGCCGGCTCCCCGCCATGAAAGCCCGCGGCCTGCTCGCACCCACGCTCTCCTTCGTGGTGTTCGTCGCCGTCTGGTATGGCATTCGCGTCGCCTTGCCGGCCGACAAACAATTCATGCTGCCCTGGCCGCATGCCGTGGTGCGCGCCTTCGCGGAAAATCTCGGCACGCTCGCCCACGCTTCCCTCAACATTGCCATCGGCGCCGCCATCGGGCTCGGCAGCGCCACCCTCGTCGCCGTGGCGATGGCGATGGCCATGTCTCTCAGCCCCCTGCTTCGCGCCTCCCTCTATCCCCACCTCATGGCGCTGCAGATGATGCCCGTCATCGCCATCGCGCCCATTCTGGTGATCTGGGTCGGTCCCGGTCTGCCGTCGGTTTCCATCATCACTTTTCTTATCTGCTTCTTCCCCATCGTGGTGAACACGACCCAGGGCCTACTCTCGACCGATCGCCGGCTGGTCGACCTCTTCGCCCTTTACCGCGCCACGCCCTGGCAACAGATCACCCGCCTGCGTCTGCCGGCCGCCATGCCGTACTTTTTCACCGGCTTGCGCATCTCGGGCATCCTCGCCTCCATCGGCGCCATCGTGGGGGATTTTTCGGCCGGTTCCTCGGCCAATGACGGCGCCGGCCTCGGTTTCCTGCTCATCATCTACGGCGCCAATTTCAAAATGGCCGAACTCTTCGCCACGGTCATTTGTGGCTGCCTTATCGGATTTGTGTTTGTGCTCATCGTGCATCGGGTGTCGTGGTTCTGCCTCCACCAATGGCACGACTCCTACGATCGACCGGACTCCTGATCCTGCTCGCGCTGCTCGCCGGCTGCGGGCGCGATGACCGTGCCGCGGGCTCCCTGACGCGGGTGACTCTCCAGCTCGACTGGTTTCCCGAACCGGCTCACGGCGGCTTCTACCAGGCCGCCGAAAAGGGCTACTACGCCGAAGCCGGCCTCGACGTGGAAATCCTCCCCGGCGGCCCCGGCGGCCGCCCGACCCAGAAAGTCGCCACCGGTCGCGTGGCGTTTTCCATGGGCCGCAGTGACGATATGATGCTCGCCGCCGAGCAGGGCCTGCCCGTCCTCATCGTCGCGGCGCTGATGCAGCACGATCCGCAGGCGCTGCTGCTGCACGCCGACAACCCGGTGAAGACCTTCGCCGACCTCGATGGCCGCGCGGTCATGGCCTATCCCGGTTCCGCCTGGATTCCGTATCTACAGAAGCGATACAGCATTACCTTCGACCTCATGCCCATGAGCTTCGGCCTCGCCCGCTTCATCGCGGATCCCGATCTCATCCAGGCCTGCTTCGTGACCGACGAACCGTTCCGCCTCAAGCAACAGGGTGTCGCCGTGAAAACCCTCCTCCTCGCCGATTCCGGCTACGATCCCTACCGCGTCATCGTCGCCCACCGTCCCTTCGCCGAAGCCAATCCGGACATTACCCGCGCCTTTGTCGCTGCCTCGCTGCGGGGCTGGCAGGACTACATCCACGGCGACCCCGCGCCTGCCCATGCCCGCATCGCGGCGGAGAACGATCACATGACGCCCGAGCAGATGGCCTTTTCCCACCAGGAAATGATCCGACGCCAATTCGTCGCCGGCGACCCGGCCCGCGGCGAATCGATCGGTGCCCTCGATCCCGCCCGCCTCGAGTCGCACGCCAGGCTCCTTTACGAGCTCGGTGTGCTCAGCCGTCCGCTGCCCCTCGACGCCTACGCCACGCGGGAGTTCCTGGATTCGGCCCCGGCCCCTTAGCTTTCGGCTCAACTGAGAAAAAGCGGCGCGGAGCACCGCACTCCAATAGACACCCTGTAGGGGGCGCGTTCACCGCGACCCGCGCCCCTCACGACATGCCCCAAAACCGCGCGCCCGATCCACTGCAACCGGGCGCCGGCTCCTCCTACGCCGACGCTTCGGCGGACAAGGTAACGGCCTCCGACCCGACCCCAAACGGAAAACCCCCTCCGCCCGCCCACCCCACACCCAAAAAACCACTCGCCCGCGGCTACCTGATTTGTTCACAGTCGGCCTTTTGCGTCCCTTGCCAACCGCGTCTTTGCCGACGCCACTTATCTGCGATGTTAATCAAACTGCGTAACCACCTTAACTTTTCGGCACTTCTGCTCGTGCTCGCTTCCGCTGGGCATCTCGGCGCCCAGTCGACCGAGACGGCGGACGATTCGGTCACGACGCTCGAGCAGTTTATTGCCACCGAATCCGCCCTGGCCGATTCCGGGGACGTTATGCCGACCTCGCGCCCGGTGTCGTCCGTCTTCGGGGAGCAGTCCGTCCTCGATACGCCCCGTGCCGTTACGGTCCTCACGCCGGAGCTGATGGCGCGCTTCGACATCCAGGACTTCTCCGATCTCGGCAAAATCGGCGCCGGCACGCAGCAGATCAATTACTACGGCGTCCCCGGCACCCCGGTGCTGCGCGGCGCCACCGGCGGCGTGTTCTTCAACGGCCAGCAGCGCGCCTATCAACGCAACGAAATGCCGCTGTCCTTCGGCTCCTTCGAGGCCATGGACGTCGTCAAGGGTCCCGCCCCCGCCCATTTCGGCGCCTCCCAGGCCGGCGGTTACACCAACCTCCTGCCCAAGTCCCCCTACTTCGATCGTCGCCGTTCCAGCCTCACGCTCGAACTCGGCACCCACGACGACTACCGCGCCCAGCTCGACACCGGCGCTCCCTTCCTGCTCGGCGACCTGCCCGCCGCCTACCGGGTTTCCCTCACCGGCCAATACGCCGCCGCCCCCTACGACCGCGTGCGCAACGACTTCGTCTCGCTCTACGGCGCCCTCAAGCTCCAGCTCTCGCCCGACACCACCCTCTTCACCGGCGCCGAGGCCTTCCGTTTCAAATCCAACGAAAACGCCGGCTGGAACCGCCCCACCCAGGCGCTCATCGACGAGGGCCGCTACGTCATCGGCGAGCCCATCAACATCGCCTCCTCCGCCTGGGACGGCCACGCCAACCGCTACGCCCTCTACGCCAACCCCGCCCTCGTCGTGCCGGCCGGGATCGTCGACGCCGGCGTCACCTCCGGTTTCATCACCGCCGCCCAGCGCGACGCCTTGCTCAACCTGGCCGACGCCGCCGATCGCGCCACCGCCTACGCCCCCATCGCTCCCGCCGACCTGGCCACCATCGAGCAAACGTCCTCGGGTTTTCAATACACGCCCGGCTATTTCGCCGCCGGCGGCCGCGTCTTCACCGCGCCCGTGACCGCCGACACCGTGCTCGCGGCCGATGACGACTTCGCCAACGCCGACAACGTCCTGACCTTCGCCGATCTCGTGAACCGCCGCGCCTCCGGCGCCGTCTTCCGCGCGCAGTTCCTGCTCGACTACATCCACACCAACAAGCGCTCCACCTACGGCTACGCCGTGAGCACCGACCAGCTCGTGCTCGAGGCCAAAGGCTCCTGGCGCCAGCAGATCGATTTTCTCAACACCACCCTCACCACCGGCGCCTCCGCCCGCCGCACCGACTCCACCATGCTGCAGGACTTCTTTGACGAGCCCTTCAGCCGCCGCGACATCACCCGCCCCACCGTCTCGCCCAACTCGATCATTCCAGTCGGCGAGCAGACGGATCTCGACGGCGTCAACTTCTGGTCGCCCACCTCCCAGGGCGGCGCCAACGCCCACTCCATCCTGTGGCAGCTCAGCGCCTTCGCCTACGCCGAAAGCCGCCCCCTCGAACGCCTCACCACCTACCTCTCCTTCGTCGCCACCCACGCGCCCTACGACACCGACTACCCCGCCGGCGTCGACCGCGTGCCGGCCACCGACCCGCGCCGCGCCCCTGTCTCCGCCGAGAAAAACTTCACCAGCGTGAGTTTCAGTCCGGTCTGGTCGCTCACCGACGATCTCCGTCTCTATGCCACCGTGCAGCGCGGCACCTCCATCGATCCCATCGACGGCGGCGCCATCATCGGCCGCGGCAACTTTGCCCGCAACGAGCTCGACGAGGTCGGCCTCAAACTCTCCGCCCTCGATCAAACCCTCTTCGCCACCTTCGCCGCCTATCAGTGGGAACAGTCCGCCTTCAGCGTGCGCGAAAACGCCGCCGAGCTGCTCCACGGCGAAGGCCTGGAGTTCGAACTCACCTACGCGCCCGGCGACCGTTTCGCCGTCATCGCGTCCGTCGGCCGCCAGCGCGTCTTCCGTGACACCCCGCTCGGCTTCCGCTCCATCCCGCTCACCGAGGAACAATGGGCGCTCTACGCCGGCCAGCTCAACCACGGCTTCTCCGGCATCGCCCCGCAACCCGGCTACGGCCCCTATTCGGCGCCGGCCTCGAATCCAGATCTTGAATACCCGGGCTTCCCTCAGACCACGGCCAAACTCCACGCCACGGTCGGGCTGCCCGCCGGTTTCGCCATCTCCGCCGGCCTGCGCTGGGGCGACGCCTACTGGCACAACTTCGACCGCACCCTGCGCCTGCCTGCCGCCACCACGATCGACGCCTCGCTCACCTGGAACCGCGCCGACTGGTCCGTCGCGCTGCACGGCAACAACCTCAACGACGCCGACCTCTTCACCGGCGCCGAGCCTGTCTTCGCCGCCAACACCCTCCTGACCAAGGCCCCCGGCCCCGAGGGCAAACTGGTCGTCACCCGCCGGTTCTGAGGTCCCACCCGGCCTGCGCTGAATCGCGAATAACGCTGATCACGTCGGATTCCGCCACTCGCTCACGCTCGTAGCCACGAGCGTGAGCGAGTGGGGAAACGACTCGAATGGGCAAAGTGCAGCGTATCTGGATTAGCGCGGATTGGCGTTCCCCCAAAATCCACCCGTTCCCATGCCGGCCGAAGCCGGCACTACGAATTGCGCTTCGCCAGCAATCGTGCCAGCAGTGGCCGCATGCCCCGATTCGCCACCTCCAGCCTCTTGCTTCTCGTTACCCTGTTTGGCATCGGCTGCGCCAAAAAATCCGACACCCCGAATGCCCCCGCCGACGCGACCGACGCCGCCGGCCGCACCGCCATCACCGTCCAACTCGACTGGGTGGCCGAGCCCGAGCACGGTGGCTTCTATCAAGCCCAGGCCCGCGGCTTTTTTGCCGATGCCGGGCTCGAGGTGACGCTGGTTCAGGGCGGCCCCAACGCCTTCCCGACCCAGAAGGTCGCCGCCGGCCAGGTGCAGTTCGCGCAGGCCGACTCCACCAACACCCTCCTCGCCATCAACGAGGGCCTGCCCATCACCCAGGTCGCCGCCGTGTTTCAACAGAACCCGAGCGTGCTCATGCTGCACCCGGGCAACCCCATCTCCTCCTTCGAGGAACTCGACGGCCAGACGATCATGGCCCGGCCGGAGTGGGCTTTCCTGCCGTATCTGCGCCAGAAATACGGCATCGAATTCAACCTCATCCCCACCAACTTCTCCCTGGCCAACTTCATCGCCGACAAAAACTTCATTCAACAGGGCTTCTACATCGCCGAACCCTTCTTCATCGAAAAAGAGGGCCTGCCCCGTCCCAAGTTCCTCTACGCCTGGGACGCCGGGTTCGATTCCTACGTGGTCGTGATCGCCAACCGGACCTGGGCCGCCGCTCACCCCGACCCCACCCGCGCCTTCATCGCCGCCTATATCCGCGGCTGGGACGATTACCTCCACGGCGACCCGACCCCCGCGCATGAACTGATGAAGCAGGTCAACGCCAACAACACCGACGCTTTCCTCGCCTACTCCCGACAGATGATCATCGACGAAAATCTCGTCACCGGTCGCGGTCCCGACGGCGGGCCACCAAAAATCGGCCGCATCGAACCCGCCCGCTTTGCCACTCAAATCCAACAACTCGAATCCCTCGACATCCTCAAGCCCGCCGGTCGCCTGCGCGCCCCGGATGTCATGACCACCGCCTACCTGCCGCCCCCGTCCCCCGCCTCGCCATGAAGTTCCGCCCCTTGCGTCTGCTCCGCCTCGCCCTCCTCGGCCTCGCCACCGTCCTCGTTGCCTCCGCCGCCGACGACGCCAAGCCGCCCTATCGCGCCCTCATCATCGACGGCCAGAACAACCACGACGTCTGGCCCAAATCCACCTTCATGATGAAGGCCTACCTCGAAGAGACGGGCCTCTTCGCCGTCGATATCCAGCGCACCGCCTTCACCTGGCGCGGCGGCAAATGGCTGCCTTCCTATCCCCTGGCCTCGCAGCCCGACACGCAGGACCTGGAAGAGCCCAAGGCCGACCCCGATTTCTCTCCGACCTTCGCCGACTACGACCTCGTCATCTCCAACTTCGGCTGGCAGGCCGCCCCCTGGCCGGAAGCGACCCGCGCCGCCTTCGAATCCTACATCGCGCAAGGTGGCGGACTCGTGGTCGTGCACGCCGCCGACAACTCCTTTCCCGAATGGCCCGCCTACAACCGCATGATCGGCCTAGGCGGCTGGGGCGGACGCACCGAAAAGGATGGTCCCTACCTCTACTACAACGACGAGGGGCGCCGCATTGCCGACACCTCCCCCGGCCGCGGCGGCAGCCACGGACCCCAACACCAGTTCACGCTCACGCTCCGCGAGTCGCATCCCATCACCGCCGGACTGCCCCACCAGTGGCTGCACACCATGGACGAGTGTTACGATCGCCTACGCGGCCCGGCGGAAAACGTCACCATTCTCGCGACCGCCTACTCCGCGGCCGATCAAAAGGGCACCGCCCGCCACGAGCCGATGCTCATGACGATCGACTACGAGCAAGGCCGCATCTTTCACACCACCCTCGGCCACGACGATTATTCGCTCGAGTGCGTCGGCTTCATCACGACCTTTCAGCGCGGCGCCGAATGGGCCGCCACCGGCAAGGTCACCCAGAACGTGCCCGACGATTTCCCCACCGCCACCGAAACCCGCTCGCGAAAGTTCGGGGAGTAAGGCGGGCCATTCTCGTCATCCGCCCCTCGTAGGGGTCGCGTTCACCGCGACCCGCGAACGCGGGATCATCCCACGCCCCCTCCCCCGCGACCGGGCGCGGGCGAGCCACGCCCCTGCATCCACCTATACCCCGTCAACGCTCCGGCAACGCAAACGCCACATACGCGTCGCCGCTCGGCGTGCCCATCTTGCCGCCGCCACAGGCAATGACCACATATTGACGCCCGTCGACTTCGTAGGTCGCCGGTGTGGCGTAGCCGCCCGCCGGGAGCTTGTGCCGCCACAACTCCTTCCCCGTCTTCACGTCGAACGCACGGAAATGCTCGTCCTTGCTCGCGCCGATGAACAGCACCCCGCCCGCCGTGACGATCGGACCACCGTAGTTCTCCGTGCCGGTCGGCGGAATGCCCTGCGCGCTCAGCTCCGGCAGCTCGCCCAGGGGAACGCGCCAAAGGTATTCGCCGCTGTTCAGATCGATCGCATTGAGCGTGCCCCACGGCGGCTTCACCGCAGGGTAACCGTCGGGATCGAGGAAGCGGTTGTATCCGGTATGTGTATACGGCGGGGCCGGATGGTCCACCTGGCCGCGGTCGCCGACGTAGGTGGTCCAGTCGGGGGTCTCGTGGGTGGGCGTCTCCTCCGGCGGGGCGGCCTCCCGCGCCATCGGCGCCGGGCCGTGCACGAAGTTGAGGATGGCGTCCAACTGATCCGGGGTAAGAAAGCCCCAGGGTGGCATCATGTTGCGGCCGTGGCGGATCACCTCACCCGCCTGGTCGCGGGTCAGACGCTGATTCAGGTTCACGAGCGACGGGATGCCGGCGTTGTTGCCGGCGCGGTCCGCCCCGTGGCAACCCGCGCAATACTGCAGGTACATCGTCTCACCCGGGGATTTGCCGGAATCGGCATGGATCATCTGCAGCACCCACGCCATCTCGTTGCCGTTCACGTAAAGAATGCCGTCGGGGTCGGCCGCGGCGCCGCCCCATTCACCGCCGCCGTCGAAGCCGGGAAAAATGATCGTGCCGGTTTCGCTCGGCGGGGCAAAAAGCGTGTGGGGACGCAGGCGGGCGAAACGCTCCAGCACGGCGCGGTGCGCTTCCGGAGTGCGGTTTGTGATCTCGGCCGCGGTGAAGAGTTGCCGGGCAAAGGGCGCCGGCTTGCGCGGCAGGGGCTGCGTGGGCGACGTCACTTCGCCGGCGAGATCGGAGCTCGGTACCGCCACCTCGTCGATCGGAAACAGCGGCTCGCCGGTCTCGCGGTTGAAAACAAAAACGTGACCCGACTTCGTGACCTGCGCCACCGCATCGATGCGCTCGCCGTTGTGGGTGACCGTAAGCAGATTGGGCGGCGCCGGCAGATCGCGGTCCCAAACATCGTGGTGCACAAACTGGTAGTGCCACACCAGCTCGCCGGTCTCGACTTTCAGCGCGAGCAGGCAGTTGGCGTAAAGGTTGTCGCCGATGCGGTCGCCGCCCCAGAAGTCAAACGCCGCCGAACCGGTGGGCGCAAACAGCAGGCCGCGTTTCTCGTCGACGCTCATGCCGGTCCAGACATTCACCCCGCCCACATAACGATAGGCTTCGGCCGGCCAGGTTTCATGACCCGGCTCGCCCGGCCGCGGAATCGTGTTGAACACCCAGCGCAGCTGGCCGGTGCGCACGTCGTAGGCGCGGATCGGCCCGGGCGCGGCCGGCGCCGGACCTTCGCCCAGGCGCATGCCCATCACGATGAGATCGCCCACCACGATGCCGGGGGTGTTGGCCTGAATGGCGAAGCCGGTGACGTCGCGTCCCATGTCGGCGGATAAATCAACCATCCCGCCGTCGCCGAAACTTTCGACCAGACGGCCGGTGGCGGCATCCACCGCCTGCAGCCACTTGCCGGCGCCGAGGAGAATGCGGCGTTCGGCCCCGTCGGACCACCATGCCAGGCCGCGGTTCACGCCCGTGGGTTCCCGGGGCTCGTAGTGCCACAGCTCGGTCCCGGTCGCAGCGTCCAGCGCCACGAGATTGAGGCGCGGGGTGGTCGCATAAATCACACCGTCGATGACCAGCGGATTGCACTGGATCTGCGTGCTGCCCTCCGCGTCGCCGGCATACCATACCCACGCCACTTCGAGCTCGTTCACGTTGGCCGGCGTTATCTGGTCCAGCGAAGAATACTGGCTCGACTGCTTGTCGCCGAGATAGGCCGGCCAGTTTTTGTCGGCGGCGGCGCAGAGGACGGCGGCAGAAAAACACAGGGCAACAAAAGTCGACGCCGCGAAGGGCGTCCGGCAGGGGTGGCACATGCCTGTCAATTGAGCGCAGGACACTGCTTTCGACAAGGCATGAAGTTCGCCCTGCCTCGTATGAGTCGCCCCTCTGGTGGGAGGCCGCCTCGCTTCTCCGCTTGCACATTTCTTCGCCGCACGACCGGCTTGGACAACTCCCCCAGTATCAGGACAAATCTTTGCTCCCGCCGGGCGGAATATCGGTTGCAGTTGCAAGTTCTCCCGAGCCGGCTCTGATTTCGTCACTCGGACGCCCCGCGGATACCCCCGATCGCCGCGGAAATGTCCGTCCCTCGAACCGGAGAGTTACCCATGAAAGAGCGACAAGTCTTAGCCAGCTCCTGCCCAGGCAAGCCCCTCGACCTGCACGCCCGCGCCGAGATGCGCGAATTGTTCGCCCGGAGCATTGCGACCGCCGAGCGCCACCGCCTGCGCCTCCGGGTCCCGCGTCCCGAGGGCCTCCTCCTCAAGCGCAAGGACATGCACTTTCACTTTCGGCCCGAGATCTTCGTGCAGATCCACGGCAGCACCGAGTTTCGCTTCCCCAGGGAAACCCTCACCGTCAATCCCGGGGAGATGCTCATCGTGCCGGCCGGCCTGCCCCACGGGGAGACCATCTTCCGCGATGACTTCGGCAAGTTTCGCAATCTGGTCGTCGGCTTCTACAGCCACACGCTCTCGCTGCACTTCGCCCACGAAGTCGCGCCCGGCCGGCCCGACATCGAGACCATCGAGTTCTTCGAAGCGCCGGAACTCGAGACCTTGGTCCAGCTCACCAACCAGCTCGTGAGCACCTACCACATGCACACGCCAGCGCGCGATGCCGTGCTCAAGGGCCTCACCATGGCGGTGCTCGGCATGTTCCAGAACCTCGTCGAGACCGGCGGCGGCTCGCTCGAGGGGGACATCGGCAAGGTCCTGCAGACAAAATGGATCGTGCGCGAACAGTTCTCCAACCCCAGCCTCAACGTGAAGTCGATCGCCGAGCGCCTGCAGTGTTCGCCCGACTACCTTTCCCACCTGTTCCATTCCGAGACGGGCGAAAAACTCATCCACTACATCCAGCGCGTGCGCATCGACGGGGCCGTCCTCGCCCTGGAAACCACGCCGCTCTACATCTCCGAAATCGCCTACGCCTCCGGGTTTTCCGATCCCGCCTACTTTGCCCGCGTCTTCAAGAAGCACCGCGGCGAGTCCCCGGCCGAGTTCCGCGAGCGCCTCGACCAGGAACGCCGCGAACAGGAAGAGCGCCCCAAGACGATCTACTACGACCGCGTCGACTTCACCGCCGGAACCCCGGTGAAGGCGGGCGCCTGAGCATCGCCCGCCCTCCTCCCGACGCACTCCAAAACCGCGCCCATCCGCCGCAACCGGGCGCCGGCGAGCGGCGCCCCTACACTTCGCCTGACGCTTCGCGTCTGGACGAATCCGCCGAAGCCCTGGCGAAGGAGGACTCTTGTAGGGGTCGCGCTCGCCGCGACCCGCGCCCCTCACGACGTGCCCCAAACCGCGCGCCCCATCCACCGCAACCGGGCGCCGACGAGCGGCGCCCCTACACTTCGCCTGACGCTTCGCGTCGGGACGAATCCACCGTAGCCTTGGCGAAGGAGGACGCCTGACGCTGCGCGTCGGGACGCCACCCGCCCGTCAAATCGCCGCCCCCGTTTCGGTGTCCTCGGCCGGCACCAGCACGACCAGCATCACCGCCGCCAGGACAAGCGAAACTCCGCCCAACATCACGGCGGACATGCCCTGCCCTCCCAGCCAGGTGTTCACCACCCAGCCCATCGCCGCCGACGCCACGATCTGCGGCAGCACGATGAAGTAGTTGAACACACCCATGAAGAAGCCCATCCGCTCCGGCGGCAGCACGTTGGCCAGCATGGCGTAGGGCAGCGCCAAAATGCTCGCCCACGCCACGCCGACCAGAGTCATCGAGATCAACAAGGGTCCCGCCGAACTCCACAGGCCCGCACTCAAGAGGCCCACGCCTCCCAGCGTCAGACACAGCGCGTGCACCGAGCGCGCCGAGAAGCGCTTCACCAGCGCCACCAGTGCGAACGCGAAGCCGAAGGCCACGCCATTGTAGACCGAAAAACAAACGCCGCCCCACTCGATGCCTTCCTGGTAGGCGGTCGACCCCGGCTCGCCGCCAAAGATCGCGCGGGCAATCGAGGGCGTGAAATAAATCCACATGCAGAACAACCCGAACCAGGTGAAAAACTGCACCACCGCCAACCGCTGCATGAGCTTCGGCATGCCGATCATCCCGCCGAGGATGTCCTTCACCGCATGCCCCAGGCCGGCCGTGCGCCGCTTCTCCGCCTCGAAGGCGGCCAGATCGGCCGGCGGACGCTCCCCGGTCGTCACCACCGTGTAGATGACCGCGCCCAGGAAGACCACCGCGCCAATGTAGAACGAGAGATGCACCGACCACGGAATCCGACTCGCGCCCTCGGCCACCTCCGCGGCCTCACCCGCCGCGCTCGCGCTCACGCCCACCACGTTGGTGAGAAACCACGGCAGCAGCGACGAGGCCACCGCCCCCAATCCGATCAACAGGCTCTGCATCGCATAACCCACCTTGCGCTGCTCCGGCGGCAGCAGGTCGCCGACGAAGGCGCGGAAGGGTTCCATGCTGATGTTGACCGAGGCATCCAGCACCCACAGCAGTCCCGCCGCCATCCACACCGCCGATGCGTTGGGCATCGCGACCAGCGCGAGGCTTGCCAGGATCGCCCCCACCAGAAAATAGGGCCGCCGTCGCCCCAGCCGCGTCCACGTGCGGTCGCTGAAATAGCCGATGATCGGCTGCACCACCAGGCCCGTCACCGGCGCCGCCAGCCACAGGATGGCCAGCTCGCTCTCTTCGGCGCCGAGAAACTGGTAGATGGCGCTCATGTTCGCCATCTGCAGGCCCCAGCCGAACTGGATGCCCAGGAAGCCGAAACTCATGTTCCAGATCGCGGGCAACGAAAGACGGGGCGGCGTGTTCATGAAAGGGGCGAGGTCGCGGGGGTATCGAGGGCGGGGGCCGTCTCGGTGGTGGCCGAGGACAGCTCCGCGGGCGGCGAGCTGTAGTCGCGCTGCCGCGGGTCGCCGTCCCGGTCGAACAGCTTGTGCCAGTGCCGCAGCAGGTCGCCGCGGCGCGAAGCCAGATCCTGCAGCTGCGCGGAGGTGAAGCGCCAGCGCCAGTTGTCCTCCATCGTGCCCGGACGGTTCATGCGCGCGCCGGACGGCAGGTCGAGCAGATCCTGCAGCGGCACCACCGCCAGCCGCGCCACCGAGCCGAAGGCGGCGCGCAGGAGCGGCCACGCCGTATTCGATTCACCGATACCAAAGTAGTCGGCCACGAGGGCGCGCTGATCGGGATCCATGTTTTCCAGCCAGCCCCGGGTGGTGTCGTTGTCGTGCGTGCCGGTGTAGACCACGGTCTCGGGCGGGAAGAAATGCGGCAGGTTGACGTTGTTGTCGTCATGCCCGTAGCCGAACTGCAGGATCTTCATGCCCGGCAGCCCGGCCGCCCGCCGCAACTCGGCCACGCCCGCGTTGATGTAGCCGAGATCCTCCGCGATGATGCGCGCCCCGGGCAGCGCCGCCTGGACGGCTTGAAAGAACGGCAACCCCGGCCCGTCCCGCCACTCGCCGCGACGGGCGTCGACCGCGTCGGCCGGGATTTCCCAGAAGGTGTGAAAGCCGCGAAAGTGATCGAGCCGCACGATGTCGCACAGCGCGAAGGCGGTGCGCAGCCGCTCAATCCACCAGGCGTAGCCCGTCGCGGCCTGCTGCTCCCAGTCGTAGAGCGGGTTGCCCCAGCACTGCCCGCGATCGGAAAAGTAGTCGGGCGGCACGCCGGCGATGGCCTCGGGCCGACCGCGCTCGTCGAGACGGAACACTTCCCGCCAGCGCCAGGTGTCGGCGCTGTCGAGCGCCACAAAGATCGGCACGTCGCCAATCACCGCGATGCCGCGTTCGCCCGCGTAGTCGCGCAGGGCCCGCCATTGGCGATAGAACAGAAACTGGTAGAAGCGATGGTGGGCGGACTCCTCGTGCGCGGCCGTCGGCAGCCGGTCCTCGATGCCGGGTGACCAATCGCGCCAGGACGCCGGCCAGACCGGCCAGGCGTGCCCGCCGAAGAGATTCTTGAGCGCCATGAAGGCGGCGTAGGAGGGCAGCCAGGAGCAATGCGCCTGCTCGAAGGCGGCAAGCGCCGCCGTTCCGCCCCAGGGCCCGCGGACACCGGCCGCGACGAAGCGCTCATGGGCGCGGGAAAGGATGGGCCAGAAGATTTGATAGAGGCTGCCATAGTCCACCGTCCCCTCGGGCAGCGCGCGCAGCGGCCGCAGTTCGTCGGCCGTGAGCAACCCGGTCTGCTGCAACTCGCCGAGGTCGATAAAGTAGGGATTGCCGGCGAAGCTCGAGAACGACTGGTAGGGCGAGTCGCCGAAGCCCGTCGGTCCGGCGGGACAGATCTGCCAGTGCTGGAAGCCGGTGGCGGCGAGAAAGTCGACGAAGGCCCGCGCTCCGGCTCCGAGATTCCCGATGCCATAGTCTCCCGGCAGGGAGGAAATCGGCGCCAGCACGCCGGAGGAACGGCAGCGCAGCCAGGTGGGACGGGAGGTGTTCACGGGAATTCGGAATGAAAATCGGAAGGAAGGGCGGGAGCCGGGTGGCGCGGGTGGCGGGGCGGGATGCTGTCGTTACATTCCGGATACATCCGCCGCCGCCGGCCGCGCCGGCCTGCCGTCCGGAGGGTGCGTGATCGGCACCGGTCCGGGCGACAGGGGGCGGGTTCAGGCGCGTCGTTGTGCGACCGCGCAAAGTCAGAACTTGTAGGCGAAGCCCAGGTTGTAGGAAGCGCCGTAGGTCTGGTAGTTGATCACCTGCCGCGGGTCGTTGTTGTTGTAGGTGATCAGCGGCTCGTTGTTCAGGTTGTAGGCCTGGAGGAAGAAGGACAGGCCTTCGGCCGCGCCGCCCTGCAGGGTGTAGCTGATCTGGGCGTCGATGATCGACTCGGGCTGGGCGACGGAGAAACCGCCGTTCGGGTTCACGTCACCACCGGGATTGGGCACGCCGAAGGTGGTGATGTATTGGCGGTTCTCCGAACGGTAGCGGTGGCTGAGCCGGGCGGCGAAGCCGTGGCGCTCGTAGTAGATCGTCGCCTGGGTGACGTGGCGGGAAAGGCCGGCGATCGGCGCGTCGCCGCCGGTGGGCCCCCAGGGCTGCACGCTGCTGTCGGTGTAGGCGCCGCCGAGGACCACCCCAAAGCCCTTGAAGTCGGGGTTGATGAGTTCCGAGGCGAGCGAAAGGGTGAACTCCAGGCCGCGCACGTTGCCGCCCTCGCCGTTGACCGGCTGGGAGATGATGCCGAAGTCGAGCGAGGGCTGCACGCCGCCTGGGGTCGGGTAGCTCGAGAAGTCGGCGACTTCCTGCTGCTCGTAGATGTAGTTCTTGAGGTCCTTGTTGAAGGCGGCGATGGCCACGTAGCCGCGGTTCTCGGCGAAGTATTTCTCGAGCGAGAGATCGATGGCGTCGGACTTCCAGGGGCGCAGCTGCGAGTTGCCGCCGCCGCCGCTCCACGGGCTCTGGTTGGGATCGGTGTTGCCGACCTTGGAGCCGTCGAATCCCCAGGTGCGGGAGGCGCGCATGTCGAACATGCGGGGCCGGGCGATCTGGCGGGCCGCGCTGATGCGCAGGTAGAGGTCGTTGCCGAAGTCGAAGTTGAGGTTCAGGCTCGGCGCAACGTCGGTGTAGGAGTCGCCGTCGGTCACTTCATTGAGGCTGTTGCCGTTGGCGGAGCGGCCTTCCGACTGCTGGTCGGTGTGGATGACCCGCACGCCGATGTTGCCGATGAGATTCACGTCACCGAGCTTTCGCTCGAAGGAACCCTGGGAGTAGAGCTGGGAAACCTTTTCGCGGACTTGGAAACGGTTGGCCACAATGCCGGTGTCGGTGTTGGGACGGAAGCCCCAGACGCCGTCTTCCCAGGCCGCCAGCGGATCGTAGGCGTAGATCTTGCCGATGCCGAGGTAGCTGAAGTCGGTGGTGCCGACCTGCGGGGGCAGCGGCAGCGTGAGCTCGCCGTTGGGCGTGTGCAGGAAGCCGGAGGGATTTTCACCGTCGCGCTTGTAGCGGTCGGTGTAGCTGGCGCCGATCTCCACGTCGGTGAAGAATCCACCGTCAAAATCATGACGCGTGGAGAGCTGGAACTGGCCGAGCTCGTCCTTCGACTGGAAGCCCTTCAGGTAACCATACATGCCGTTGCCGGGCAGATCGGACGAGCCCCAGCCCTGCGGATCGGACAGGCGCAGCACGGAGCCGTCGGCGTAGCTGAGCGTCGGCGTGATAACCGGCACCTGGCCGGGGCTGAGCTGGATGCGCATGGTGTCGGGCGTGGTGGCGTTGCCGCGCAGGCCGAGGCCCGACCAAGTCTCGATGTTGAGGTCGTCGCGGGTGACGCGGGAGTAGCTGGCGTCGAAGGTGACGGGCCAGGCGGAATCGGCGCCGACTACCAGGTTCCAGCCGATCGAAATGGGCTCGGCGTCACGATCGAAGACGTCGTTGCGCACGACCGGCTGCACGTTGCTCATGGTGGCATCGACGTAGAGACCGTCCTCGACGGTGGGCGTGCCCTGCATCGTGGCACCGCTCCAGATAAGCGGGATCTCCATGCCGCGCAGCATCTGGCGCTCGCCGAACTTGGAGACGAACAGGTCGAGGGAGGTGTGGATGTTATCGTCGGGTTTGAATTCGAGCGTCGCCATCACGCCGTCGCGATCGAGCATGCTCTGGCGCACGTAGGGCTTCACGCCGCCGAGGCCGTAGTTGCCGTCGCCGTCCTGCGGGTAGCCCCAGGCTTGGAACTGCTCGCCGGCAAAGGGGGTGCTGGAGTGCGAATAACCGACCGCGATGCCGAGCGTGCCGGCTTCGTTCTGGTCGACGTAGGACACGCTGAACTTGTTGCCGATCGAATCGACGCCGGGCGTGAGTTCACCGAGTTCCGTGAACTGCACGTAGCCGTTCACCCCGACGACGCGGCCGGACTTGCTGAGCGGGCGGATCGTGCGCAGGTCGATCGTGCCGGCCAGGCCCTGGTTGGTGAGGTCGGCCTCGGCGGTCTTGTAGACCACGACCGAACTGAGGAGATCGGCCGGGTACTGGTCGAATTCCACCGCGCGGTTGAGGCCGGTCGTAACCTGTTCGCGGCCATTGAGCAGGCCGGTGCTGAAGTCACCGGTGAGGCCGCGGATGCTGATGGCCTGGCTGCGACCGTTGGTGCGCTGGGTGGTGAGGCCGGTGAGGCGGGTGAGCGCGTCGGCGATCGAGACGTCGGGCAGTTTGCCGATGTCCTCGGCGGCGATGACTTCGGCAATGACCTTCTGGTCCTGCTTGATGAGGGCGGCGGCGGCGAGGCTGCCGGCAAAGCCGCTGGTCACCTCGAAGGCGTCGAGCACCACCACATCACCGGACGCTGGATCCGATTCTTCGTTGTTGGTGGCCTGGGCAAAGCCAGGAGCGGCGACGCCCAGCGACAGGGCGAGCGTCATCGCGAGTTGGGAGGATAGCTTGGAGTTCATGTTCGTAGTGTTGAGAGCCTGAGCAGGCCAGCGGGGCTCGGCCTGGACCGCGGCCGGCGGCTTTTCTGCTCGGGGTTGGGGTGTCACGCGCAGTTCGCGTCCTGGTCACAACGGTGCGAGCCCCCCGCCAAACCGCCACTGCCAAACCCTCGGATAAACTGATATGAGCAGGACAAAACTTCGGCGATTCTGGCGGTGTATCAGGTGAAAAACTACTGCTCCACCGGGGACGTCGGCAGCGGTTTCGCGGTTTCGTCCACCCGGCCCCGGTTTTGTCCTGATGCGACGGCCTCAGGCTCGGCCGGCCAGGCCGGAAAAAGGGGCGGACCCGAGCCGGGTCCGCCCCTTTGCGTCCGTAACTCCAGCTGGCTACAATCGGACTACTCGCGCACGAGCACGAGATAGCCCCAGGCCGGCAGCGCCATCGACACCGCTTTACCCATGCGGTGGGCGGCGCCGCCGAAGGCATCCCGCCAGGTCCCGGCCAGGGCCGGATGGGCGGCGTCGAAACTCACGGCTTCATCGCTGAGATTGAGAAAGGCGACAACGCTCGAACCGGCACCGTCGTCACGCAGGATCGCGTAAACGGATTCGTTGGCGGTGGTGGGAATACGTTGCGCCCCAGTGCCGGTGTGCAGGGCCGGCGTCTCGCGGCGCAGCTCGCAGAGCGCGCGATAAAATCCCGCCAAGGGATGCGGTCGCCAGTCGATCGGATCGCGTTGAAAGAACTCCAGCCGCTTCGACAGTCCGGCCTCCTGACCGTTGTAGAGGAGCGGAATGCCGTCGAACAGGAAGGTCAGCACACTGAAGGCCTGCACGCCGCCCCCCAGCCGCTCGAACACCGTGCCCTGCCAGCTGTTTTCGTCGTGGTTGGTGGTGTAGTAGATGAGCGAACCGCCATCGGGAAAGCGCACCGCCGTGCGCGCCAGTTCGTCGTCGAGATGCGAGGCGCCGTGCCGGCCCGCCGCCACGGCATTGATGACGTGCATCATGCCGAAGGAATAGGAGGAGTTGAACGCGGCCAATTGGTGTTGCGGGATCTCCGACTCCGAGAGCAGGTAAAAATCCGGCTTCGCCGCGCGCAGGCGACGCGCCGCCTCATCCCAGAACGCCGTGGGCACGCCGGTGGCATAGTCGCAACGGTAGCCGTCGATGCCCGCCGTCTCGATCCAATACAGCATGTCGCCGATCACCGCGTCCCACAGCGCCGGGTTCTCGTAGTCGAGCTGGATGACGTCGGTCCAATCGAAACCATAGGGCGGCACGAAGCGGCCCGCCGCGTCGCGTGCATAGAAGTCCGGGTGCGACTGCGTCCAGGGATGATCCCACGCGGTGTGGTTGCCCACCCAGTCCATCACCACCCGCAGGCCTTTCGCCTGCGCCGCCCGCACCAGCCGCACAAAGTCGGCCTCGGTGCCGAACTCCGGATTGATGCCGCGGTAGTCTGCGATGGCGTAGTAACTGCCGAGCGGTCCCTTGCGGTTGACCGCGCCGATCGGATGCACCGGCATGAACCACAGGATGCCCACGCCCAGGTCACGGATCCGGTCCAGATCCGCCTCGACCGCCGCAAAGGTGCCGGCCGCGGAATACTGCCGCACATTGATCTCGTAGATCGTCTCCCGCCGCACCCAGTCCGGCACGCCGAGGGCCGGCTGTCCCTGGCAAATGGCGGCCGGCTCCGGTCTGAAGTCGGCCCGCAGCGCCCACGGCAACAGCAACGCGGCAAAGAGAGCGGACAGGAACGGACGAACGATCAGGCGGGGAAACGGAGACATGGGCGCGAAGGGGATCGAACGAACGATCCCCGCAACCCGGGCCTGCGCGCCAACGGAATCGTGAGGACTAAGCCAAACTCAGCCGGACAAATCTTTGTCGCGCCCGTCCAGGGAGGCGTTGCCTCAGACCATGGATTACGGACCACGGACCATGGACAAACGCCCCAACCCAACCAAGCGGAGCCGGAACCAAGGCCGGCCATCCGCAGACCGACTTTGCAGTTCGTTGTGGCTACGAGCGTGAGCGAGTGGACGCTCGTATCGGCCCGCCACTCGCTCACGCTCGCAGCCACCGTGGGCGGATGACGACTGATCGTTTTTCACGAGTGAGGGCCCAGTAAAAACGGCCGGACCCGCCCAACGCGTCCGGCCGCCGTCGAAAGGCGCGAGTCAAATAGCGCGTCGCGCGCTACTCCGCGTCCGCCTTCTGGTAGGAGTAGTGCAGCGTGCCGGGCACGAACTCGCCGTTTTTCACCGCCGGCACGAACGGCGCGGCCGCAAACGACTTCGCCACGGCGCCGAGGTACTTGTCGGGAATGCCCGGCCCCGGATGCACCACGACATTGGTGGCCTTGCCGGTCGCATCGATCTCGGCGTCGAGCTCGAACGCGGTTACGCCGATCCGGTCGAGCACGGCGCTGAGCAGCGGCGGGCCGACCAACATCGGATCGGCCTCACCGTTGGCAAATTCCTTCTGTCGCACGTTCTTGTAGTATTCGACCTTGGTAACCCAGGTCCGCGGGTTGTTGGGCACCATCGAAACGATCAGCCCCTCCGTCTGCGCAAAGATCTTGTCGATGTCCGAGGTGATGATGCCCGACTGCGTGGTGATCGGCACCGCGTGGCGGTTGAGCAAGGCGTAACCGGGATCCGGATACGGCGCGAAGTCCGCGATCTCGTCGAGCTGGGACTGGCGGTTGCGCTTCATCACCAGCCACGGCATGTTGAGGCTCTCCGCCAGGCTGATCTGGTCGCTCAGGGTGTGGCGCACCCCGACAAACACCGCCTCGAAGTCGTCGCCGAACTTCTCCTTCAGCGCCCGATAGTGCGGATCGGCGGCCCGGATGATCTCCCGGGCGCCGGTGCCGATGTCGGCGAAAATGAAGAGCACCAGTTCCGGCTCCGCCTGTTCGCTCAGGTCGGTGTCCTGCAGCCGGCCGTCCACCACGCGCTGCACGTTGCCCAGCAACTCGCGGGAAACCACGCTCTTGCCCTCCGACCATTTTTCGGCGCGCTCGGGCAGCTTCCGCAACCCAAGGTCGAAGCGGTAGGCATCCTCCGGCCGCAGGTTGGCCAGAGGCAGCCGCTTGCCGCGTTTGCGGCCGGGCTTGAAGAGGGCCAGCGGCCCGACCAATCCCGCCGGATCACCGGAGAAGGATTCGCCCTGGGTATCCACCCAGTCCTCGGCTTGGGCAGTGGGAACAACGAAACCGCCGGCGAGCACCGCCGCCGCCAGCATCGTACGGAATGTGAGTCGAGTAGGGGTCATCATAAGAGGGGTTGGTTCCACTAGAGAAACTTGAGACCGTAATGCCAACCCCGGAAGTTGTCGCGGCACGTCATCTGCAACAACATTGGACCATGCCCTGCCTCCGAGATTGTTTCATTCTGCATGGTCCTGATCTGGACCCCCATCGCTGCAAAACGTTCACGTGGCAGCAGGATACGATCACGGAAATCGAACTGGGACCGCCTGTCCGCCGCCTCGACCGCCCCGGCCTGCTGCTGATTCCCGGGCTCTACAACGGCCACACCCACGTCGGCGATGGCGCCCTGCCCGACGGCGCCGCCGGGCTCACCCTGGAACAGGGCTTCTTTCGCCCCGACGGCTACAAATATACCGAACTGGCCCAACTCTCCCCCACCGAGCAGGCGGAGCAGGTCGCCGCCACCCTCGCTTTCATGGCCCGCACCGGCACCGTCGCCCACCTCGACTTCCGCGAACAGGGTGCCGCCGGCGCCCGCCTGCTGCGCGCCGCCAGCGAAGCCACCGGCGTCGAATCCATCATCCTCAGCCAGTTCAACACCGCCCCCTTTTCCCGCGAGGCCCTCGACCTCGGTACCGCCGCCCTCCCCGACTCCGCCCGCACCGAGCTCGAGGCCCTGCTGGCGCTCGCCGACGGATTCTCCGAAAGCACGATGAACGACCTCACGCCGCCGGCCTGGCGCGAGATCCGGGACCGTACCCGCGCCGCCGGCAAGCTGCGCGCGATCCATTGCCTCGAAAACGTCGGCTACCGCACCCTTTCCCTGCAACGCACCGGCCGCGGCGACCTCGCCCGCGCCCTTGATCCGGCCGACTACGATGCCGATCTCGTCGTGCATCTCACCGCCGCCACGCCCGACGAGATCGCCCTCATGGCCGGATCCGGCCGCACCGCCGTGCTCAATCCCCGCGCCAATGCCACGCTCGGCCTGCCCCTCCCGCCCGTGACCCCGCTGCTCGACGCCGGGGCCCACCTTCTCCTCGGCACCGACAACGTGATGCTCAATCCGCCCAACCTCTTCGCCGAACTCGACTTCACCTACCGGCTGGCCCGCTCCCAGGCCGGCGAGGCCCGGCCCGCCGATCCCGCGCCGGTCGACCTCCTGCGCATGGTCACCACCAACATCCGCCCGCTCCTCGGCGGCGACCACTACGGCTACCTTGCCCCCGGCCTCCCCGCCTCCTTCGTCGTGCTCGATTTCACCGCGCCCCACCTGCGCCACACCCGCAACCTGCTCGCCAGTCTCGTCGGCCGCGTCGGCACCGCCGACATCCTCGCCACCCTCCATCGCGGACGCGAACTCTGGCGTTCTCCGCAACTTTCGTTCTGAGTCGCCGGTCCATGTCCCAGCTCCCTCCCCGCGACCGTTTCCTCAACGCCCTGCGCCAGGCCCTCGCCGACGCCACCCTCGTCAAGCTCACCCTCGGCCACCCGGCGCCCGGCGCCGATCCCACGCTGCGCAATCTCTTCGTCCGCCCCGTCACGCTGAAGGCCGGCCCGCACCTCAGCTTCGTCACCCGTCACGACACCCGCGATCTCACCAAAAATCATCCGCCGGCCGCCGCCCTCGCCGAGATCGAACACCTGCTCGGCTTCACCTTCCTCGACGCCCACCTCTTCACGCCCGTCCAGACGGTCCACTACACCACCGCCCCCAACGGCCGCCCGCGGGTAAAGTTTCAGCTTGCCGACACGGCTCCGCCCGCGCCCGACACGCGCCACGACAAAACGAAACACCGCCTGCTCGACACACAGGCCGGCTGGCTGCGCGACCTGGGCGTCACCCACGCCGACGGCCAGCCCCGCCCCGGCATGGCCCCCAAGTTCCGCCAGATCCAAAAGTTCGCCGAAACCCTCACCCACCTCCTCGCCGGCGCCGGCCTCGCCGACCAGCCCGGTCTCCGCTTGGCCGACATGGGCGCCGGCAAGGGCTACCTCACCTTCGCCACCGCCGCCCTCCTCGGACCCGAATCGCGCGTCGTCGGTGTCGAACGCCGGGCCGATCTCGTCGAGACCTGCAACCGCGTGGCCCGCGACCACGACCTGCCGCAGCTCACCTTCCGCGCCGGCGACATCGCCACCACCGCCGCCGATCTCGGCCCGCTCGATATCCTCATCGCGCTCCACGCCTGCGACACCGCCACCGACGACGCCCTCGCCGCCGGTATCCAGGCGGGCAGTACGCTCCTCGTCGTCTCCCCCTGCTGCCAGAAGGAGCTGCGCCCCCAGCTCACCGCCCCGCCCGTCCTCGCCCCCGCCCTGCGCCACGGCATCTTTCAGGAGCGCCACACCGAGTTTGTCACGGATGCCCTGCGCGCCCTCCTGCTCGAAGCCGCCGGCTTCGAGACCAAGGTCTTCGAATTCGTCTCCACCGAACACACCGCCCGCAACCTCATGCTGGCCGCCTGGCGCCCGGCCGACACCCCGCGCTCCACGGCCCCCGTTCCCGCCGCCCTCCGCCGCGCCCAGGCCTTCGCCGCCTTCTACGGCATCACCTCCCACGCCCTCGCCCGCCACCTCGACCTCCCCCTCACCCCGCCGGGGACACCGGCTCGAGAGGCAAGTGAAAGGGAGCAGTGAACAGGGGGACCAGGCCCCGCCGCCAATCGCCCCAGCCCCGTAGCCGCGCTTGAGCCCCCGGCGAAAGCGTGGCCCCTGCCCCTCAGCCACCAATCCAAAATCCCTAATCCAAAATCGAAAATCCCATGACTTGGGACGAACTCGACTGGACCATCCTCGACCGTCTGCGCGACGGCTTTCTCTCCGGCGCCGCCGCCGACGGACCGTATTGGCAATCCCATGACGATCTCGCCCACTACGACTTCACCTACGCGGAGCGCATCGGCTGGAAATGGGACCACGTGCTGGGCGAGCTGCAGCGGCGCGGCTGGTCTCCTCCCGCCGGTCACGTCGTCGACTGGGGCTGCGGCTCCGGCATCGCCACCCGTCGACTGCTCGCTCACTGGCCCGCCGCGGTGGCGCTCGACGCGGCGGCCCATTTCTTCGATCACTCCACGCTCGCCGAGGCCTTCGCCCAACAACGCCTCCGCGAAACCCACCCCGCCCTTCGCGCTCAGTCGTGGGACCGCGCCGCGCCCATCGGCACGCTCCTGATCAGCCACGTGCTGAACGAACTCGACGACGACAGCGCCGCCGATCTGCGCGAAGCCATCGACCGCGCCCAGGCCCTCATCTGGATCGAGCCCGGCACCTCCGCCGTCGCCGCCCGCCTCGTCGCCTGGCGCGAGTCCATTCATCCGGACTTCCGCATCCTCTACCCCTGCACCCATGCGAACGCCTGTCCGATGCTCGCGCCGGCGCACGCCCGCCACTGGTGTCACCATTTCGCCACGCCGCCGCCGGGCATCTTCGCCGATTCCCATTGGGTGAAGTTCGGCCAGCGCGCCGGCATCGACCTGCGCAGCCTGCCCTACAGCGCGCTGGTGCTGGAACGTCCTTCCCTGCCCGCCACTGCCTCCACCCCGGCACCGATCGCGGGTCGCGTCATCGGACGCCCGGAACGCTTCAAACCCTACGCCCGGCTGCTGGGCTGCGACGCGACCGGCCTCAACGAGCTCACCCTGCCCAAGCGCGCCGACCCCGTGTTGTGGAAGCGCCTCGATCGCGCCGACGCCCCCCGCCTCTTCACCTGGCAGCACGACGGCACCACCCTCACCACCGCCACGCCACACCCGTCGGATGCCGATTCCTGAAACCACCCGTCCCGTTTTCGGGAATTCCTCATACCGATAACGCCGCGCCACCGCAGCCCCCCGTCCGACCGCAGCCGCACCATCCTACTTCCCTCCAATAGCTTGCGCCGTCCTCCCGCATCTGGCACAGGACCTGATACCCGCAGCCCTTCCTTCCCTCCCTCTCTCTCACTCACTCCCTTTCCCTCCCGATGATCTCCCTTCGCGGTCTCGAACGCGTCTATCGTCTCAAGGGCGGCCCCTTCTACGCCCTCCGCAACATCAACCTCGAAATCGCCGCCGGCGACTTCGTTTCGATCATGGGTCCGTCCGGCTCCGGCAAGTCGACCCTGCTGCACGCCCTCGGCCTGCATGACAGCGCTTGGGAGGGCGAGTATTGGTTCGACGACGCCCCGGTCCACAAACTCAACCAGAAGCAACGCTTCGCCCTGCAGAAGCAGAACATCGGTTTCGTCTTTCAAAGCTACCACCTGCTCGACGACCTCACCGTCTACGAAAACCTCGAGGTCCCGCTCTCCTACCGCGACACCCCGCGCAAGGACCGCGAGTCGATCGTCTGCGACATGCTCGACCGCTTCAGCATCGTCGGCAAACGCGACCTCTATCCCAGCCAACTCTCCGGCGGACAGCAGCAACTCGTCGGCATCGCGCGCGCCCTCATCGCCAACCCGCGCATCATCCTCGCCGACGAACCCACCGGCAACCTGCACTCCGATCAGGGCAAGGAGATCATGGAGCTCTTCAAGAAGCTCAACCAGCAGGACGGCGTGACCATCGTGCAGGTCACCCACTCCAACGAAAACGCCACCTACGGTTCCCGCATCGTCCGCCTCGCCGACGGCATGATGGTGGGCTGACACCGCCGGGGCGCCGCCCGGATCAATCCCTCCTCGTAGCCGCGCTTGAGCCCCCGGCGAAAGCGTGGCCCGCACCACCCTCGCCCGTAGCCGCGCTCGAGCCCGCGGCGAAAGCGTGGCCCGCTGCCCCTCCGCCCGGCCACGTTGTCCCATCGCTCCATCGCCGCCACCCGCCCCGCATCGCCGCGTCGCCGAACCGAACGATCGCTCGTAACGGAAGTAGCTGGACCTTCCCATTTCCGCCCGCCACCCGCCCCGAACACTTGTCACCTATTGGGTGACAAATGACCTCCCGGCCTCGTCCCGGAAATGGGACGGCGTTTTCCCGAGGGCGATGTTCCGATTCACCCACGCCGCGGACCCGGTTTTCTTTCTGACTGTTGGTTAGCAACTTAAATCATCCGCTACCCACTTGGCACAGCCGCTGCATAGACAGGTTCATTCTCTCTCCCCGCATGCGCCGTTTTCGCCAATCGCTTCTCCTTCGCCTCGCCATTCCCGCCCTCCTGCCGCTCGCCCTGAGCGCCCAGGAACGCATCACCGAGCTCTCGCTCAACGACGCCATCCGCGCCGCCCTCGCGAAGAACTACACCATCAAGGCGCAGGCCGCCGGCACTCGCGCCTCCGCCGCCGAACTCGCCGCCGAGTGGGGCACCTTCCATCCCGGCTTTCAGGCGCGCTACGACTACAATTCCGACGGCAGCCCGCAGCCCACCGACCCCTTCAGCGGCAACCGTCCGCCCTCCTCCATCGTCGAGACCGACTCCGGCAGCATCGGCATCGGCGGCGTCACCCCCTGGGGCCTCAACTACAGCCTGAGCGGCTACTCCCAGAACCAGCGCGGCACCTTCAACAGCTTTGCCGACAACTACTACACCTTCGCCGGCATCGAGCTCACCCAGCCGATCCTGCGCGGCTTCGGCTGGGACGCCAACCTCGTCGGCGTGCGCCTCGCCCGCGCCACCCGCGACAGCGAACGCTGGGCCTATCGCGCCGCCGTGATGAACATCGTCACGGCCACCCTCAACGCCTACCTGGAGTTGGATTTTGCCCAGAAGAACCTCGAGATCACCCAACGTTCCCGCGACCTCGCCCAGGGCCTGCTCGAGGACAACGAAAAGCGCTTCAACGCCGGCTGGTTGTCCGAGGCCGATGTCACCTCCGCCCGCACCCGCGTCGCCACCCGTCAGGAAAACATCCTCTTCGCCCAGCGCGCCGTGTCCCTCGCTCAAAACGCCCTCAAGAGCCTTATCTCCGACGACAACACCCCCGACCTGCTCGCCGAACAGCTCTCCATCACCCGCGCCCGCCCCCTCCCCGACCACGAACCGAACCCCGCGACCGAGTTCGCCCTCGCCCTCGACCGCCGCCCCGACTACCAGCAGGCCCGCCTCAACGTCTCCCGCGCCGACGCCAACCGCCGCTTCCGCCGCAACCAGCTCCTGCCCCGCGTCGACCTCGTCGGCTCGCTCGGCTACAACGGCCTCGATCCCACCTTCTCCGGCTCCCGCGACCAGGTCCTCGACCGCGACAGCCGTTCCTACTCCGTCGGTGTCGTCTTCAACTCCCCCATCACCTTCGCCACCGAACGCGGCCGCTACCGTGCCGCCAAGTTCACCCAGGAACAGGCCGAACTCCTGCTCGCCCAGACCGAACAGGAGATCGTCGTCTCGCTCGGCAATGCCGCCGACAACATCGAGACCACCCGCCAGCGCGTCCGCGTTACCCGCCAGTCCCTCGAACTCGCCGAGCAGGCCCTCGAGGCCGAACGCAAGAAACTCCAGGCCGGCACCGGCAGCACCTTCATCGTGCTCGAACAGCAGGAGATTCTCGCCCGCATCGAGATCAGCGCCTACCGCGCCGAGATCGACCACCAGCGCGCCCTCGCCGAATACAACCGCCAACTCGGCCTCACCCTCCAGGCCCACGGCATCACCATCGAAGGCGACACCGAAACCACGTTCTGATTCAACGAAAGAACTTAGCCGCCGTTCGAGAAACCTAATGTAGGGGTCGCGCTTGCCTGCCTGGGGCACGGCTCGCCGCGACCCGCGAACCTCACGCCATCACCGATCTACCGTCCCCGACGACAAAGCAGAGAGAATAGCCCCAATACCGAGCGAAGCGACACCCCGCCAGGACGCAGCACGACCAAGCAGAGAGAATAGCCGCAAAAAGGCGCAGAAGGCGCAAAAAAAACCCAAGCCTGCCTCGTCCTGCAAGTGCTGTGGATCGACCACTAACCGGAACCCACCCGCGCGTCTATAGACGCACGCAACCGTCCGCTTGCAGTTGAGACTCTTGCGCCTTGGCGGGGTGTCGCTTCGCTCGGTATTGCGGCCAATTCCTTCTCTGCCTCTCAGCATCACCCCCTTCCTTACCTTCGTTACCTTCTGTAAGACGTAAACGTTCAGATCGAGCGCAGCTCGATTCTCTCAGGCTGACCGCTTCGCGCCCCTTCGCGCCTTTCGCGGTTCACGACCAATCCCTGATCAGCGGATCCGGCTCCCACCGCCTTCCCCTCTTGACGGCTCCGGCTCGACGCGCACCTTACGCGACGATGCCTTGCCGCTGGCTCAAGTCCCTGCTCGTGCTCGCCGTCCTCACCGTCTGGTCGGCCGCCACCGTGCATTGCGGACTCGAAGCCTCCGGCCTGCTCCAGCCCGCCGCCTCCCCGGCAGACACCGCCTCCGCCGAGGAGCCCGGCTGCTGCGATCCCACCGAGGATTGTGAACGCGACGCCTGCAGCCTCGTCGAGGGCGCCGACTATTCCCAACCGCTCGCCAACCTGAAGGCGCCCGCGCCCGCTCTCTCGGTCGAACTTTGCCTGGCCTGCCTGCACACCTCGCTCGCCACCCATTCGGCGCTCGAGAGCCCGCGACCCGCCTTTGCCGCCCATCGCCATCCACCGACGTGGTTGCCCGATCGGCACCTCCTCCGCCGCGCCGCCCCGCCCGCGCGCGCCCCGGCTTCCCGGGTTTGATCACCCGTTCGCACGCGTCCCTGCGCGGACGCGTTCCCGCGAACGCCTCCACCGGAGAACGGACCCCGCTGTCCGTTCCTTTGCCTCCGTCCCGATCAAACCCATCCCATGCCTTTTCCCTCTCCCTCCGGACCCCACGTCCGGTCCCTCCTTCTCCTCTTCGCCACGGCTCTCGGCGCCTTCAGCCTCCGCGCCGAACCCGTCGCTGCGACTGACCTGATCGCCCAGGTCGTCGCCCAAAATCCCGAACGCGCCTACTACGCCGCCGAGATCGCCGTGGCCGAGGCCGAGCGCACCCGCTCCACCCGCTGGTCCGAGCCCGAACTCTCCGTCGAATACGGTCGCAAACGCGTCCGCGCCCCCGGCGGATCCCTCGCCGCCGAGGGCAATGCCTGGGCCGTCGCCGTCACCCAGACCTTTGAGTGGCCCGGCCGCCTCGCCTTGCGCAAGGCCCTCGCCGACCAGGACGTCGAACTCGCCCGCCTCGGCCTCGCCCGCTTCGAACGCGCCCTCGCCGCCGAAGCCCGCCGCCTCGCCTTCGGCCTCCACGCCGCCGAAGCCCAGGCCCGCGCCGTGCACGAGGTCGCCCAACGCTTCGCCGCGCTGCAGGAAACGCTCGTGGCCCGCGATCCCGCCGGCATCGCCGCCGAACTCGACCTGCGCGTCATCGAAGCGGCCAACCTCGATCTCCGCCGCCGCGCCACCTCGGCGGACCTCGCCGTGCAGGCCGCGCTCATCGACCTCAACCGCCTGCGCGGCGCCCCGCTCGACGCTCCACTCGAACTCACCGTTGCGCCACCCGACTGGCCGGATTCCCCGCCCGACGCCACCGCCCTGTTCGCCGCCGCGCAGGAAAACAACTTCGACTTCGCCGCCCGCCGCGCCGAACTCGCGCGCCAGGGGCTCGCCGTCGATCTCGCCCGCCTCGAGCGCCTGCCGCCGCTCAGCGTCACCCCCTTCGCCAGCACCGAATCCGGCGCCGAGCGCGAGACCACGGTCGGTCTCGGTCTCAGCCTGCCGCTGCCCGTGACCGGCCGCGCGGCCTCCGCCGAAGCCTCCGCCCTCGCCCGCCAGCGCCAGGCCGACATCGCTCTCGCCGTCGCCCGCCGCGACCTGCAGCGCGATCTCGCCGTCGCCGCGCAGGCCTTCGCCGCCCGCCGCGCCGACCTGCCCGCCGACCCCGCGACCACCACCGCGCAGTTCCGCGACGCCGCCGCCCTCGCCGATCGCCACTACCGCCAGGGCGCCGTGCCCGTCGGCACCTACGTCGAACTTCAACGCAGCTACCTCGACGCGCTCGAAGCGCTCTACGCCACCCAGGCCGACGCCCTCGACGCCGCCCTGGAACTCGAAGCCCTCACCGGCCTCACCCTCGTGAACCCATCCCCCACGTCATGAAATTTCCCCTACGTTCGACCCGCCCGAATCCTCAACCGGAGAACGGACACCTGTCCCGCGGACGCGGCGATCCCTGTCCGTTCCCCGCGCCACCCCCTGTAGGGGTCGCGCTCGCCGCGACCCGCGACCGTCGCCTCACGTCCGCCCCCCTCCTCCCCATCCTCTTGGCACTGGCCACCGCCCTGTTCGCCACCGGCTGCAGCGACACCTCCGCCGCCACGTCGTCCCCGACTACCGACCACGCCGAAACCGCCTGCACCTACAAGGCCGGGCACGGCGTGCAACTCACCCCCGCCGCCCGCGAATTCGCCGGCCTCACCACCGCCGAGGTCGCCCCGCGCGGCGACGCCTGGACCGCCATCCCCCGCGCCGCCGTACTCGCCACCGCCCATGGCCCGGCCGTCTACGTGGCCAACGGCGAGTGGTTCCTGCGCACGCCCGTCGAACTCGGCGCCCCCCTCGCCGACGACCATGTCGAAGTCACCGGCGGCCTCTACGAAGGCGACCAGGTTGCGGTTGGCGGCCTGCGCGTACTCGCCCTCGCCGAGATCCAAGCCGTCAACGGAGGCGTCGGCTGCGCCGATGGTCATTGATGCTGGAACGGATCGTTGAGTTTTCCCTGCACCGGCGCGCGCTGGTGCTCGTCGTCGTGCTAGCCCTCGCCGGCCTCGGTCTGTGGTCGGCCACGCGGATCCCGGTCGATGCCGTGCCCGACATCACCAACCCGCAGGTGCAGATCAACACCGAGGTGCCCGCCCTCGCGCCCGAGGAGATCGAGACCCTCGTCACCGTGCCGCTCGAACTCGAGATGGCCGGCCTGCCCGGCATGACCGAGCTGCGTTCCCTCTCCAAGTTCGGCCTCTCCCAGGTCACCATGACCTTCGAGGATGGCGTCGACATCTACCGCCTCCGCCAACTCGTGGCCGAGCGCCTGCAGCAGGCCCGCAGCCGTATCCCCCGGGATGTTACACCCGAGCTGGCCCCGCTCAGCACCGGCCTCGGCGAAATCGTTTACTACACCGTCGACTACCGCCCCGATGCCACCGGCATCCCCACCGACCGCGCGGAGCAGCTGCGCCAGCTTCGGCTCCTGCACGACTACACCATCCGTCCGCTGCTCCGCTCCACGCCCGGCCTCGCCGAGGTCAACGCCATCGGCGGTTACGAGAAACAGATCGTCGTGCAGCCCGATCCGGCGAAGCTCGCCGAGGCCGGCGTGAGTTTCGATGAACTCGTCGCCACCGTCGCCGCCAGCACCCAGAACGCCGGCGGCGGCATCCTCGAACTCGGCGGCGAATCCGTCATCGTGCGCGCCGACACCCGCGCCCGCGGTCCGGCCGACATCTCCGATCTTCCCGTCAAGTTCGCCGGCGCCGCGCAGCCCTTGCGCGTGTCCGATCTCGCCGAGGTCGTCATCGGCTCGGCCGTGCGCACCGGCGCCTCCACCGCCGACGGCGAGGAGACCGTCACCGGCGCCGCCATCATGCTGGCCGGCGGCAACGCCCGCGCCATTGCCCGCGCCGTCACCGCACGGCTCGACGAGATCGATCAAATGCTCCCCGAGGCGGTCGACCTCACCGTCGTCTACGACCGCGCCGACCTGGTCGATGCCACCATCCGCACCGTCGAGCTCAACCTGCTCGAGGGCGCCGCGCTGGTTGCCGCCGTGTTGTTCCTCTTCCTCGGCCACGCCCGCGCCGCCTTCATCGTGGTGCTCATCATCCCGCTGTCCTTCCTCTTCATGCTCAGCGGACTCGTGGCCACCCGTATCAGCGCCAACCTCATGAGCCTCGGCGCGATCGACTTCGGCCTCATCGTCGACGGTGCGATCGTGATGGTGGAGAACGCCCTGCGCCACCTCTCCGAACGCCAGCACGCGCTCGGTCGTCGTCTCACCGCGTCCGAACGCTTCGAGGCCCTGCGCCGCTCCGCCCGCGAAGTCGCGCGACCCATGTTCTTCGGCGTGCTCATCATCACGATCGTCTACGTGCCCATCCTCGCCCTCACCGGCATCGAGGGAAAACTGTTCCGCCCCATGGCGCTGGCCGTGATGTTCGCCCTCGGCGCCGCGCTCGCGCTCGCCCTCACCCTCGCCCCGGCCCTCTGCACCTGGCTGCTGCGCGGCAACTTCAGCGAGCAGGACAACTGGCTCGTGCGCGCCACCAAGGCCGCCTACACGCCCCTGCTTGCCCTCGCCCTGCGGCTGCGCGTCGTGGTCGTCGCCCTCGCGCTGCTGCTCTTTGCCGGTTCGGCCTGGCTGTTCAACCGCCTCGGCGCCGAGTTCGTTCCCCAACTCGACGAAGGCGCGCTCTCCATCCAGATGATCCGCGGCAACAGCGTCGCTCTCGGCGACTCCATCGCGCTGCAGCGCGCCACCGAAAAACTCCTGCGCGAGCGCTTCCCGGAAATCAGCCACCTCTTCGCCCGCATCGGCACCGCCGAGATCGCCACCGATCCCATGGGGCCCAATCTCGCCGACACCTACGTTTTCTTCCGCCCGCACGAGGAATGGCGCCAGGTCGACGGCCGCCCCATCAGCAAGCCGGAGCTCATCGAACTCATGCGCCGCGAGCTCGTATCCACGATTCCGGGACAGGTGTATCTCTTCACCCAACCGATCCAGATGCGCTTCAACGAAATCATGGCCGGCGCCCGCGCCGATCTCGCGCTGAAGATCTACGGGCATGATCACGCCGAACTGGAACGCCTCGCCACCGCGGCCCGCGATATCCTGCGCGCTATTCCCGGCGGCGGCGACGTGGAGTTCGACGCGCTCGGCCAGTCGCCCGTGCTCGACATCACCCCGCGCCGCGAAGCCCTGCGCGGACTCGGCCTGCACGCCGACGAGATCAACACCGCCGTCGGTACGGCCCTCGGCGGCGCCACCGCCGGCACCCTCATCGACGGCGAACGCCGCTACGATGTCGTCGTGCGCCTGCCCGAGTCGGCCCGTCACGACGTCGCCGCCCTCGGCGACCTGCCGGTGGTGGCCCGCGGCGGCGCCGTGCAGGTCCCGTTGTCGCGCGTGGCCGACTTCGCGGTCACCAGCCGCGTCGGCACGATCACCCGCGAGGACACCCAGCGCCGCGTCGCCATCCTCATCAATGTCCGCGGCCGCGACACCGAAAGCTTCGTCGAGGAAGCCGCGGCCCGGCTGCGCGAGGAGATCGATTTTCCGCCCGGCTACGCCTTCGAGTTCGGCGGTCAGTTCGAGAACCTGCAGGCCGCCCGCACCCGCCTCGCCATCGTCGTGCCGGCCGCGCTCGTGCTGATCTTCCTGCTCATCTACGCCAGCTTCGGCGCCGTGCGGCAAGCGGCGCTGGTCTTCGTCTCGGTGCCGCTCGCCGCCACCGGCGGAGTCGCCGCCCTCTGGCTGCGCGACATGCCGTTCACGATTTCGGCCGCGGTCGGCTTCATCGCCCTCTCCGGTATCGCCGTGCTCAACGGCATCATGCTCATCAGCTACATCAATCAACTGCGCGCCGGCGGCGCGACGGTGCGTGAGGCGGTCGTCGAAGGCACGCTCACGCGGCTCCGCCCCAAGCTCATGACCGCCCTCGTCGCCTCCCTCGGCTTCGTGCCCATGGCCGTGGCCACGCGGCTCGGCGCCGAAGTGCAGCGGCCGGTCGCCACCGTCGTCATCGGCGGTATCATCACCTCGACCTTCCTCACCCTGCTCGTGCTGCCGGTCCTCTATGACTGGATCGAGTCGCGGGCCGAACAAAGAACTCAAAATTCCCTCCCACCCTCTCAATCATGAAAACCAAAACCTGCCTCCTCATCCTCTCCCTCCTCGGCCTCGCGTCCAGCGCCTGCGCCGAAGTCGTCGCCGGTCCAAACGGCGGACGTCTCCTGCCCGCCGAACCCCACGCGGTCGAATTCTTCGTCACGCCCGAGCAACACGCCGAGCTGACCTTTTTCACCGCCGACCAGGAACCTGCGGCCGCGGGCGACGCCCAGGTCAACCTCATTGCCGAGCCCGCCTCGGGCCGCACCCGCATCGAACTGGAGCCGACGCCCCATGGTTTCCGTTCGACCGCCCCCCTGCCCGAAGGCGCCCCCTATCGCATCGTGGTCCAGGTGCGCGCCGCGGAAGGCGAACGCCCGCAAAACTTCCGGGTCGACCTCAACCTGCACAACTGCGGCGAATGCGGTCGCGCCGAATACGCCTGCACCTGCGAAGGCCATTGATCCCGCAACCCCCTGCAAGGGTCGCGCTCGCCGCGACCCGCGACCGTCACCTCGCGTCCGCCCCCCACAACCGCCACGAACAGCACCACCCAACCGCCCCATCCACCGCAACCGGGCGCCGGTGAACGGCGCCCCTATACTTCGCCTGACGCTTCGCGTCTGGACGAATCCGCCGAAGCCTTGGCGAAGGAGGACGCCTGACGCTACGCGTCTGGACGAATCCGCCGAAGCCCTGGCGAAGGAGGACGCCCTCCCAACCACCGCAACCGGGCGCCCCCCCCCCCCACAAACCGCCAAATCATGAACACCCCCAGTGACGAACCCGACTTCTGGGAACAACGTTATCTCGCCGGCCGCACGCCTTGGGATCTTGGCGGCGTGCCACCGGACCTCGATGCTTTCCTGCGCCGAGAAACCGCGCCCGCCCGGGATCGAAGTCGCGTCCTGCTACCCGGATGCGGCACCGGCTACGAAGTCGCCGCCTTCCACGCCGCCGGCTGGTCACCCCTCGCCTTCGATTTTGCGCCCGCCGCCGTCGAACGTGCGCAGGCCGCGCTGGGCGACCTGCGCGACTGCGTTCGCCAGGCCGATTTTTTTGCCGACGATCTTGGCGCCAACCACGACCTCCTCTACGAACGCACCTTCCTGTGTTCATTGCCCCCGGAGCGCTGGTCCGACTGGAGCGACCGTGTCACCCGCCTCCTTCGTCCCGGCGGACGCCTGATCGGCCTGTTCTATTACGGAACCGATCCCGATGGTCCGCCCTTTCCGCTCGGCGAGAATCAGCTCGTCCGCCTACTGCGGGAATTCGAGCTCGTTCGCAGCGAGGAAGTTCGCCCGGAGAATTCGCCGCCGCTTTTCGCGGGTTACGAACGGTGGCAGGAGTGGCGCCGGCTGCCGACTTGAACGAAGGTCTCCTTCATCGCCATTTCTCCATGAGCACGCACCACCACCACGACCACGGCACCGAAAACGTGAGCGACCGCGCCCTGCTCTGGGCGGTCGGCCTCAACATCGGTCTTTCCGTCTTCGAAGTGGTGGCGGGAGCCATCGCCGGCAGCGTCGCGCTCTATGCCGACGCCCTGCACAACTTCAACGACTGTGCCGCCCTCTTCATCGCCTACGTTGCCCGCCGCATCGCCCGCGCCCAACCCAGCGCCCGCTACACCTTCGGCCGCCGCCGCGCCGAACTCATCGGCGCGATGATCAACCTCACTGCGCTCGTTCTCGTCGGACTCTATCTCGTTTATGAGGCGATCGGCCGATTCCTGCAGCCGACCCAACCCGATGGCGCCTGGATCATGGCGGCCTCGGGTGTCGCCTTGCTCGTCGATCTCGGCACCGTCTGGCTGCTTTGGGCCATGTCCAAAGGCGGACTCAACATCCGCGCCGCCTTCATCCACAACCTCACCGACGCCCTCGCCTCCATCGCCGTCCTACTGGGCGGACTCGCCGTGTTCGCCCTCGGCTGGAGCTGGGTCGATCCCGCGATCTCGCTCGGCATCGCCGCCTACATTCTCTGGATCTCCGTCGGTCTGTTGCGGGAAACCGCTCACATCCTCATGGAGGGCAGCCCCGAGGACCTCGACCTCGACGACCTGTGCGAGGCCGTCACGGCGCTCGACGACGTCGAAGGCATTCACCACCTGCACGTCTGGCAGCTCGACGAACACCACCGCGCCCTCGAAGCGCACCTCGTCGTCCCCACCGACCGTCTCGCCGCCGCGACTGCCATCCGCGGCCGCGTGCATCGGCTCCTCGCCGACCGCTTCGACATCGGCCACGCCACCCTGGAACTGGAGGAATCCGGCCACCCCTGCGCCACCCCGGAACGCTACCCCGCCCACTGACCGGGTGCTGAAAACAGAAGAATAGCCGCAATACCGAGCGAAGCGACCCCCCGCCAAGGCGCACCACGAGATAGCAGAAGAATAGCCGCAAAAAGGCGCAGAAGGCGCAAAAAAAAGCCAAGCCAACGCATCCTTCCCGTGTCTGGTGGTCGAACCGCAAACCGGAACCCGCCCACGCGTCTATAGACGCACGCAACCATCCGCCTGCAGTTGAGATTCTTGCGCCTCTTTGCGGCCAACTCCTTCTCCTGCCTCTCCGTATCTGTGCATTCCGTGAAATCTGTGGTTAAAAAACCAATCCTGCCTCTCTGAATCCCTCCACCCCCTGCCAAGGCCTTCCTGTCTTCTTCCTTTCGTTCCTTCCCTTCTGTAAACCTACTCTTTCGCACCGCAATGGCGCGTCACTTCGCTCGGCATTGCGGCCAAACACCTCCGGTGAAGCGCATAACGCACATAGCCGGCACGGGGCGCCAACCCGACTCCCGCCGCGCTTGACTCCCGGCCCGTCGTTCGCGACAAACGCCCCCTTTCACTCAAAAACATCACCATGGGCCAACAATCCAACAAGATCCAAAAACGTCGTCGTCGCGAAGCTTACCTGAAGCGCAGAAAAGAAGCCGCCAAGGCCAACGCCTCCTCCAAGGGCAAAGCCAAGGCCAAGAAGTAACGCGCCTTACCCACTCCCGGTTTTTACCAAAAACACCGCGGCCCCTTCGGTCGCGGTGTTTTGCGTTTGATCACCAACCCTCCACGCTGCGTCCCGTCCTCCCGCCTGCGCCATGAGCCAGCACCACCCTCTGAAGGTCAGTCTCATCTCCCTCGGCTGCGCCAAGAATCTCGTCGATAGCGAGATCATGGTCGGCCACCTCCACCAGGCCGGCATGGCCGTCGTGCCCGACGCCACCCAGGCCGACGTGGTCATCGTCAACACCTGCTCGTTCATCGACTCGTCCAAGGAGGAATCGATCGGCCACATCCTCGAGGTCCACCAGCAGCGCGGCATGCGCAAGCGCAACGCCAAGCAGAAGCTCATCGTCGCCGGCTGCATGTCGCAGCGCTTCTCCAAGGACCTGCCCAGCGCCATGCCCGAGGTCGACGCCTTCATCGGCCTCGATCAGGTCACCAAGGTCGTGCCCATCATCGAGGAGATCTACGCCAAGGAGCGCGGCAGCAAGGAGGCCCCGGCCTCCTTCATCGAGGGCCGCTCGACCTACATTCCCGACTACGACACGCCGCGCTTTCGCCTCACGCCCAACCACACCGCCTACATCAAGATCGCCGAGGGCTGCAACCACCCCTGCACCTTCTGCATCATCCCGCAGATCCGCGGCCGCCACCGCTCGCGCACGGTCGAGAGCGTCGTCGCCGAGGCCCGCCGCCTCGTCGCCGAGGGCGTGAAGGAACTCAACCTCATTTCCCAGGACACGACCTACTTCGGCATGGACACCTGGGAACAGCGCCCCAACCCGCGCTCGCCCGTCGATTCCGGCCGCGGCACCGCCCTCACCACCCTCCTGCGCGAACTCAACGCCATTGAAGGGGATTTCTGGATACGCCTGCTCTACACCCACCCGGCGCACTGGAGCGACGAACTCATCACCACCATCGCCGAGTGCCCCAAGGTCGCCCGCTACATCGACATCCCGCTGCAGCACATCAGCGACCACATGCTCGGCGTCATGCAGCGCGAAACCAGCGGCGACTACATCCGCGACCTCATCGCCCGCATCCGCGCCGGCATTCCCGGCATCGCCGTGCGCACCACCTTCATCGTCGGCTTTCCCGGCGAAACCGACGCCGACGTCGACGAGCTCGCCGCCTTCATTGAGCAGACCCGCTTCGAGCGCCTCGGCGTCTTCCGCTACTCCCAGGAGGAAGGCACCCGCGCCGCCAAAATGGAGGGGCAGATCACCAAGAAGACCAAGGAGAAGCGCTGGCACCGGCTCATGGCCCTGCAGCAGGACATCGCCGCCGAGGTCAGCAAGGCCAGCGTCGGCCGCACCCTGCGCGTGCTGGTGGAGGAGCCCGGCGTCGCCCGCGGCGAAGCCGACGCCCCCGACATCGACGGCCGCGTCTACGTGCCGCGCGAGCTGCCCGTCGGCGAATTCGTCGACGTCACCATCACCGGCTACCAGGACTACGACCTGCTCGCCCTGCCCCCCGGCGAAACGCCCGTCGAGTTCAAGGTCGCCAAACAGGCCCAGTAGGTACGCCTCGTCCCGCTCCCGACGACCCCGACCGCGTAGCCGCACTTGAGCCTCAGCGAAAGCGTGGCCTGCCCCCCCCCGTCCGGCCACCTTGTCGCTTCGCTCCAACGCGGCTACCTCCATCATGGCCCATCCATCCTCCTCCCCTCGTGGCTACGAGCGTGAGCGAGTGGACCTCACCGCCTCCCGCCCCGCCCTTGACGATCCGGCCTTCGCCACGGCCATCGCGAAGCTCCAGCCGCCCGCATGACACCCACACGCGGCCGTCCATCGCCGTCGCCTTCGTTTCCTCTCGATAAACTGTAGGGCTGCCGCTTGCCGGCATGCCGCAGCTGCCTCTCAGTCATCCTGCCGGTCCAACGCCCCACTCCTCCGCGGCACGCCGACAAGCGGCGGCCCTACAGCGTGAAAACCGCGAAGAATCGCGAAGAACTCGGCGCCAAATCACATCATTGGAAACCTCCGTCGGGTCCCAGGCTGATCGGTTCGCGTCCCTTCGCGTCTTTCGCGGTTCAATCGCCGTCGCCTTCGTTTCCTCTCGATAAACGGTAGGGCTGCCGCTTGCCGGCACGCCGCAACTGCCTCTCAGTCATCCTGCCGGTCCAACGCCCCACTCCTCCGCGGCACGCCGACAAGCGGCGGCCCTACAGCGTGAAAACCGCGAAGGATCGCGAAGAACTCGGCGGCAAATCACATCATTGGAGACCTCCGTCGGGTCCGAGGCTGACCGATTCGCGTCCCTTCGCGTCTTTCGCGGTTCAATAGCAGTTTCTGCTGCTGCGACCTTCATGAACATGCGGTGCGTGCCGCCCCGCGACCTTGCCTTCACCGGGGCTCGTCGCGAAGCTCGGGCCGCCCGCATGATGCACCGCAGTCGCCTGCTCCCCGTTCTCCTCGCGCTGTTCGCCGGATGCTCCCGGGAACCCTCCACGCCGTCAGCGACACCCGCCTCTTTCGAAGACCACACCACCGCGGAGCACTTTCATCTCGATCTGCCGCCCCTGCAGTTCCGCGGCGATCCGGCCCGCCTGGAGATGCCGGGGCTCGCCACCCCGCCGCTTCACGTCACGCCCGCCGATCTCGCCCGGCGCTTCCTGCTCACCGAACAGGAACTCACCGGCGGCACCGATGACGACCGTCAGCAACTCGAGACCAGCCTGGCGACGATCGACCCGGCAACGCTGCATCGCCAGCCGCCCGAGCTGATCAAGCAAGCCGCGCTGGACGTCCTGCGCCCGCGCCTCGGTCCGGGTGATCTCCCCGCCCGCTACAATGCCGCCAGCGCCTCCCTGGCGGTCGTCCAGCGCCACGGCAGCTGGCAGTGCAACACCGGCACCTCGCTCTTCTTCCTGTCCGCCCTGCGCCTGCCGGCCGACGCGTTCCGCGGCCAGCACTTCGTGCTCATCTACGAACGCGGCCATGTGCTGCCGGGTTACCTGCGTCGCCGCGACGACGGCTGGCATCTCTTCGGCGTCGAAATGACCGTGCTCGGCGCGGGCCAGAAGCGCTACGGCGCCGTTGCGACGCTTGCCGAGGCCGGTTACGCGCTGCGCATCGTGCAGGCGCCCGAAGCCCTCGCGGTCCAGGCCGTCGGTCCCTACGTCAGCAACGGCAACGAACTCGCCACCCACGTGCTCCGTCGCACGGCCGCCCGCTACGGCATTCCCCTGGCCGACCTCGAACGCAACATCCGCGACTCCCTGGCCCTGCGCGCCAATGCCACGGCCGCCGCTGGCGGCGCCGGCGATCCGCCTCCCGCCCTCGTCGCCCCCTGGGCTTTCGGCGCGGGCAACGTGCCGCCCGGAGATCGGCCGATGATGAAGCGCGACTGGCTCAATCCGCGCAACAACCAGCTCTCCTTCACCGAAGTCCTCGCCCTGCTCCCACCCGACGCCAACAACGACGACCCCGAAGCACCCGTCATCGCAGTCGACCTCACCGGCCCCGACAATCTCATCGCCCCCGGGCGAGCCCATCCGCCGGTGGTCGAGGAATCACCCGAGGAGTCAGACGGCGACTCGCCCCCCAAAAGACTCGTCTACCCCTGGGACTCGGACTACCCGGCCCCCAAAAACTAAGCCAACACCTCGAACTTTTTTTAACCACGGATGGACACGGATAACTTGCTCCTTCGCCAAGGCTTCGGCGCACAAGTCGGCTACCGCTTACGCCCTGAAACCAAAAGACAGTAAGTCGAAACCAGGGCCGGGATAGCAGAACGGTTCGGAGCCGAACGGTAGTGAGGCCTATCCGTGTCCATCCGTGGTTAAAAAATCACCCTGCCTCTCGGCATCTGTGCATTCTGTGCAATCCGTGGTCAAAAAACCCGCCTGCCTCTCCGGCCTGCGGCGGCGGCGCAGGCCGGGAATTCGCTTTTCGATTGGCGAACCGCGGCCTCTTTCAATCCTTTGCGCCATGATCACCTACCGCGAAGCCACCCGCGAGGAGTTGAACACGGCCGTCGAGTGGGCGGCCGGCGAGGGCTGGAATCCCGGCCTGCACGACGCCGGTATTTTCTGGGCGACCGATCCCCACGGCTTCGTGTGCGCCGAACGCGACGGCGAGGTGGTCGGCACCGGTTCGATCGTCGCCTACGAAGACGCCTTTGGCTTCATGGGCTTCTTCATCGTGCGTCCCGACATGCGCGGCCAGGGCATCGGCCGCGACTTCTGGACCTGGCGCCGCGATACCCTGCGCGCCCGCCTGCGAGCCGACGCGCCCATCGGCATGGACGGCGTGTTCGACATGCAGCCGTTCTACGCCCGCGGCGGTTTCACCTTCACCCACCGCAACCTCCGCATGGCCGGCACCGGCCGGAAGGCCGCCCAGCTCGATCCGGCGCTCGTCGACCTGCCCACGCTGCCCTTTGCCGACGTCTCCGCCTACGATCGCCAGCACTTCGGTTTCGCCCGCGACGCCTTCCTGCGCCGCTGGATCGAACCCGTCGGCGGACTCGCCCTCGGCTTCGTCACCCACCACACCCTGCAGGGCCTCGGCGTCGTGCGCCCCTGCCGCGACGGATTCAAGATCGGCCCGCTCTTCGCCGACACCCCGGAAGTCGCCGACGCCCTCTTTCTCGCCCTCTCCGAACACGCCGCCGGCCGTCCCCTGTTCCTGGATACACCCGAAAACAACCCCGCCGCCCTCGCCCTGGCCCAGCGCCACAACCTGAGCGAAGTCTTCGGCTGCGCCCGCATGTATCACGGCCCCGCCCCCGCCCTCCCCTGGAAAAACATCTACGGCGTCACCACCTTCGAACTGGGGTGATTCGCTCCACCCGATGTAGACGGTGCGAGTCGCGGCGAGCCTTGCCCCAGGTTTACCCGCCTAGGCGGACCGACGGTTGCGTGCGTCTATAGACGCGTGGGCCGGTGTCCGGGGAGTGGTTCGCTCGTCTAAATTACACGATGTGAATGTGGGGCTGCCGCTTGTTCCCGCGGCCGCGGGACCGCACCTGCCTCTCAGCTCTCCGTCAGCCAGCGGCACGCCGACAAGCGGCGGCCCTACAGGGTTGAAATATCCGGGCTGGGACCTGCCTGGTTTTTTTTGCGCCTTCCCTTTCCCTCGACCGCCGCGAAGCGCCTCTTCCTGTCCGCCGTAGCGCGCGAAGGCGGATGCGGCAATTCTCCTTCATACTCGTCGTAGCCTCTGGATCGGTGGTGGCGTGACATTCGCGGGTCGCGGCGAGCGCGACCCCTACAAGAGTCCTCCTTCGCCAAGGCTTCGGCGGATTCGTCCAGACGCGAAGCGTCAGGCGAAATGTAGGGGCGCTGTTCACCGGCGCCCGGTTGCGGTGGATGGGGCATTGTGCCTGTGCCACCTCGAGCCTCTCACCCGCCTGTCGCCATCTTCACGAAGGCGTCGATGATGCCGTCGAAGGAACCGTTGGTGAAGAACACCACCACGCGCGGCTTGCCGTCGCCCGGCAGCGTGCCCACCTCCAGCTTCACCAGCAACTGGCCATTCGTCTCGGCGGTGTGCGCGTCCGTGCCGTGTCCGATCAGGTAGGCCATCACGGCTTCGCGGTTGAAACGCTCCGCCTCACTCAATTTTTCGGCCCGGTTTACCGCGCCGAGGTAGACCTCGTCCGCCAGCGCCAGCGCGTGCATGAACGGTTCCTCCAGTGCGCGCGTGCGGGCGGTGTTGCTGCGCGGCTCGAACACCGCCGTCAACACGTGCTCCGGATAGCGTGCGCGCAGCGAGCGCAGGGTCTGGTCGAGGGCCGTCGGGTGGTGACCGAAGTCCTCCATCACGACCAGCTTTTCGCGCTGCACGCGGATCTCCTGCCGTCGCCGCACCCCACGGAAACGCGTCAGCGGCTCGAGCGATAGCCCGGTGGGATCCGCCGGATTCAGGGCCAGTCCGCCCGCCGTGGCGGCCATGGCGGCGTTGCGTGCATTGAACAGGCCGCCCACCTCCCACCGCACGGCGCCCCACTCGCGTCCGCGCCAGAGCAGGAGGAAGGAGGATTCCGTGCCCACCTCGGCGAAGTTCTCGATGCGGACATCGTTGTTCGCCCCGCATCCCACCCGCACGACCTGCGTCCAGCCGAAATCACCGAGCGCCGCGAGATTGGGATCGTCGCCATTGAGCACGATGAAGCCATTGCGCGGCACGATGCGCGTGAGGTGACGAAAAGTGCGCTGGACGTCGGCCAGGTCGCGGAAGATGTCGGCGTGATCGAACTCCAGGTTGTTGAGCACCGCGATGTGCGGGGCGTAGTGAATGAACTTCGAGCGCTTGTCGAAGAACGCGCTGTCGTATTCGTCGCCCTCGATCACGAAGGGTTCATCGATCGCGCCGAGGTGCTGACCGGTGGGCGGATCGAGCGGCACGCCACCGATCAGGAAGCCCGGATCGCGTCCGTTCTCGCGCAGCAGAAACGCGGTCATGGAAGTAGTGGTGGTTTTCCCGTGGGTGCCGCAGATCACGAGGTTTTTCCGACCCGCCAGCACGGTCTCGGCCAGCAGCGCCGGCAGCGACGTGAAGCGCAGGGCGCGGGATTCGAGGAGCCACTCGACCTCCGGGTTGCCCCGGCTCATGGCATTGCCCACCACGACCAGGTCGGGGGCCAGCCCGGCGAGACGCTCCGCGTCATAGCCCTCATGCACGACGATGCCCGCGTTGGCCAGCACGTCACTCATCGGCGGATACACCCCCGCGTCGGCTCCGGCCACCTCATGCCCCGCCGCCCGCGCCAGCAGCGCCGCGTTCCCCATCGCGGTCCCACAAATCCCCATGAAATAGAGCTTCATCGTAACCAAGGCAGAGCACCGCATCCCGCCCCAAGGTCAATGCACGAAGCACCGCCGATTGAACCGGCCGAAACCCCGTGGCTGCGAGCGTGAGCGAGTGGACCCCGGACCTCCCGACCCTCCGAACTTAAGGCCTTTAGACGTTTAGACCTTCAGACGTCCATTCAGACCTCCCTGTCTTTCGACCTTCAGACGTTTAGACCTTAAGACATTTAGACGTTCCTTCAGACCTTCAGACGTTCAGTCATCCCCCAGCACAGCCAAACCCATCCCCGTGGCTGCGAGCGTGAGCGAGTGGACCCGTCGCCCATTCCCTCGCTCAGGTCGCCGATCGTCCCCAATGGACGGACCAAACCCGCTATTCACCGTAGCCACAAGCGTGAGCGGGTGAACGCCCGCAGCACCCGCTCCCTTCCCGCTGCGCGAAAACGACTACCGGATTCGTTTTCAACGCCGCCCCAGTCGGCAAACGCATCCGTAGCCATTGTCGGTGCTCAGCGCTTGCCCGATTCGGCCGCGACCGGCCGCGTTTTCCCCGACGAATCCATCTCCAGGATCTCGTCGCCGGAGTCGGTCCGCGTCCCGTAGAGCGGCACCCCGCTCCGTCGAATTTCAGCGAGCCAGTCCGTATCGTTCGCCTCGGGTGACTGCGCCACAAACTGGGCAAGGATATTCGCCACCCGCTGTCGTTCGCTCACCTCGCTCACTTGACCAATCGTCATGGCGCTACCACCGCCGAGAAGCTCCTCCAGAGCCTCCCCTGGCAACCGCGATTCGATCGCCTTCCCCAGCGCCGCCCAGTGCTCAATCTGCCCCGTCAACGAGCGATGAAATCGCTTCGCTGACCGGCGCGCCTCCGTCACCAAAGGCCCCGAAAGTTTGACCGGCATCGAGTTGCTCATGCCCCAAGTAGTATTTTACTACCCCTAACTGTCAATGCCACCTCTGAGGGTTTATTCCCGAGGATGGGCGTTACCTCCACCATCAGCGGCTTGGATTGATCGTGGACCTGGACACAAAACGCCTCAGCAAGCGGTTTCTCTTCCACGTGCAAGAAGATCCAATTCCAAGACCTCTATGCCGGCATCATCGCCCAAACAACCGTCCGCATCCCCCTGGCCATCTGGGAACACATTCGCCAACACACGTCCGCCGACTACGCGCTCGCCGACCTCACCGACGCCGAACTGCTCGCCCGAGCCGAAGCCCTCGCTCGCGAAAACCGCGACCGCTACCGCCAGGCCCTCGCCGCCGCAAAATCCTCAAAAGGCAAATCCTCCGCATTCCTCGGCATCTCACGTCTCCACGGCCATCATCGCTCGCTCGCATGGCAAACCGCGCGCAACCTCGAAGACCTCCGGCAACAGCAACAGGACCAGCGCGAACTCCGAGCCGCCGTGCAGGCCGTCGCCCGCTACAGCAGTCCGGAGGCGGAGAAAGAACGCCAAGCCAAACTCAAGCCCTTGCCCGGATCCAAACCTCCACGCAAACGACGCCGGCCCAAAGCGCCCTGATCCGCGCTTCCACAATCGAGACCGAGCAACCCAAACGCCGCATCGCCGAAACAGAATTGCGTCGGCCCGACACACCCTGCAGGGGACGCGCTCGCCGCGACCCGCGACCGCCACCTCCTCGCCGCCGCGCCCCACTTTGGTCTCCGCGACACCGACATGATTCCGGCGCCTTGAAACCCACTGCATCGTTCACCACTTCTGCTTCTCTCCGCATGGCCAAGAAACCGAAAAAGCCGAAGAAAAAGCTCACCGCCGCCCAGCGCGCCGAGCGCAAGCGCCGCAAGCAGGAGTTCATGACCATTTTCATCGGGGGAAAACAAAAACGCGTTCGTCGTCCGCCCACCGTCGAAGGCCTGCCCGTCGACGAGTTCATCCGCCGCAATGCCGATCCCGTCTGGCTCGTGCAAAACGAAATGTGGGAGTATCTCGACCAACCGGAACCTTCGGCTTCAGCCGACCAAACCGACGAAGACGTCCCCTTCTGAGTGCCGCCCGTCCCGGCTCATGGCATGGCCCGCCACGAACAGTCCGGGGGGCAAGGCCGGCGGACCGCTCCGCGTCATCGCCCTCAGGTACGACGACGCCGCCGACGACTGTCGCCAGATCGGCGACCGGCGCGGCGGCCGATCCGCCTTCGACCGCCGACAGCCAACAGCGTTTCAGCGCCCCCGTCGCAGGGCGGCGAACTGCCACAAGGCGAGCACGTCGACAAGAAGCGCCTGACCGATGATGAAAGCGACGCCCCACGGCGAAAACGAAAACCACGGTCCAAGCACCACGATGATGCTTGCGAGTACCCAGACGCCGTTGCCGAACACCAACGCGTAACTCACGGCCGTGCGGCGGGCGCCGGCGAGGCAGTGCAGGACCAGCGCGACAACGAACGGGGCAAGGATGACGACCGCCGTGTGGAGCAGCGCATCGGAGATCCTCAGGAACTCCCGCAGAGGCGCGGGAAGCACCGCGAGTAGGACGGCGAACACGCCGGTGATGGCGGCATCAACGGCAAAGGCGACGCGCGGGGTGACGGAAAGCACGCGGGTGACAAACGACGGACGGCTCAACGCGGGCGTGTGGGTGGATGAAACGGAGGAGTTCATGACCAGGGAGTCTACTTGCCCGCGTGATCGCTGGCCATTACCTCGGAGGTAAGATGAGTTCACCCCCTTTGATGGCGCATCGTCCGATCGCGAACGACAGCGTGTTGGGCACGGCGTTGCGCGACTGGCGGCTGCATCGGCGGCTCAGTCAGATGCAGCTCGCGGAAGACGCGGGGATTTCGACGCGCCACCTCAGTTTCGTGGAAAACGGTCGGGCGCGCCCGAGCCGCGACATGCTGCTGAGACTGTTCGAGCTGCTCAACGTGCCGGTGCGCGAGCGCAACGCGTTGATGATCGGAGCCGGCTTCGCTCCCGCCTACAGTACGGCGCCGATCGGCGACCCCTCGCTGGAGGCGGTGCGGACCGCGATGAAGGTGATGTTGGTGGGCCTGGAACCAAATCCGGCACTGGCCGTGGATCGGCAATGGAATCTCGTGGAGGCGAACCGGCCGGCGCAGCAACTGATGGCCGGTGTGGCGCCGTCGCTGTTGCGAGCCCCTTTGAACGTCCTGCGGATCAGTCTGCATCCGGAGGGGCTGGCGCCGCGGATCGTGAATCACGCCGAGTGGCGGGCGTATGTCCTGCAGCGACTCGCACATGACATCGACCGGACGAAGGATCCGGTGCTGGCCGAACTGCGCAGCGAACTCCTCGGCTACGAAATGCATCTGAAAGATTCGCAACGCTTGGGCGTGACGGACGACCGCGAGCGCGGGCCGCCGATCATGGTGCCGCTGCGCCTGCGCACGCCCCTGGGCGAACTCTCGTTTCTGAGCGCGACCACCGTTTTTGGTTCGGCCCTGAACGTCACGATGGCCGAACTCGCGATTGAAACCTTCCTGCCGGCCGACGAGGAGACGCGACAGGCGCTGCAGCAGATGGCGGAAGGTTGAGACGGCGGCCGTAGGGAATGGCTGAGGGTGCCGCGGCGCCGAACCCCGGCGCGCGTTTCGCGCCTGCGCACGCAGCCAGGCACAGGCGCGGGGGTGATGCCGCCAGGCCTGCACCATAACGTCGGCGAAACAGATGCTTCCTCCGGGCTGCCCAGGGCAGAGCACCGCATCCCGCCCCAACGTCAATGCACGAAGCAACTCTACTCACGCCCAACCACCCCTTCCCCCGCTCAGCCCCCTTGCCCCGCCGCAATGAACCCATGGAGCCAGCAAGAAACCCGTTGCTCTCTCATCGCCGCTACCGCCGCACAGCAGGGGGCACCTTCTGGTCCAACGATACCGACTTCACCCGCTTTCCCGGCATCCTCCACTACAATTCCCTCGGTTGATCGGCAGCTGCGAGCTCCGCCGCCTAGCCGGCAGACGAGGACGGGTATTCCTCAGGCGACAACGGTTCGATGGGAGAAAACCCTTTGCCCCTTCTGAACCCCATCCGGTGCTTGAAAAGTTGCATGGAGTCAGACGGATCGACGGCTTCAAAATTCATTCCTCCGATCGTCGACCGTGGCATCCCACAAGTGAGAACTGTCGAAACGACGAGTCTTCCCGTCGATGAGTCAAGCATCGGTGTCTTCACGTTCACGATGACACGGTCGAGCGGGAGGAACGAAAACAGCTCCCGCGCCACCCGCAGTGCACACCCACACACGTAGTCTTGATAGAGTTCATAGAACTTGGTCGACGGCATTGCCTTGGTGGAGAGCTTTCCACTCTGAAGCAGACTCTTGGTTTCCTTGGGGACCACCGCCTCTCCCTCGACCACAAGATCGACTTCCGCGGTGCGAGGATCGGGAAGTGCGATCTCAACCTGGCTGCCGAACTCACGAATCTCCGCGAGGGGCTCAAGCTCCTCAATCGCGTCCAGATACGCTTGCCGATCTCCACTTCGAATCGCCGCAGCCAGCCCATGCAAAGCGTCCCATCTGGCTACCTGATTCTCATGAAGCTTTAACGCGCCCTGGTAGCTGTTTTCGTCCTGTCGCCGTGCGTCATCCAGATTGCTTTCGAGTTTGGCACGCAGCTTCTTATCCGACCCAAGCAGCCTTTGGAAAAAGGTCGGCCGGAAGCGCTCCAGCTTCTTTAGCGCGTCGGTTTCTCGGGGGATCAGCTTCTTTGGCGGGACGGGCGGAGGACGCGAGTAGATCTCGTCCCAGTCCATCTCTTCTCCGACGAAATGGTGAATCGTGGTCAGCTGCTCAATCCGCTCTGTGTATTCCTCGACTTCGAGTTCAGCACATTCAATCGCGTCCAGCTTCGCCTGCAATTTGGCTTCACGCTCTGCCAAACGTCGTGCCCGCGCCGCCTGCCGGTTCGCACGCTTCTGTGCAGCATCGAGTTCCCTGATAATCCGTCGCAAGGTCATACTTCGCCCCCAGGTTCGACCGCCTCTGAAGCGGCACTCGCTTCTTCGACGATGATCCGAATACGGTTCAACAATTTCTCCGTCTCCTTGTCCGCGTCGTGCCACCAGTCAGTCGACCAGATGCGGTGTAGCTGCCATCCGAGGTCCTCAAGAACTGACTGCCGGAGCTTGTCCCGGTCGCGGGCCGTGGCCGCTCGGTGATACGTGGCTCCATCACATTCAACGCCAAGGAGGTATCGTCCCGGTCGCTTCGGATCTACGATGCCAAGATCGATTCGGTAGCCTGAGCATCCGACTTGGTGATGAACCTCGTAACCGGCCGCCCGGATTCGGTCAGCGACTAGGCGTTCGAATTCGGAGTCAGCCTCCGCGTCCCCCGTCGCACTGTTCATAGCAGAAAGGGCTTTCGGGCCCCGGTCGGCGTAATCCAGGAAGTATTTCAGGTCTCGCACTCCGAGAGCTCGGGTCCGGGTGAGATCGATCTGATCTGCCTTCAGCCCGCTGAATACAACGACCTCATGCTTTGCCCGTGTGACAGCGACGTTGAGCCGACGCTCACCTCCATCGCGGTTAAGCGGGCCAAAGTTCATAGACAGCTTTCCGTTCTCATCGAGACCGTAGCAGATGGAGAAAAAGATCACGTCGCGTTCGTCCCCCTGCACGTTCTCCAAGTTCTTCACAAACACCGGCTCACCCTCCACTGGCGAAGTATCACCAAAATGAACTTCAATCTCAGGATGCTTGCGCCGCGCGTCGTCAAGTAGGTTCTCCACCAGTTGCTGCTGCGCCTGACTGAATGTCACGACGCCATACGAGCGACGGGGCCCATCTTCAGTCCGTAAACGTGTCACCAACTCCTTCACAAGCGCGTCGGCTTCACCTTTGTTCGTTCTCGATTTGCCCTTGTCGTATCGGGCCTTCGGCAGGTGCCGAAATTTGACGCCACCCAACTCCGCTTCCGGTGACGGGAAGGTCAGAAGCTCGTTGTCATAGTATTGGCGATTGCTGAAGGTGATCAGGCCCTCGTTCCGACTACGATAGTGCCACTGTAACCGTTTAGGCCTCAGCCCGTTGGTCTTTAGCTCATCCAGAATGCTTTCGAGGTCCTTGTGCTCTTCGGGCGTCATGTCATCCTCATCCTGGGCCGAGCTACTGAAGAAATTCGTGGGCGGTAATTGTTTGGGATCACCGACCACGATCAATTGCTTGCCGCGGGCAATGGCCCCCACCGCATCCCACACTGGGATTTGTGACGCCTCGTCAAAGATCACCACGTCGAATGCTTCGTGCGAGGCTTCTAAGTATTGCGCAACCGACAAGGGACTCATGAGCACACACGGCTTCAGCTTCGACAGCAGGGTCGGGATGCGTCCGATGAGCTGGCGGACTGGGATGTGCCGCATCCGTTTACCGATTTCCTTGCGGAGCAAGCCCATCTCTGACTTCGGCACATCCTGCATGTTGCGATCGGTCGGAATGTTGCCAGCCAACCGAGCCCGGATGAGATCCCGCGCCATCGTCGCCACCGTCCCATCCAGCTGACGGAAGCGCTCGATCCGTTCACCATGCTCTCGCCCGAAGAACTCACGCAAAACAGGCTCCCGCTCGATCAGCGCAAAGAACAGCGCCTTGCGGAAGCTTCGCTCAAACAAGGTCGGCAAATCTACGTCGGCTCCTTCGTTGGACTCGCGAGCTTCGACGATCGGCAACAGCCCCAGTTCAACCGCCTCCGCCCTCGCCTTCTGCCAATGGCACCATTCGCGGATTTGCCTCGGCCATGCATCGACGACTCGCTCCACCAAGCGCGCTACTGCCGCGAAGTAGTCAGGCGACGAGTCGACAACTTCCCGACGTAGTTTAGTCTCGGCCGCCATCGCCTGCAGCGCGGACTGCTGCTCTTGCCAATTGTCGCGGAACGCAACGAATCGATCGCCGATGGAGGTTCCGGTCGCATAAGCCGCTGGCCCCTCGGTGAACAGGCTGGCCAACAGCTGCCTCAGCTGACCAAGCCAACCCAGATCTTCGCCGGCACACGCCAACATCCGGGAGTGTAGCAGTATTCCCCATTCCAGCGCCCTGCGCAGCTCTCCCGCGTCCGGTTCGCCCTTGCGCCAAATCAAACCCAGTCGGATTTCTGCAACACCGGCTGCGTTTGCGAACTCGGCATTCAACTCACGCAGGCGCGGTGCGGTTCGCAGCAATCGGACCCCTGCCGTCTCTACCGCTCCAAGATGATCCTCGGCCTCGTCGAGAGGCCCGCGTTCCAAGTCTCCGGTTTCAACCAGAGATTCGTAGGCATCATCAAATCCAGCGATCGTGGATTCGAAGCGCTCCAACCGTTTGCCCACCACGCTCGCCGGAGCAAAGCTCGCCAAGCCTCCGTCCAACAACCCTGCGATCAGCTTTCGTAACGATTGGCCCCACGGCGTCGAAGCATCCGCCAAAGTATCCAGTCGGTCATGCAATTCCGCACCCCATGCGCGGGCCGTATTGAGCGCGGCAGTGTCGGGCTCGCCACTGTCCCAAACCGGACCAAGGAGCGACTCTGCCCGCGACCCAAACTCCGACAGCAGGCGATTGATCTCCCGCAATCGGATAGCTTGATCCACGATCTCCCCAAGGTGAGCGAGATCGGGACGGACCTTGTCCGGACGAGCCGTGCGCAAATGCCGACGCACGTAACCGATTCGCAGCCACCTCGGGAGAAACCACGCCCCCTGAGCCGCCAGCCATTTCTCACGTAATTTATCCAGCTCAAGCGAGAGCAGAAGCGCCTCGTCGTAACCGGCCAATTTTGAACGCAAATCGACCCGCTCACGCACGAGTTCGATCCATTGGTCGAAATCCGTCACCCAGGTCGACCATGACGTAGTGACAAACGGTCCGGCTACTGGGCAAGCCCGGCGCAGACTGTTCACCACGGCAACCAGTCCGGCCAATTCAAAGCGGCTGGCAGCCGGCATCGGCGCATTCACCCATCCCCGCAATTCCTGCGTCGCGGTTCGGGCCCCCTTGATCGATTCCAGCAACGCTTTGGCATCTGAAAACACCTTCTCTGCCTGCGTGTCCGACCATCCCTCGGTCGCGACCTTTAGCGTCCCGGAAGGCTTCTCAGTATGCAGACCTCGCAACGTCGCCCGCAGTTGTTCACGTTCTTGGACCCAGGCAATCCATTCCGTCAGGTCACGTTCCTGCGTTGTCCAAGCTGTCGTCGCAAAATCCGGTCCGACCGGTTCCGGCGCCAGCAGGCTTTCCACCAACGCCGCCAAATGTTGAAGGTCGGCGAGCGAGGACGAATCACGGGGATAGCGCAGCCACTTTTGCAGCGATTGCGTCGCCTCAATAGCTACCTTGGTGCGCTCTCCCAACGCTCGCACCAGATCGAGCGCCTGCTCCGCCCAACCGGGCGACCACTCCGTGCAGGCCAACGGTGCCAGCGCATGGTCCGCCAGCGGCATCAATGATGCCGAGCGCTCCTGCAACCGTCGAGCAAGCTGACGGGCCACCTCCAGCGATTCAGCGGTTGTCTCCATGATGCGCGTCCATCCATGTAAACGCACGGTGGGCTCGTCCTTACGTGGCAGCAGATAGTCGAGGCAGCGGTGGGCGCTGAGTCCACAAGGCACGCGACGATGCAGCGCCTGGGTGTAGGCGTTGAGCGCCCTGCGGAGTCGCTCCAGTTCTTCGGTGCGCAGCTGCCAGTCCGTCACTTCGCCCTCCTCAACGAACTTCAGACTGCGGTCGAACTGAGCGAGCACGTCGGCTTTCCCGATCTTGTTGGAATGCAGTTCCAGGCAGAAAGGCTCCAGCCCATCCTCCCGCAAGCGGCGATGCACTACATCGAGAGCCGCCCGTTTCTCCGCCACGAAGAGCACGCGCTTACCCTCGGCCAAGCAGTGTGCAATGATGTTGGTGATGGTCTGCGATTTGCCCGTGCCCGGCGGCCCCTCGAGCACGAAATCGTGTCCGGCCGCCGCGGCCATCACCGCCGCAAGTTGCGAGGAGTCGGCGCTGCGCGGGCAGAAGATCTCGCGCGGGTGAAACCGATCATCGAGTTCGCGGGGATGCACATCGTCGGGAGGATTTGGATACGGTGTGCCGGCTTCGTTGACCAGATGGTTGACGACTCGATTTCGAGTCAGATCGTCCAGACGATCGGTGAGATCCTTCCACAGCAAAAACTTCGTAAAGGAGAACTGTCCAAGCCACACCTCCGACTTCACCTCCCACCCCACCATCTCGCGCACGGCATCCCGAAAAATCTGAAACACCAGTCCGACATTCACGCCATTGTCATCCTCGGGCAGCGGATCGAGACCTGGAATCTCCTTTCGGAAATTTTGCCGCAGCATCTCCATGAGCGTCACGTTGAGTCGGGTCTCCTCGTCGATCCGTCGGAGAGAAAATCCCTCCACCACTGACTTACGCTTCAGCTCGACCGGCACCAACAGCAGCGGTGCCCGGTGCACGCGATCGCTATGCTCCGTTTCACGCCACTCCAGAAACCCGACGGCAGCGAAAAGCGTGTTCGTTCCGTTTTCATCGAGCGCATTCCGCGCCGCCCGGAAGAGGTCGGTTAAGCGGCGGGCGTGTTCAGACTCGTCAAGGTGAGTGTGCAGTCGCCCGTGAGCGAGTTCGTCCTGCAAGTGATCGAGTAATGCATCTTTGCGCTGTTGGTCGCTGTAGGTGGCGGCATTACGCGGATCATTCTCGCTCATCACCCTCGGCTTCGGCCGCAACGCCAATTCCCGCTCCGCCGCCAGCTCGTCTTCCACAAGTTCCGGCTTCGCGGAAAGGATGCGGATGGTCGACTTCGTCTCCCGGAAATTGAGCAGCCGGTTGCGCAAACTCAGGTCGAGCAATCGACTCTTCCAGGAATCAATGCGCGTCGCAGCCTTCATCTCCCCATTCGCCTCCGGGACAATCGTATCCACGAACGTTCTCGATCCAATGCCCGTGTCCACTTGGTGAGGAAACACGCCAAAATTTCCTTCGATTGCACCGTCCGCAATCGCCCCAGGAATCGGCAACGGATGAATCCGCGCCAACCGAGCCCGATGCACGTCCAGGGTCAGGCGAAACGGGAGGCTGGTGGTCAGATGAGGCTGCGCGGCGCGCTCCGCATCCAAGAGCGTTCCAGGACGCTCATTGGTGAGCATCGTGGTCTCGAACACGGAGATCCACGAATCTGTAGCGAGCTTCCGCACCTGCTGGAGATTGTCGTCTGCCGGTTCCGGGGAGGACCGCTCTTCGAGCCAGCATCCTGCATAGGCGTGGCCCTCATGCATGAACACGAAAGGGCGGAGTCCTGCTTGCTCACAACAGGCTGCCACCAACAGAGCGAGATCCAGGCAGGTGCCAAACCGCTGGGCCACCACATCCCCCGGAAACCGGATCTTCTGCCCGGTATTTTCGAAGCTCGCCGGCGGGTTGATGTAGCGGATACCCAATTCCGCGATGGCCCTGTAGATGGCCGCCACCTGCTCCCAAGCACGCTGTCGATTCTTGTCCTGATAGCCATTCAGCGAGGACCGCCCCGTTGACTCGCGCAATAGTTCGGCGGCCCGCCCCAGAACCGGCATCACCGCCGGGTCATTCGGAAGGATAAACGCCGCCAGAATCTCCGGCAACGAGACCAACCCACACCACTCATTCCGAGCAAGCAACGACACGGCCTCGGTCCGCTCGCAAACAACGTTATCCCCAGCCACAACCTCGACTTTAAGCCACCCCGCGACGCGCTCATTGAGACTGACCAGAAAATCGTGACTCAACTTCAGGTCCAACGGCGCGATCCGAAACTCGCCCAACGCATCGATTGCTTGAATCCGAATCTCGGCGGGCGCGGCAAACGCAGGCTCGGTTGAAACCCGAATTACAACATCCTTGCGTGCGACATTGTCGTTCTGAAACCGCAGCTCCTTTACGACCGGAATCGCGTTTTGCTGAAAGGCGTAATTGATCGCAGAGTCGAAGCTTAAAGATACCGACGAAATTGAAGCCGCTGGCACAGTGTTCATAAGGCTCTCGGGGTCACCAGTTGAATGCAAAGCGAACCATGTCTCGCAGTCTGGGAACATGGTCCAAGTTTTCATGCCCATCACAAAGCTCCAGCACACGCCGCCATGCGCGAAAGGGCTTATCTCCAGAGGATAATGGACGTTGATCCCACAAAAGATCCTCTAAGGTATCATCTACGACCATCAAATGCTCAGCCGGAACATATGCGGATATACGGGCGTTGGCACGATACGGATCCATCTGGGGACAAGCTTCAAGCTGCTCCGGAGTGCGACCCTTGGCGTCACAATCGTGAATAATCCGGAACGAAATCCCGAATTTTTGAAGAAGGTTCGCGATGGGCGGTATGGTCCACTTTCCAGAACAAGAAACTACTGTGCAATTCGCTCGAAGCAGCGGGTCTACGTTAGCAAGTTCATAGAGCCGTGACTGATGGCATAAGACTGCCAGTTCCGAAGGCCCCTCGACCAGTATGGTCCGGGTCGCGAAAAAGGCCTCACACACTGTAGGATGGAAATTAAGCACTGCACGAAGCGCCTCCCTATCCCGATCGGCTGCATCATCATTACCAAATGGATCCTCTAAGAGTTGATGAACCGTTGGCGCCTGTTGGCGATCAGGACGCTTGAAGATCGCCAGCGAAATTGGATCATCTGCTATATCAATTAAAAACGGCGAATGTGTAGAAACTACCACTTGCCACGTCGGTTGGCTCGATACAGTTCTTAAAGCCTGCTTGAGCCGACGCATGATATGAGGGTGAAAAAACAACTCAGGTTCCTCAAATAGGAGGACGGTGCTTCGTATCTGCGCGCCTTCGTCCGTAGTGGAATCACTGCTTCTTTTTGCAGCTTGATTGGCCAACACCTCAACCAATGCAAAGACCAAGGATCGCTGAAGTCCATGCCCCTGAAGTGAGATACTTGTGTCAGTCCCGTCATCGAGGCGCAGACTTGTGTTAGCACCGACAAATTTACCAGCATCCGGAGGGTCCATGGATACCTTGACTTTCGCATTGATGATAGAAGAAAGCCTTTCGGTTATCGCATCGGCAAGAGTTCGCACTTGGTCCAATTGCTCGGTACCACTAGAACCCAACTTGGTTCGAATTTTCTCTACAGCCGCCAATAGCTCTTGATATTCCGTTGAAGACTGCACCGCAGGGAGAATTATCTTAGAAAGGAGCAATCCGAAAGTGGTCTTAGCGCCCGGTTTTGCGTCATCCGAAGCATCTCGGACTGCGGGAATGAGTTGCGCCTGCGGAATCGCCTGCTGCAGCGCCTGCTTAATGCTAATATTTTCGGAACTCCATTCCGGCTCGCCCACCGTAACGCGATCGGCCATCTGCTCTATAATTCTTGACCGAACAGCCTCTTTACTTGCAGCGGATCGCCATTGAGCGCCTCCAATTCCAAGTTGCGCCGCAATCGCTCTGTATTCGGGCGGCAAGCTTCCCCAAGTATCAGACCAACCTTCAATCTCCACTCTTGGAACAAGGGCTTCGTAAACCGATGTCACCTTTTCCCCGGATTCATCAAGATTTGCGCGCATCCTGAGTCGAATCCGCCCCTCGTGAACTATTCCTGCCACACCAGGAGCAGTTCGTTCCCATTCTTGGAGATCAGAAAACTCTGCTTCAATTTTGATTTCTTCATTCGTGTGTCCTGACCTCCATTCTTCGGGCGATGGCGAAAGTTGATTCAGTAGAATTTCGATCCCTCGGATAAAAGACGACTTCCCGCAATTGTTCGGACCGATCAGACTCGTGAAATCGCGAATTCGAACTTCGGCTTGATCTATACAACGAAGATTTGTTATACGGATGTTATTAAGTTGCATACTAAACGATGTCGATGAGTTCCCCCACCCCGCGATACCGATCCGGATGACAGGTGAGGATGAGGATTTGCAGGCGCTCGGCTTGGGCTCCAAGGACATCAAGGATGCGCTCCTGGCGAACCGGGTCGGTGTTCACCAAAACGTCGTCAAGGATCAGGACCTGCGGTTCTTCCGCGGCGAGTTCATGTGCGACGGCGAGACGGAGGCAGAGGAGGAGTTGTTCTTTCGCCCCCTGCGAAAGGTGATCGTAGCCGTGCATCGCTTCCCGCGTGCGGCCGATGCCGACCACTTGGAGCTGTTCGTTGAGAAAAACCCGCCGTTCCGGGTTGCCGGTCATCTCTCCAAACGCAGCCGAGAGACGTTGCTCCAACGGAGTGAGCACAGCCTTGGTCGCCGCTTGTTTACGGTGTTCAATTAGATCGCCGGCGATTCGAGCCGCCCAGCCCTGCATGCGAGCAGCATCACGGCGCAGGGTCGCTTCTTCCTTCTTTTCCTCCAACGCGGTTTCCCGCGAATAGAGCCCCTGCCCGCCTAGCGTTTCGAGCGTGCCTTTGCTGGCGTCGCGCTCAGTGCGGCGTTGCTGGAGCTCATTGGCGATCTGTTGCAGCGAGACCGCCGCGCGTTTGTTGCGCTCGGACAATTTGTCGTGGTCGGTGGGAAGCTGCGCTTTGGTTGCTTCGACCCGCGCCTCCGCCTGGGCAAAGGCGAGCTGCGCCGCTTTCTTGGCGGCCTCGAGTCCGTCGGCGTAGCGGGCGGTGAGCGTGTTGAGCTGGGATTCCGCCACGCGCCGGTGGTTGTGTTGCTCCTGAAGCGCTTTATCCGCGTCTTGGGCCGTGTGGCTAGTAGCACGCTCCTGCGTCCGCAGGTCTTCCAGTTCGCGGTCGAAAGTCTTTAGCGCCTTTTCCTCTGCCGGCAGCGCCTCCGCCTGTGTGGCTTCGTCGGCATCAAGTTCGGTTTGGGTGAGCGCGCGCTCGTCATCCGTCGGCTGCAACGTCGTAACCAATGTTTCAACCCGACGCGTCGCCGCAGCAGCGGCTTCCCGCAACATTTCCAGATCCTCGTGTTCACCGAGCGCGGCGGTGAGCGTGGCCTGCAACGTTTTGGCCTGCGCATTCAACTCTTGGCGCTCGCTCACCGCGGCCCGCGCGGCGTCCAAAGTGGGAACCTCCGCCTTCTCCAACGCGGCCTGCAGTCCGGCCTTCGCCTTCTCGCCATCCTTGGCGACGTTCTCCGTTTCCTTCGCCCCCGACCGGATCGCGATGCGCCCCCAACCGGGCAGTTGCAGATCGAGGCGTTGGGGACGGTTGAGCGTGGTGGTTTCTCCGGCGGAGAGATCGAGTCCTGGTTGCCCATCAGTGCCCACGGTGGTGTCAGTTTCGGGGGTCAGTTCGACCGTGAGCCCGAGCGCCCGTAGTTGCGCCTCCAGGGTGGTGACCTGCTCCGCGAGGGTTTCCAGCTTACGCAACTGGGTCGGTGAAATGTCGGCGATCCTAGCAATGCGCTCGGAGAGTTTCGCCAAATCATCCGCGATGGCTTCGGCCTTGGTCACCTGGCGGGCGAGCGCTTGTTCGGCAGCACTGAGTTCCCGCCAACGTAGCAGTGAACGCACGCGCTCCAGCTTTTCCCGCCGGGCCTGCAAGGCAGACTCCCGCTGCGGGCGCTCGGCCTCCTTGGTCTCCAGCAGTGTGCGCAGGTTCGTGGACTGCCGTTTCGCTTCGGCGGCGTTCCGCTCCGCGTCCGTGATGGATTTGTCCGCGGCTTCGGTCCGTTCGCGAAGCTGCGCGAGCTGTTCGACATCGGTGGTGACCGTCGCGAGCTTTTCCTCCGCCGTCGTCAAGGCCTGTTGAAGCCCTGTTAGCTCGACCTGCAAGCGCTCCGCCGCCTGAGCTTGGATCCGCAACGATTCCGCCGCCTCGGCTTTCTCAGCCTGCTCCTTCTCCAATTGAGCCACCGCACCGGACGCCTGTTGAAAGCGCACGAGCGCATCGTCCAGCTTGGCTCGCGACTCCCGCAACTGGGTCAACTCCTCCTCGATCCGGGCAAGGTCTTCTTCCGCGGCACGCAACGGACCATTGGCTTTTGCTTGGCCGGTTGATGTCAGCACGGCATCCGCCATCGCGCCCAAGCGCTGGCGCAAGGCATCGATCACCGGATCGATCTGAAGTTGCACGAGTTTGGAGCGGATCGCCTGCCCTGCATCGCCAGCGTTGAGATCGGGCCAATCTGGCCGCTCCCCCTGGCGCGCCCAGAGGTAACTCAGGAATCCCCAGTGCTCAGGTTTGGTCGCGCCTCGCCCAGGCAGCGAAGATTGCAGCAAAGCCTGCACCTTTTGGTCAGCCTGATCCGATGTTTCCTGCAATGCCCAGGCTTCATCCTGCCAAACCCGCAATTCGCTGGTGGGCTTGTGCAGGAACGTTTTCTCGATGCGGTAGCGACCGGCGGAGGTGGCAAACTCCACGACAATTCGCGGGGCGAGATCGGTGCCGGCTGGCTGCAACGACTTGATCTCCTCGCTCTTGGTGGAGTGGCGGTCAAACAGGGCGCGCGCCGCCGCCTGCAGGGAGGTCGATTTGCCGGCTTCGTTGAGCGCCGCGAGAATGTTGAGTCCGGTCGTGAACGGACCGATGCGCACCGATTCCCGAAACCGCCCCACATGATGCAGCTCGATCGCGTGCAGGATCATGCGGTCACCTCCCGCAGAGTTTGAAATACGGTCTGGCGCAACCGGGCGAAGAACTCGGGCGTCAGATCGGTGAGGTCGATCTTGGCGGAGCCCAACAGAGATTGTGCGGTAACGAGGGTCAGCGGATCGGCCTCCGCGACCTGCGACGTAGCATTGGTATCCCCGATACGTTTTTCGCCCGTCGCAGCGGAGTCGGCCGCAGGCGAAGTCGCAACGGTGCCACCGGCAAAGGTTTCGAGGCGATCAATGTCGGCCAACACCTGCGCGAGGATGGGATGCCGTGTGCGCAGATCGGCCAGCTCCGCAGGACTAAGCGCGACGCGGGATTCATCCACGCGCTGGCTGACCAGAAATGGTTTCAACGCCGCATCGAGCCACGCACCGACCTCCGCCACCTCGGTCGGCGTGGCCGTCCCGGTGAGTTTCACCCGCAGGACCGTCTGGGCGGCATCGGGGGCGAGCTCCGCCAGCGTCGCGGCCAAACTAGCGCGAGAGGCTTCGGCCGAAAGAAAGTCAAAGGTCAACGATCGCCAGCTGAGTGTCGCCACCTTCAGTGGCTCGATCTTCGGCGTCTCGCCGGCTGTCGCGATCTCTACGAGCGCCACATGACCGCTGTTGTCGTTGGCAAAACGATCCGGCTCCGGCGTCCCGGGCATCGCGATTCGGCCGCCATCCAAGTCGGCGAGCCAATTGTGCCAGTGCCCGATGGCGAGGTAGTCGAGCCCAGCGCGTGACGCCGCGTCGAGCGCGATCGGGAAGTCGTCCGGTTTGTGTTTCGACTCGATGGCAAGAGCGCCATGAGTGAGACCGATCTTGATCGCGTCAGCCGGCAGCGCCCACGCCATCTCGACGAGCTTCAGACTCGGATCGGTCGTCGATCGTTTTTGATGCAACGGAGACGCCAGCAGAAACGTGTTGCCTGCCAGCTCCATGACACCTGCCTCGCGAAAAACATGCACGTTGGCCGGGGCATTGACGAACGCACTCCGCCGCCAAACCGAATCCGGGCCCGACTCCGGATCATGATTACCTGGCAAAAGGTAAATCGGAAGGGCCGGATGCGCTCCGAAAAGCTCGATGACCCGGACCACCAAGGTGTCGTCGACCTGGTTGTCCTCGAATAAATCCCCCGCCACGAGAAACGCATCAACCGCGTGCCTTTCCGCCAGTTCGAGAGTGCGCTCCAAAGTCTCCAAACGAGCATCGCGAAGACGCTGACCCAAGACCCCAAACTGGCGAAAGCGGGCCCCCAACTGCCAATCAGCAGAATGGATGAGTCGGAACATGTGGAGAAGTTGATTCCGAAACTGGAGGGCCAGTCAGTTCCAAGAATGGCGAAAATCGTGGTATAGATTTCGACTCCGGCAACAGCCAAAATTCGTTCAAGACGCACGAACGAAGTTTTTTCGCGGTCGCATCCCGACCGCCCGAAATCCACCCGGCAAAAACCTTGGGGCGACTTCGGCACGAAGCATGCACATGGAGAGCACCCGAGACCGATTTCCGGAACGGGTGAGATCAGGACTTGTGATGTGAATGACCGTGTTCGGATACCTTGCCGTCGCGGGCTTCGTGTTGGGATAGCGGAAAACCGCAGCCGGGCCGACTCGACGACGTCGATCAGGATGCGTAGGTAGCGGGTGAGGCGGGGGCCTTGGTCGTTGACGGCGAGGATGATGTGCTTCGTGCCGGTGCCGGGCGGCATGACATTGCCGGTCGGGACAGTGAACGCGGCCTGCGGCTGGTCGAAGCCGGTGATGGCAAGCGGCTGGCCCGAGCGGCCGCTGGCAAACGCGAGGGTGCCGGCTTCGTTGTAATAGAATCAGCGATACGACAGCGCGTCGCCATCCGGATCAGTCGTGTCCGCGGCGCTCAGGTCCGCGCGGTCGCCACGCCGGCGGTGAGGCGGGCGGCATGGCCGAGTCGCGGCCCGAGCGGGTGGTTGGCCTCGGCGTTGGGCTTGATCGTTCAGTCAATCCGCGCGGCGAAGTCGTGCTGATACGCCTCCTGCCAGCGCCAGATCGTGGCAAGGTTGTCGTCGTGCCAGCGACCGTCGGTGCCCAGCACTTCGTGCAGTTCAGGGGGTCACGGTGATGATGATGCGTTGGTAGCGGGAGAGGGTCGGGGTGCCTTTGTCGGTGACGCGGAGGATGAAATGCAGGGTGACCTCCTCCGCGACCGTGGGCGCGGTGAAGGAGTAGCGGTCGACGTTCTCCGCGCCGCCGGTGGTGACGAGTTCGTCATGGGTGCCGGCCTCCGGGTAGTGAAACCAGAGATAGCTGATGCTGTCGCCGTCGGGATCGCGGCTGCCATAGGCGTCGAGCGTGACGCCCTGACCCGACTTGACGGTGAGGCGCTCCGGGTGGTTCAGGTGCGGCACGGGCGGATGATTGGCCTCGGCGTAGGGGCGCACGCACCAGTCCATGCGCGCGGCGAAGTCATGCTGAAAGTCATCGCGCCAGCGCCACAGGGTCACGGCGTTGCCGGTGAAGGTGCGGTCCGCCTTCCGCACCGCCCGGCCATGGGGACCGGGTTGATACGGACGGAAGGTGTCGGAGGCATTGGTCCAGATCGGACGGCTCACCGGCTCGCGCTCCACGATGGATACGCCTTCGCCGATCGATTCGAAGGGCGGAATGCTCAATTCGTAGCGTCCGCCCCAGCCGCCCCAGTCGGGTCGGTCGGGCACGTTGAGGCCGTTGGGAATGAGGCCGAGGTAGGCGGGCGTGTCGCCTTCCATGCCCCAGGCGACGTCGGGATAGGCGGCCCCCAACGGTCCGTGGCCCTGCTGGATGTGCTGAGCGAGCCAGGGGTTGCTGACGGTGGTGTTGTCGATGCCGTCGTGCACGCTGTTGATCGCGATCCAGGTGGCCTGTCCGTAGTCGTCGCCAGGCGTCACGATGTAGAACAGGTCCGGAAAGGTCCGCCGCATCCAGGCGCCGCTGTCGTCCTGGTCGGAGATGGTGTAGACGCGGAGTTTGGCCACGAGACGCTTCACCTCCTCCGGCGACTTGGTGCGTTCGATTTTATGGAGGGCCTGGGCCAGCGTGTTGGCGCCGCCCCAGATGGAGATCCACAACGGGCGATCATCGTTCTTCTCGAGTTGTTGGATGATCCAGTCGGAGCCTTCGGAATCCTTGTCCTCCCCCACCCCATTCATCCCGTAGGCCGGGATGCCGTGTTTTAACCGCGCGCGCAGGGCGTCGGCCGTGGGGTAGCCGGGTTCGTGCTGCAGCAGGTTGGGCTGCACTTTTTCGTAGGCGTTGAGGATCGTATGAATGAAGTCCGGCCGGATGGTGTTCTGCTGCCAGCAGGAGGTCGTGGCGACGAGTCCCTCGATATCGAGCTGGTTGGCATAGAGCAGGAGGCGCACGAGGGACTGTTCGTCATCGGGATCGGCGCCCATGTCGGTGAGCACGATCACGCGGGGATTGGCCGCCAGTGTGAACGGCGCGGTGCAGAGGAGTCCGATCAGGAGGAGGGATAAAAGCGTCTTCATGAGTGAGGGGCGAAAGTCTCGCGAGGGGTCGGCGCGGAGGCGCGCGCGGGTGGAACTACAGGGGTTCGATCCGTCATGCGAGCCGCTTCGCCTGGGCACGTTGCGTTGAAACGGGGGAATGGGCCGCATCCGCCTTCGCGCGCTTCGGCGGACAGGGAAGAGCTGAGAGGCAGGGTGGCTGAGAGGCAGGGTGGTTTTTTAACCACAGATTGCACGGAATGCACAGATGCCGAGAGGCAGGGTGGTTTTCTAACCACGGATGGACACGGAGGGACACGGATGCTGAGAGGTAGATGGCTGAGAGGCAGGACGAATTGGCCGCATCCTCCTTCGCTCGCTTTGGCGGACAGGGAGCGGCGCTACCGAGCGAAGCGACACCCCGCCAAAATCTCAACTGCAGGCGGACGGTTGCGTGCGTCTATAGACGCGCGGGTGGGTTCCGGTTAGTGGTCGATCCACAGCACTTGCAGGACGCGGCAGGCTTGGGCTTTTTTTGCGCCTTCCCTGTCCCGCGACCGCGGCGATGCGCCTTTTTGCGGCTATTCTTCTGTTTCTCGTCGGGGCCGGTCGATCGGTGGTGGCGTGAGGTTCGCGGGTCGCGGCGAGCCGTGCCCCAGGCAGGCAGGCGCGACCCCTACAGGGACCTTGTTCACCGATGGCGGGCGCGACGGGATTCCGGCCCGGATCCGGGGGCTGGCCGGGTGTCGGGTGGGTTTCGACTGGTCGAATAACGAAGTCGCGCGGGTCGGGGGGCCTACTCGTGAGCCGCGTTCTCGAGCTCACGCAATTCCGCTACGATCGTGTCGGCCACGTCGTCGGGAATGAGCCACCGCGGACCCTCGAGTCCGGTTCGGGCTGTTGAACTCTTGTCGCGGCGACGGGCACGGCCGTGAACGGCGCGCGTTTTCTTCGTATTCGCAGGGCGGTTGCGGGGGTTTTTGTCCTTCATGCGAACACCTTTCAGTGGGGATTATCCTTTCGGCGAACGAGGGAGTAAACGCCCGTCGACGCCGTAGTCCGCCGGGCCTCGAATCAGTATCAATCTTGATCGGTCGAATAAGGGAGGTCCGACGCTTCCGCTCAGTCGTAGAACAGCGTCGACCAACGCCCTTCTTCGACCATGGCCACCTTCACCTCAGTCCAGGCGTCCGCGGACCCGTACGCCTGCTCGAACGCGCGGTCGACCACTTCCTCGAGCGAGGCAAGACCGGAGAGGTAAACGTGGGTTTTCGGGTCGTCCAACAACGACCGGGCTTCCTTGATGTTGTCACGCAGCGTGCGCGCCATATCGACGGGCGCATCGACGTGCGGCCGCGGGCTGAGCGCCTCGAAGGCGCGGAAGGTTTCCTCGTCGTAGTAGTTGGCGAGGTCGGCGTTGTGATCGTTGCGGTAGAGCAGATCGAAACCTGTGCGCGCGCCGTAGAACAGGCGCACCTTGCCCTGCCAGCCACCGCCTTCGCGATAGATGTGCTTCAGGAAGGCGCGGAAGGGCGCGATGCCCGTGCCCACGCCGATCATGAGCAGGTTGCACTCCGTCGAACGCGGCGGGAGGAACTGTCGTCCGTAGGGTCCGACCAGTTTGATGCGCTCCCCGGGCTTGGCGTCGCACAGGTAGTTGGAGGCCACGCCGGGGTAACGTTCGCCGTTGACCGGATCGATGTAGAAACAGCGCCGCACGCACAGCGAAATCTCCTCGCCCGTCTCGCCCTCCCCTTCCCGCGAACTGGCGATCGAGTAGAGCCGCAGGTGGTGGGTCTGGCCAAACACCTCCGCGCCGGGTGCGAGCACCCCGACGCTCTGGCCTTCGATGAAGTGAAAGGCCGGGTTGTTCACCCGGAGGTTGATGTGACGCACCTCCTCGGTGCGCTCGTCGGTGATGCGGTCGGACTTCGTGACCGTGGCGGTGAAGGGATGGCTGATATCGTATTCGGTGAGTTTCATGGTAAGGGTTGGTTGGGGGTGGCCGAAGGGGGTGCCAAAAGCGGCGCGGAACGCCGGTATCCAAATAGCCGGAGTAGCGCATTTGGCTCTTTGGCTGGAACAGATGTGGCACAGACATTCCTGTCTGTGCAGGTGGCCTTTTCGCGGTACACAGACAGGAATGTCTGTGTCACTTGGGGCCGATCGGCGCTGAACAGATACGAGCGCCGCTCTTCGGATTCACTCGCCGCCTCCTTTTGGAGTGCGGCGCTCCGTGCCGCTTTTTCGCGCAGTCGCTGCCGCGGGCACGCCGCCGTATCGCGGCACAGGCAAAACAGACTGCAGCCGCCGCCCTCTTCTCGTGCCGGACCCAGCTCGGGTCGACGTGCGGCGAGTCGCCGGGCGGCGTGCTGCACTGCGATCCAGCCCAGCAGCAGTCCGAAGACGAGCAGCATGGCGGCGAGGATCGCGAGCGGGGTCGGCAGGGTCATGGTCATCATCCTCCGAGGCCGGCAAAGCCCATGAAGCTCAGCGAAAGCAGCCCGGCCAGCACCAGGCTGAGGGCCGCCTGCGTCACGACGTCGGGCACGTCGGCCAGTTCGAGTTTCTCGCGCAGTCCCGCCATGAGGATGAGCGCGAGGGTGAAGCCGCCGCCGCCGCCGAGGGCGAAGACCAGGCAGCGGCCGAGGTCGTAGTCGCGGCTGGTCTGAAAGAGCGCCAGCCCGAGGATTGCGCAGTTGGTCGTAATGAGCGGCAGGAAGATGCCGAGCGTGCGGAACAGCGCCGGACTCACCTTCTTGATCACCATCTCGACGAGCTGCACCGCCGAAGCGATGACCGCGATGTAACAGATGAGCCGCAGAAACTCCAAACCGTGGCGCACCAGCAGCGCGTTGATGACATAGGCGCAGACCGAACTCACCAGCATCACGAAGATGACCGCCACGCCCATGTTCCAGGCGGTCTTGATCTTGCCCGAGACGCCCAGGAACGGACACAGCCCCAGGAACATCGCCAGGACGAAATTGTTGATGAGAAGGGCGTTCAAAAAGATGCACACGTGAGACTCAGCCGACATGTGCCACCTCCTTCCGAGCCGCGCGCCGCTGGCGCGCGAGCGAGAACACGAAGAGCCAGAAGGCCAGGACGAAGAAGCCGCCCGGCGGCAGGGCAAAGACCGCCCAGGGCTGGAAATCCGGCCCGAACAGGTTCACGCCAAACAGGGTGCCGAAGCCGATCGTCTCGCGCACCACGCCGAGGCAGAGCAGCGCGAGGGTGAAACCCGCCCCCATGCCGAGCGCGTTGACCAGCGAGGGCAGCGGCGGGTATTTCGAGGCGTAGGCCTCGGCCCGGCCGAGGATCACGCAGTTGACCACGATGAGCTGGATGAAGGCGCCCAGCGCGCGGTGGATATCCAGGCTGATCGCCTGGATCGCATAGTCCACCACCGTAACGAAGGTCGCGATGATGATGATGTAGCAGGCGATGCGCACCTGCTTGGGAATCACCCGGCGTAACAACGAAACCAATACGCCCGACGCCACCAGCACGAAGGTCGTCGCCAGGCCCATCGCCACGGCGTTGATCGCGGTGTTGGTCACCGCCAGCGTCGGGCAGAGTCCGAGCAGCATGACGAAGACCGGATTCTCCCGCCACAGGCCGGGCAGGAAGGTGTCGAGGTTGAGACCGGGCGATTTCATGGGGAGGAACCTCCGGCGGGCGTGGCCGGTGGCGCGGCGGTGACGCGGTCGAGCTGACGCACGAGGTCCGGCAGCATTTCCGCCGCGCCGCGGTTGAGGGCGGTGCCGATCGCGGTCGAGGTGATGGTGGCGCCGGAGATGCCGTCGATCTGCCAGGGCTCGGTCTTGCGGCCGTTCTTCACCGTCACGATGGCGTGCGCCAGGGCAGTGCCGTCGGCGTTGAGGCGGGCGTCGAGTTGCTCGAAATTGGCCCGAAAGGCCGGGTCGGTCGAAACCTTGTCGCCAATGCCGGGGGTCTCCGCGCTGGCCAGCACCGTCATGCCCACGATGGCCTCGCGCTCGGGCGCGTAGGCGTAGAGCAGCGTGACGACATCCTGATATCCGCGCGCCGAGGCCTCCATGGCGAAGCCCACCAACGCACCGCGGTCGTCGAAACCAGCAAAGACGTTGGCCTGGGCAAAGGCCTCCTGGGGCAGCGCGCTGAGTTCGCCCTCCGCCAGGCGATAGTTGCGATAGGAGGTCGCCGCGGGCAGGACCGTGAAGATCGCCTCCTTCAAGGCCTCCTGCCGATTGCGCGTGATGATCGGCAAGGTCACCTGGTAGGCCACGGCCACCAGCAGACCCGAGATCATCGCGATGAGGCCGAGCGCCACGATCAATTGCCGGGACGACGGCAACTCCGGGGCGGGAGGCACGGCGGACGCAGGCGCGGACGTGGACGTGGACGTGGACGCCGGGGTGCTCATGCGGCCTTCCTCCGTTTCACCGCGCCGTAGATGCGCGGCTGGGTGATGGCGTTGAGCAGCGGCGAGCAGGCGTTGCCCAGCAGGATGGCATACATGACGCCTTCGCTCAGTCCGCCGAAGAGTCGGATCACGATGGTCAGCGTGCCGATCAACGCGCCATAAAGCCAGACGCCGAGCGGCGTGACCGGCGAGGCCACCATGTCGGTCGCCATGAACATCGCGCCCAGCATCAGTCCACCGGAGCAGAGCGTGAACAGCGGTCCCGGATACTTCGCCGGATCGATCAGATGAAACACCGTCGCCAGCACCGCCGCCGTCAGCAGCATGCTCACCGCGATGCGGCCGTCCATCATCCGGCGGGCCATGAGATAGAGGCCGCACACCAGGATGAGCAGCGCCGAGGTCTCGCCGGCCGAACCGGCGGTGGAGCCGAGCAGGAGTTGCAGCGTATCGGTCGGCACGTGCTCGAACTTCATCAACGCCAGCGGCGTCGCCCCCGAGAATCCGTCGGGCGCCACCTGCGCCAGCCAGTCCGCCACCGATGCCGGCCGCAGGAACGGCGGCGTGAGCGTGGACGGAATGAAGGCCGTGAACCGGTCCGGCGCCATCACCGGCACCCACGTGCTCATGGGCGCGGCAAAGGCCGCCTGCGCAAAGGCGCGGCCGACCAGCGCCGGGTTCATCACGTTGTGCCCCAGTCCGCCGAAGAACAGCTTGCCCACACCGATGCCGACCACCGCCGCCACGGCCGCCATCCACAGCGGGAAGCCCGGCGGCAGGGTGAGCGCGAGGAGCAGGCCGGTGATGGTGGCGCTCCAGTCGTTGACGCTCGTCGCGCGGCCCGAGAGCCGGCAGATCGCGTGCTCCACCGCAAGGCAGGTGAGCACGCAGGTCACGATGAGCGCGAGCACGCTGAGGCCAAACTGAAACACGGCAAAACCCGCGACGGGCAGCAGCGCATAGACCACGTTGCGCATGATCACGTCGACTGCGGGCGTGGCGCGCAGGTGGGGCGAGGTGTGCACCACGACGGTATGGGCCGCGACACTCATGATGCCTGCGCCCTTTCCTTTTCGCGTTCGCGCTCACGTTCGCGTTGCGCGGCCTCGCGGTTGGCCGCCTTGGCCACGCGGAAATACTGCACCAGCGGAATGCCGCTCGGACACACGAAGCTGCAGCAGCCGCACTCGAAGCAGTCCATGAGGTGATAATCGCTCTGCATCTCGGCGTAGCGGTGCTTGTGGGCCAGCTTGCCGAGCTGGGTGGGATTGAGGTGCATGGGGCAGGCCTCGACGCACTGGGCGCAGCTGATGCAGGGGTAGGTCCGGCCGTTGTGCTGCTCGGCGAGGATCGACTCGGTGAGCACGAGCAGTCCGCCGCAGCCCTTGGTGATAGGCACGTCGAGGGAGGCGACCGAGCCGCCCATCATGGGTCCGCCCATGATCAGGCAATTCGCAGTGCCGCGGAATCCGACCTGGTCGAGAATGAATCGGATCGGCGTGCCGATCGGCACGAGGTAGTTGCCCGGTCGCTCGACCCCCGGACCGGTCACGGTGACGACGCGTTCGATGACGCCCTGCCGTCGCGGCAGGAGCGCGCCGAGTTGGGCGGTCGAGGCGACGTTGAAGACCCCTGCGCCGACCGAGGACGGAAAACTGCCGGACGGGATCTCGCGGCCGAGCAGAGCCTTGACCAGCATCTTCTCGGCGCCCTGCGGATACTTCGTCGGCACCGTGCGCACGGTGATCGAACCGTCGGCCGGCAGACGGGCGCGCAGCGCGGCGGCGGCATCGGGTTTGTTGTCCTCGAGGCCAATGATCGCGCGGTTGGCACCCAGGGCCCGCATGAGGATGCGCGTGCCGGTGACGAGATCATCGGGATACTCCAGCATCACGCGATGATCGGTGGTGAGGAACGGTTCACATTCGCAGCCGTTGATGAGCACGGTATGAACGTGGTGGTCCTTGGGCGGAGACAGCTTAACGTGGGTCGGAAAGGCGGCGCCGCCCAGGCCGACGAGCCCGGTGTCCTGCACGGCCTTGACGAGCTCCGCAGGACTCAGCGTCTCGATGTCGCGCGGCTCACTGTAGCGCACCACCTGGCTGTCGCCGGGGTAGACTTCGAGGAAGAGCGCCGGCGTGCGCGGGCCTTTCGCGGTCGGGGCCAGGTCGATGCGTTTGATGCGGCCGGTGGCCGGCGCATGCAGCGGCACGGACATGAAGCCGTTGGCGCGCGCGATCGGTTCGCCGCGCACGACCTCCCTGCCCACGTGCACGAGCGGCTCCGAGGGTGCGCCGAAGTGTTGCGAAAGATGCAGCACCAGTTCCGGCGCGAAGGGGAGTCGGCGGATCGGCAGGTGCGCCGTGAAGTGCTTGTTCTCCGCGGGGTGGATCCCGTGGGAAAACGTGCCGAGCCGGCGCGGACTGGGGAGGAGGTTGAACACGGGAAAAGTCAGGGGGAAGGGTCGCTTGTTTGTAGGGCTGCCGCTTGCCGGCATGCCGCGTTGCCTCTCGGTCGCCCGTCAGCCTGCGGCACGCCGGCAAGCGGCAGCCCTACATCAAAACGGCATGCCGCGTTGCCTCTCCGGCGACCGTCAGCCTGCGGCACGCCGACGAGCGGCGGCCCTACATCAAAACGGCATGCCGCGTTGCCTCTCCACTGCCCGTCAGCCTGCGGCACGCCGACGAGCGGCGGCCCTACAAGCGGAGCAGGCGTCGCCCCCCGTCCCGTCCCACCGTGAACGGACGAGGACGTCCGTTCTCCATCGATCCAGCCGGATGTAGGGGCGTTGCTCGCCGACGCCCGGTTCCAGCGGAGTGGCAAATCGCCGGGAGGCAGGTCGCGGGCGCCGGTGAACGGCGCCCCTACATCTAGATGGTTACCTCTCATTGGAACTTCGCGGCGCGTTGCAGGAGCTTGTCGACGCCTTTCTCGTTGGGATCGGCCGGGGTGCCGGGGTGGATGCAGCGGCCGGTGCATTTTTCCGCCGCGCGCACGATGTCCTTGAACGGGCCGCCGCGCGGATCCTTCACGTAGGCCTTCTTGCGTTCGTCGTAGGCGAAGATGCGCGGATTGATGGTCGTGCACTCGTCACAGGCGCTGCATTCGGTCTGGTCGATCCAGGCCGCTTCGAATGCCGCCGCCGTTGCGGCGCCGTTGCCTGCGTGCGCCGCGGTCGTCGGCACCGCGGCCAGCGGCGCCAGCGCGGCGCCCTCCCCTGCCAGCATGGCCATGAGACCCTGGGCGAGCTTCTGGGCGGTCTCGCTGCGCACCTGCTGCGCGATCCGCTCCGGGTCGACCCGCCCCGTGAGGCCGGCCAGCCCCTTGAGCGTGCGCCAGTAATGCCGACGCTCCTCGGTGGCGCGCACGATTTCCTGCGCAACGATCACCCGGAGGAGCCGGTTGCGCTTGTCGAGCGTCCACACGTAGGGGAAGCGGCCTTCGCGCTCGTCTTCGGGCAGTTCGATGAACTCCGCGATCGGCAGCATGCTGTCGTTCCAGGTGTCGGCCGGAGCGACGCGGAAATGCTTGCGGAAACGTGCCTCCTGCACCGCGAAGTCGGCAAAGGTCATGGGCAGTTCCATCGCCTGCTCCCGACCGTCGTCGTCGAGGTATTTGAGCGAATACACGGGCCAGTCGTCGTCGAGCGCCGGGTTGCCTTCGAGCGCGATGCACTCGGCCCAGGATTCGCCGGCACCGGGATCGAATCGGAAAACCGGATACGCCCGCGACTCGAGCGCCATCTTGCTGCGCTGGGCGGTGGCGTCATCCGGCACGCCGTGCTCCGGCTGACAGACCGCGTAGATGCAGAACAGGGCCGGTGAGCGCGCGTTGATGCCGTCGATGTAGCCCTCGATGAGGTGGGTCGGGTTGGCGAGGCTGCCCTGCAGCACGAAGGCCGTGCGGTGGGCGGCGCCGATGAGCGCCATCTCCTTGCGCGTCTCGGTCTTGCCCTTCCAGGCCTTGCCGTAGGGCGCCATGTCGGAGATCTGTCCGGTGAAGCCGGAGGTGCAGGCCTGGCCGCCGGTGTTGGAATACACCTGGGTATCGAGCACGAAGATCTTGATCGGCCGCCCGGCCATGAGCGCGCGGGAGACGTTCTGGAAACCGATGTCGAACATCGCGCCGTCGCCGCCGACCGCGATCACCGGCGGACTGAGCCGGTATTCCGCATCGGTGAAGGCGCGCCAATCGAAGCCGTGCAGCGACTTGGCGACCTCGCGGAAATCGCGCTCGCCGGCCAGTTCGGCCTCGGCCTGGCGGATGGCTTTGAAACCGTCGGCCATCTTGCGCATGTGACCTTCGAAGAGGCCGAGCGAAACCGACGGCGCGTCCTGGAAGAGGTGATTCGACCAGGGGAACGGATACGGGTTGTAGGGGAAGGACGAACCGTAGATCGACGAGCAGCCCGTGGCATTCATGAAGCCGAGCAGGGAGCGGCCGGTCCGCGTCGTGCCCTCCTGGTAACGCCAGCGCAGGTCCTTGAGCTTCACGAGCAGGTCGGTGATCCAGCCCAGCCATTCTTGATCAATCGGCGTGCCGGCCCGGCCTTCGTCGAGCGCGCCGGTGAGGCCGGATAGTTTCAGGTCGGCGTCGCGGCTGCGCGCCACGACGGAGCGCAGCGCGTCGAGGTCGGTGACGTCGATCGTTTCGGCGAGCTTCGCCTTGAGATGCTTTTCGAGCCGGGCGATCAGTTCCTCCAGGTAGGCGACGTGCTTGTGCACGCGGCGCTGCATGAGCGCGGTGACCGTGCTGGTGAAGAGGTGCAGGACCGACTTCTCACCGCAACCGGTGCAGGCGCCGTCGCCGCAGCTCATCGACTGATAGACCGACTTGTCCATGAGCATCGTCTCGAGCGCGCCGATCTTCTCGTCGATGTCGTCGATGCGGATGAAGTCCTTGGGGGTCGTGGGCAGGTCGAGCCAGTAGTCCCACTCCGACTCGAGCTGGGCGACGCTCGCGGGCGTCTGCTCGGCCGCTACGAGGGCGTCGTCCTCGCAGACGTCGACGCAGAGCATGCAGCCCTTGCAGGTGTAGGGATTGACGGTGATGGCGTAGAGTCCGCCGGCGCCGCCCGCGGCCTTTTCGCGCTGGTCATAGTAGGGCTTGGTGAGGGCGAACTTGAACTCACCCATCGCCTCGCGGAACCACTCGAACTCCTGGATGAGGGTGTCCTTGTCCTCGGTGGCCTCGGCAATGGTGTCGGAGATGGCGTCGATGAGCAGCGGTTGCACGGCGATGCTGTTGCCGCGCGACTCGGGCTTGAGCGCGGCCGCGGCGGCGCGGAGTTTCTTCTCCACCAGGCGCACGGCCTTGGGCAGCAGTTTCACGTCGTGGCCCTGCTGACGGACCCGTTTGATCGTCGTCTCGAAGGCGGCGTTGATCGAGCAGGCCAGGCCGGGAATGGCGCTGTCGGGACAGACCGTGAAGCAGTTGCTGCACGCGGTGCACTTCTCCGGATCCCAGACCGGATGGGTGAACCGGATCTGGGTCATGTTGCGATAAACGCCGGTGTTGGCCGGGATGAGCGACATGGCGGCGAAAGGATCGGCCACGTGATCGTTGGGCTTGCCGCCGAGATAGAAGCTGCCGATCTGCTCCCAGAAGCGATGGATGTCGCTCTTCGGGTCGGCGCTGGCGGGCATGCGCTTGAGCATCAGCGGCAGGTCGGTCTCGTGGCGCGGCGAGCCGTTGGCCGCGGCGGTGGGCTGCAGGTCCTCGAGCACGATGACCTCGTCGAACCCGCGGCGCACGACGCGCAGGTTGTCCTCGACGACGCGGGCGCCCTTGCTGCCGAACTTGTGCTCGATCTGCTGCCGGATGGCGTTGAACAGGCTCTCCTCCGTGAAATGGGCCGACTCCATGAGGTTGGACACGGCGAAGAACGCGCCCTGGAAGGCGATGCCCTGCATGCGGAAACGCAGTTCCTCATCGGATGCCTCCTCGCGGGCGATCTTGAAGGCGTCGAGGTAGGCGACCTTGATGCGGTTCTCGACGATCGTCTTCTGCGCGGCCAGCGGGAACGAACGCCACACCGCCTCGGGCGAACCGAGGTCGCTCTGGATGATGAAGGTGCCGCCGGCCTTGAGCCCGACCAGCGGATTGGAGTGGCTGAACACGTTGGGATCGGGCGAAAGCACCGTATCCACAAAGTAATACTCGCAGTTGATGCGGATGGGTTCGGGCGCGGCCGAGAGGTAGTAGGTCGTGGGCTGGCCCTTCTTTTCCGACCCGTATTTCGGGTTGGCCTTGATGTCGAAGCCGAGCAGCTCGTTGAGGGTGATGGCGAGGTTCTTGCCGGTGGTGATGGCGCCCCAGCCGCCCACCGAGTGCATGCGCACCGTAATCGATCCGGCGGGCAGCAGGTTGGGATTCTCGCTGCCCCGCACCGCGAGTTCGCCGATGCGCGGATAGCGCTCGAGCAGCGCCTGCTGGTGGATCTCGTTCTTGGGCGACGGCCGCTGGTGCAGGAAGTCGATGGACAGGTAGAAGAACTTTTTCTTCGCGCCCTCCGGCAGCATGTTCTCCACCGCGCCGATGATGGCCTCGGGCTGCAGGTCGCGGCTGCCCAGGCCGAAGGAACAGGAGTAGAGCGGCGGGGCATCGCCCGGCCGAGTGTAGGCGTCGTATTTGGGATACGGATACTCGGCGGGCTTGCGGGCCAGGCCGTTCTCCAGGCACTTGCTGAGGGTGGCGCGCACCTCGCGGATGACCGGCAGGTCCTCCGCCAGCGGCTGGTCGGTGCGCTCGGGAATGACGACGCCCTTGCGGCCCTTCAGAATCGGTCCGAGCAGGTCGCCCGGGAAGGGGCGATACATGGTGAGATCGACCACGCCGATCTTGAGCTTGCGGGTCTCACGCAGGTAGTCGGCCACGGCCTCGGCCGTGCCGAGCATGCTGCCCTGGCCGAGGATGAGGTAGTCGGCATCCTCGCACTTGTAGGTCGAAACGCGCGCATAGCGGCGGCCGGTAAGGGCGGTGTACTGCGCCATGCAGCGGTCGGCGATGTCCGCGATGTGATCGAAGAAGAACGGACGCTGCGCGGCGACGGACTGCATGTAGGCGTCCTGATTCTGCGCGGCGCCGGAGAGGACGGGGTTGTCGACGTCCCAGAGGATGGGCACGCGGCGGCGCTGCTTGCCGTAGAGGATCTCCTGGGCGGGCGTCGGGGTGTCGATGATGTCCTCGGGCCGGCCGAGGTATTCCGCGATGAGTTCGCGCTCCGGCACGCGCAGGGTCTCGATGAGGTGCGTGGTGAGGAAGCCGTCCTGGCCGACGACGCCGGGGTTGAGCGAGAGCTCGGCGATCTTGCGGGCGATGACATTGAGGTCGGCCGCGGCCTGGGCGTTTTTGCCGAGCACCTGGAAGAAGCCGGTGTCGTCCATCAGGTGGTAGTCGTCGTGCGCAGCGTGGACGTTGAGGGTCGACTTGGTGATGGCGCGGCAGCCCATGTTGAGCAGGTAGGGCAGGCGTTTGCCGACGGCGCCGTAGAGCGACTCGTGCATGTAGGCGATGCCCTGGCCGGAGGAGAAGTTGGAGGCGCGCAGGCCGCTCATGGACAGGCCGGCGGTCACGCCGGCGGCGGCGTGTTCGCCCTCGGGCTCGATGAAGATGAGCGGGTGACCGGAGATGTTGACGTGACCGCGCGCGGTTTCCTCGGCCCAGTATTCACCCATCTGGGTGGAGGGCGTGATGGGATACGCCCCCGCGGCATCGCTGGACTCGCGCTCGCACATGATGACCACGGTGTTGCCATCCATGGCCGCAGGAATTCCGGGATACTTAACTTTGCTTTGCGGGGAGACCATTGTTGTCGGGGGGTTGAGGTTTGTGAAAAGGCGGGGCGCGTGGGTGGATCAGGAGACGGGTTCGACGGGCAGTGGCTGCTGGCGCACGATGCGCTTGGCGGCCGCGCCGCGGGTGGCGCTGTTGTGCTCGAGCCAGACGATGGCGCCGGTGGGGCAGCGCTGGATGGGCAGCGGCGTGGCGAGGGCGTTCTTCGTGTAGTCGATGACGGCGAGGTTTTGCCGGATGGAGATCAGACCGCCGGGCGCATCGGCGACACAGCGCGCGCAACCGGTGCAGGCCACCGCGCAGTCGGCCAGCGCGGCATCGCCTTCGGCGAGACTCTTGCAGGCGACCCACAGCCGATGACTCACCGGCTGCAGCGAAAAGAGGCCGAGCGGACAGGCTTCGACGCAGTCGTTGCAGGCGACGCACTTGTCCTCGTCGACGACCGGCAGGCCGTGCGCGTCCATCTGAATGGCGTCGAAGTCGCAGGACACCTCACAGTCGCTCAGACCGAGGCAGCCCCAGGCGCAGGCCTTGACTCCGCCCCCGGCCGCCAGGGCGGCGCGGCAGGTTTGCAGGCCGCTGTAGCGCGAACGCATGCGCGCCACGTGGTTGCCGCCCGCGCAGGCGAGGCGCGCGACACGCTTTTCGGCCGTGCCCACGTCCACCCCGAGATAGCCGGCAATCACCGCCGCCTGGGCCGGCGGGTTCACTGTGCACTGGCCGGGATTGACCGTGCCCGCGACGCAGGCTTCGGCAAAGGCCCGGCACCCCGGACAGCCGCAGGCGCCGCAGTTGGTGTGCGGCAGCATTTCCTCGACCGCATCGATCCGCGGATCCTCCGGCACGTAAAGCTTGCGCGACGCGACGGCCAGGCTCGTGGCGAGCAGCAATCCCAATGCACCCATGAAGAGCAGGGCTCCGGCGATCGGGATCAAGACGTCCGCGTTCACGTGCGACCTTCGTTTCAGCTCATGGTTTCGAAGGGAAAATCGCAGGACCGGCTGACGCCGCCCGCCTTATCGACAAACAGGGCATCCGCCCCGGCAAAATTCTTCAGCAACCGCTCGCCGCGCTCCCGACCGAGCAGGAAGAGCGCGGTGGACAAGGCGTCGGCCTCCATGGCCGTCGGGGCGAGGACCGAAACGCTCGCCAATTCGTCGGGGGAGCATCCGGTGTGCGGATCGATCAGATGGTGGAAACGGCGATCCGGACTGAACACCGCCTCGTAGTCGCCCGAGGTGGCGAGGCAACGCCCGTGCACCTCGCTCAATCCGAGCAGGGCGCCGGCTTCGCGCGGGTGTTTGATGCCGATCGTCCAGTCGCGCGACGCGGGTTTGTTCCCGATCACGCTGAACTCGCCGCTGTCGATCAAGGCGTGTTCGACGCCGTGCGCCCGCAGCGCGGCCGCTGCCGCATCGGCGGCAAAGCCCTGGGCAATGCCATTGAGCGTGACCGCCATGCCGGGTCGCCGCAGCCGAAGCTCCGCGTCCGTCACCTGCAGATCGTGCCACCCCACCCGCTCGACCGCCGCCGCGAGTTCGTCCGCGGTCGGCAGACGCCCCTGCCCGGCGGCTGTTTGATAACAGGTCCAGAGCGGCTGCACCGTCACGTCGAAGGCACCGTCGGTCTGCTGCGAAAGTTCGATCGCATAGCGCAGTACGCGCACCAGCTCCGGATCGGGCCGATCGAGCCGCCCGGTGAGATTGAGCCGCGACAACTGGCTCGCCGGACGGAACAGGCTCATCAGGTCTTCCACCCGATCGATCGCCGCCAGGGCGGCCTCGATGCCGCGGGCGGCCGCCGCTTCGTCGGCGTGATAGACCGTGAGCAGGACCTGCGTGCCCAGTGCCTGGCCGCGACGGGAGACTTTGCAGAGCACGCCGCGGGAAACCAGCGAGTCGAGTGCGGCGGTGGAACGCCACCGCCATCCCGTCCATCCCAGAACGGTGGCGCCGGCGCAGAGAAAAAGGAAGTTCCGTCGATGCATGTCACCGGGCCTCCAGGTCCCGGATCACATCCGATGAAGAATCGGCTCTAGTTCATGATTGGCAGTGCATTGAATCCGGTCGAAATCCGGCCATGGGAAGAACACGAGGGGCGTGGCGGACACCTCCCGGTGAGCACGATCGGGCGCACTCCGATCCATCTCGATTCGGCCGCGACTTGCCCGCCCACGCGCCTCGGCGGACAGGGTCCGCCCAGCACGTGATGACGCAGGGGCCTGTAATGGTGCGGCACATACGTGGGGTTGTTTGATCGAGCATATCGATGCGGCAAAGCCCGGCCTAACCACTTTTTGTGATTAATCCTTCAATTCCTATCGTCCTTGCATCTCGCCGCTCCGGACGACGCGCCCGCGCCCGGTGGCCGAATCCCGGGGGCAAATTGCGCAGACTGTCCGACAGGGAATGCGGTGAGCGCGTCCGGCAATCGGCGCAGAATGGCCGGCACCCCGCTCGTCGAGCGGGGAACCCTAACCCCTGCCTTCGTCATGTTGCGCTTCGCCCTTGTCATCACTGCCCTGCTTCCGGCGACCGTTCTTGCCGACGCGTCCGCAGAGCTGCGTCCCGAGTGGGACAATCCCGCCGTCATCCAGGTCGGCACCGAGCCGCCCCGCACGTCGTTCATCGCCTTCCCCACGCGCGACCTCGCGCTCGCCCATCTGCACGCGCCCAAGGCCTCGCCGCGTTACCACAGCCTGGGCGGTGACTGGGCCTTCCACTGGTCGCCCAATCCGGCCTCGCGTCCGGTACGCTTCCATGAACCGGACTTCGATGACTCGACCTGGGACACCCTGCCGGTGCCGAGCAACTGGCAGCTGCACGGCCACGGCCTGCCCATTTACGCCAATGTGCGCTATCCGTTCCCGATCGACGAAGCCCGGCCGCCACGCGACTGGAATCCGGTCGGCTCCTACCGGCGCACCTTTGCATTGCCCGCCACCTGGGACTTCGATCCCACCGCCGGCGAACGGGTCTTCCTGCATTTCGAGGGCGTGGAGTCCGCCTGCTATGTCTGGCTCAACGGCCAACGCCTCGGCTACAGCGAAGACAGCCGCACGCCCGCCGAATTCGACCTCACGCCGCACCTCCGGCCCGGCTCCAACGTGCTGGCCGTGGAAGTCTACCGCTGGTCCGACGGCTCCATTCTCGAAGACCAGGACTTCTGGCGCCTGAGCGGCATCTTTCGCGACGTCTACCTCTGGCATGCCGGTCCCGCCCGCATCCGCGACGTGCGCATCCTCAGCGACTTCGATCCCGCCACCGGCGCCGGCGAACTGAAGGTTGATCTCGCCGTCATTGCGCCCGCCAGTGGTTGCACGGTCTCCGTCGAGCTGCTCGATGCCTCCGAAACGCCGTTGTTGGCGCTGCAGAAACCCGCCGCCCGCGTTTCCAACGCGCCCGACACCTGGGACCTGGAGGCTGCACTGCCGGCCGTCACGCCGTGGAACGCGGAGTCCCCGCACCTTTACCCCCTGCTGGTCACCCTCACCGAGGATGCCACCGGACGCGTGATCGAAGCCGTTCCCTTCGCCGTCGGCTTCCGCCGCGTCGAGATCACCGACGCCGTGCTCCTCGTCAACGGCGTCGCCGTGAAACTCAAGGGCGTCAACCGTCACGAGCACGATCCGCTGACGGGCCACACCGTCTCCCGCGAGGCAATGCTGGCCGACATCGCGCTGATGAAGCGCCACAACCTCAACGCCGTCCGCACCTCCCACTACCCCAACGCGCCCGAGTGGTATCGCCTCTGCGATCAGGCCGGGATTTACGTGATCGATGAAGCGAACCTCGAAACCCACGGTTTCGGCCGCCACACCGCGCACAACCGCATTGCCAACGACCCGGCGTGGGCGACGCCGATCCTCGACCGCCTCCAACGCATGGTCGCCCGCGACTTCAACCACCCGAGCATCATCCTGTGGTCCACCGGCAACGAATCCGGCGACGGGCCCAACCTCAAGGCCTGCCGCACCTGGGCCAACGCCCACGATCCGTCGCGCCCGCTCCACTACGAAAACTCCAACCTGCGCGTCGAGGGCCTGGATGGTTCCAGCAGCGATCTCATTTCCCACATGTATCTGCCGGCCGATGAGTTCGACCAAGAACTCGCCCGCTGGCCTGACAAACCGCTCATCCTCTGCGAATACACCCACGCGATGGGCAACTCCAACGGCAACCTCGACGCCTACTGGGACCGCATCTACGCGAACCCGCGGCTCGGCGGCGCCTTCGTCTGGGACTGGATGGATCAGGGCATCGCCCAACCCGTGCCTTACGGACGCCTCGATCCCTGGGGCCGCCAAACCTTCTTCGCCTACGGCGGCTGGTGGGAAAACCAGGCCGCCGTGCCCAACGACGACAACTTCTGTATGAACGGTCTCGTCGCCGCCGACCGCACGCCCCATCCCGGCCTGCTCGCGCTCAAGCACATTGTCCAACCGATCACTGCCAGGCTCGTTGGCATCGATGGCGGCAAGGTGCGCCTCGAGCTCACGAACCGGCTCGACTTCAGCGATGCCGCCGACGTGGTCGAGGTCCACTGGACCCTCCTGCGCGACGGCGAAGCCATCGAACACGGCATCGCCGCACTCCCCTCACTCCCCGCCCGCCGGCAGGCCGAAATCACCGTGCGCCCGGAGACCGATCTCGCCCACCCCTCCGGCGAACTCCTGCTCCAGCTGACCTATCGCAGCCGCAACGCCTCGCCGTGGTGGAAATCCGGATACGAACTCGGCTGGAACCAGTTCCCGCTCGGCGGCGCCCATCGACCCGCCACCCCCTCGACAGCGGGCGCCGCGCCGACGGTGCGCGAAGACGGCGACGCCTACATCGTGAGCGGAGACGACTGGACCCTGCGCTTCAGCCGCAAGCGCGGCGAGTTGACGGATTGGACCCGCGCCGGCACGACGCTGGCCACGGCCGCGGCCCCCGATTTCTGGCGCGCCCCGCTCGACAACGACCGCGGGGCGGGCCTCGCCCGCGATCCCGGCGCCCGCGACGGACGCCTCGCCCCGTCCCGGGTCTGGGCCGACGCCGCCGCGAAACGGGTGGTCCGCGCGGTCACCGTCACCCCCGAACCCGCCACCGGCGCCGTCGAGGTGAAGGCGACGAGCGTCCTGCTGGACGATACGGTCGAGCTCACGATCACTCACCGCATCCTGCCCGACGGCACCCTCGAGATCGACTACACCTATCACGCCACGCAGGATCAGCCGATCATCCCGCGCGTCGGCATGCAGTGGCGGGTTCCCCCGGCCCTGAGTAACCTGCGCTGGTATGGCCGCGGACCCGAGTCCACCTACAGTGATCGCGCCTTCGCGCCGATCGGGATCCACGCGGACACGGTGATGGGCAACTGGACGGAGTTCTCCCGCCCGCAGGAAAACGGTAACAAGGTCGACGTGCGCTGGCTCGAACTCACCGCCGCAAACAGTCGCGGCCTGCGTGTCAGTGCGCTGGATACACCGCTGAGTTGCGGCGTCTCGCCGTATAGCGCCGCCGAGATCGAACGCGTGCGCTACTCCTGGCAATTCGGCCCCAGCGCGGCGACCCACCTCAACATCGATCACGTGCAGCTGGGCGTCGGCGGCGACGACAGCTGGGGCGCGATCCCCCATGAACCCTACCGTCCCGCCGCCCGCGACTACCACTACCGCTATCGCATCGAGCCAATCGGATTCTAGCCGATCGAAGACCACCTCCACTTCGCCTGACGCTTCGCGTCCGGACGAATCCACCCTAGCCCTGGTCGCCTCTGGCGCTGCCGTAGGCAGGTAAACCTTGGCGAAGGCTGACCGCAAACGCCGTCGGGGACGCCGGCGTCCACCCTGTTGCCTTTCAGGTGGACGTGGGCCTCCGGACCGCGTCGTTCCATCTGCCCCGTCCGCCGCAACCGGGCGCCGGCCAGCGGCACCCCTACCATTCGCCTGACGCGCCCCCTGTAGGGCTCGCGCTCGCCTTGGCGATGGCGTACCGCAAACGCCGTCGGGGACGCCGGCGTCCACCCTGTTGCCTTTCAGGTGGACGTGGGCCTCCGGACCGCGTCGTTCCATCTGCCCCGTCCGCCGCAACCGGG